>SHYV01000031.1 GCA_009692605.1 Myxococcales bacterium
ATGCACCCGCTGCCGCTGCCCACGTCCGCAACGAAAAGCGGCGCCTCCGGGCTTGGCGCGCCTGAAGCTGCGGGGCCGGGGGGGCCGGGGGGGCCGGGGGAGGCGGCGAGCTCGGCCATCTCCGCCGCGACCGGTCCAGCGCTCGCAGACCACGGGAGCTCCTTCTTTTGGATGGCAGGCCTCCGAACGCCCGCGTCAGCGCCAGCGGCAGCGCCCGCCGCAGCGCCGGCCGAAGAGGCGGGCCGGACGCCTCCCGTCTTCCGCCCCCCGGCCAGCTCCACCAGCAGTACCTCGATCAGCGTCTCGGTGTCCGGTCGCGGCACGAGCACCCCCGGTCCCACGATGAAGTCCCGCCCGTAGAACTCCTTCACGCCGATCACCCAGGCCAGCGGCTCTCGCTCCCCTCGCCTGCGCACCAGCCCCCGAAGGGTCTCAAGCTCAGGCTCGGTGACCAGCCGATCGAAGTTCAGGTAGAGCTTCACCCGGTCGAGCTGGAGCACGTGCCCCAAAAGCAGCTGGGCATCAAGACGTGCGCTCGGGATGCCTCTTCCCTCAAAAAAAGTCGTCGTGCGCTGGAGCACCTCGACCAGGGGGATCACCCGCCGTGCTCGGCGGCCCGGAGCGCCTCGGCCTGAAAGTGCCCGGTGACCCCGGTGATCACCTCCTCGAGGTCGCCGGTGATGATCTTGTCCAGCTTGTAAAGCGTGAACGTCGAGCCGTCCGCGCCCGTGACGCGGTGATCGGTGAGGCGGTTCTGCGGAAAGTTGTACGTGCGGATCCGCTCAGAGCGGTCTCCGGACCCCACCTGCGACTTTCGGTCCGCGGCTTCAATCGCGGCCTGCTGAGAGCGCTCGCGCTCCAACAAGCGCGCTGAGAGCACCTTCAGCGCCTTTGCCTTGTTCTTGGTCTGAGATTTCTCGTCCTGGCAGATCACCACGAGGCCAGTGGGGATGTGGGTCAGCCGCACCGCCGAGTCGGTGGTATTGACGCTCTGGCCACCCGGGCCGCCCGCGCGGAACACGTCCGTGCGGATGTCGCCTTCCTTGATCTTGATCTCCACCTCATCCGCCTCGGGGAGCAGCGCGACCGTGGCGGCCGACGTGTGGACCCGGCCCTGCGTCTCGGTGACCGGCACGCGTTGCACACGATGAACACCGGCCTCGTACTTGAGGTGGCTGTAGACGGTGTGGCCGGTGATGAGGCAGATGACCTCCTTGAAGCCGTTCGCCGAGCCGGCGACCGTGATCTCGGAGCTGGACAGGATCTCGGTCTTCCACCGCTTGGTATCGGCGTAGCGCATGTACATGCGGAAGAGGTCACCCGCGAAGAGCGCCGCTTCATCGCCGCCGGTCCCGGCCCGAATCTCCAGGATCACGTTTCGACCCTCGTAGGGGTCGGGCGGCAACATCATCAGCCGTAGCTGTTGCTCGAGCTCCGGGATCTGGGCGTCGAGACGCTCCTTGTCGACGAGCGCCATCTCCCGCATGTCCGGGTCGGCCAGCAGCTCGGCAAGATCAGCGCGCTCCTGCTCGGCGGCCTGTAGGCTGTGCACCACCGCCACCATCCTGGAGACCTCGGAGTGCTCGCGGGTGACCAGCTTGTAGCGGTCCCGTTGACCGGACAGGTTCGGGTCCATGAGCTGGCGGTCCAGCTCACCAAGGCGGGCTTCAAGGTCTTCAGCGCGAAGGAACATGGCAGGGACCGAGGTTCAGGGGCACAGCAGATACACGAAGCCCCCGCCGGGGGGTCCTGGCGGGGGCGCGCGGCCGACCCGAAGGTCAGCCTGTACAGGTCGCTATTCCTTCGCGATGCCGTACTTCTTGTTGAACTTCTCGACCCGGCCGTCAACGGCGATGGCGCGCTGCTTGCCCGTGTAGAACGGGTGGCTGGCGGACGAGATGTCCACCTGAATCAGGAAGTGGCTGACACCGCCGATGTCGCGCGACGTCTTCGACGTCAGCGTGGAGCGGGTCACGAACTCAGTCCCAGCGCCGGTGTCGACGAAGATGACGGGGTTGAGCTTGGGGTGGATCTTGTCCTTCATGATGGGCGCCTTGTCGGTGGGGATACGAATCGGGGCGCCGGTTTCACCCGCTGATGACCACTTGTCAAGGGCCAAGAAGGCGCAGCAGGCCCTCTACGTCTCGCACATCCTTCAGCCTCGCGCGGCGCGCATCGGCGTCAATGAGCAGCTCGGCGCGGTGCGTTCGCGACAGGACGGGGTCAAAAGCGGGGAACAGGCCGGCGAGGGCAGCATCGCCATCGAGCACGATGCCCGCGTTCTCGGTCCCGTGGAACGCACGCACGAGCGCCTCGTCCGTCTGCAGCGTGGCCACCATGGTGAGTGACCCTCCCTCTAAAAGCGCGCGGCCGGCGCCGAGCAGCCGGCGCACTCGCTGCACCGCCACCGCGTCGTACCCCGCGATGAGGCGGGAAGACGCCGGGACGGTGGCGTGTGTGGCCTGCACGAGCTTGTTCAACGAATCGAGGAGGACCACCACGTCGCGCTTGTGCTCCACCAGCCGGCGGGCGCGCTCGACGGCCATCTCGGCCACCTGCACATGCCGCGCGTCCGGCTCGTCGAAGGTGGTCGCCAGAACCTCGACCGAGAGCGACTGTTCAATCTCGGTGACGTCCTCCGGGCGCTCCGCCACCAGCACCATCATCACATGGACATCGGGGTGAAACGCCGATAGTCCACGCGCGACGCTGCGAAGCACCGTGCTCTTGCCCGAGCGCGCCGGCCCCTCCACCAATACGCGCTGCCCACGTCCCAACGGGGCGCACAGATCGATCGCGCGGGCGGTGCGGTCATCGGCGGCGTCGGCGGCAGCGGAGGACCCGCCGAGCAGCAAGGCGCGCGTCGGATGTACGGCGGTGAGGCTCTCGAACAGCACGGCGTCCCGGGCGCTCTCCGGGTCCTCACCGTTCACGGTGCCCACCTTGGTGAGCGCGAAATAGCGCTCGTTCTCCTTCGGTGCCCGCACGGTCCCGGCCACCATGTCCCCGGTGCGAAGGTTGAACTTGCGGATCTGCGAGGGCGAGACGTAGACGTCGTCTGGTCCGGTCAAGAAGCTGTATTCTCCCGCCCGCAGGAACCCGAACCCGTCAGCGAGGATCTCGATGACGCCGCGCCCCTCGGTGCTCTGCTGGCCAGCGTTGTGCGCGCGAAGGATCGCGGCCACAAGGTCGGGCTTCTTCAGCGAGCTGGGGTTCTCGACGTTCGCGGCGCGAGCGTACTGGACGAGCTCCGCCGCAGACATCGCACGAAGGGTACCGAGATCGAGCATCGTGGCCTGGTGCGCGGGGAGCGCGACGGGCAGCCCGGGGAACGGCTGCGCGGGAGAGGGGGATCCCCGGTCCGACCTCCCGTCGAACACTGGGGACAAGAGGGGCGGCCGGTCAGAGCGGCGTGAAGCAGTCTTTCAGGAGCAAGAGCAGCCCCGGGTCGTTGGTCTTGAAGCGGCCACGGGCGAGGTCAAGCGCGCCGGGCGCTTTGTTCTTCAATACAAGGTCGGAGAACACGTCGGGGTGGGCCTTGACCACGCAGTCCGCGTCGCCGTCGCGACCGGCGGTCACCACGCACGCGGTCGACGAGAGGACCATCGTGTACTTGTCCTCGCCCACGGAAAAGTAGTAACGGACGGACTTGTCGGTCTTGCCGGGCACGAACCGTGCGGCGAGACCGTTGAGGATGGTGTGGGCGGCAGAGGGCATGTCCCCGAGTTTAATACGAAATCCGGTTACCACCACGATGTGCGGCCCCCTCCCCTTCCCTGTCGCCTGCTGGCCCCCCTATTGCTCCCCCTCCTGCTGGCCGCCTGCAAGGCGCGGGGGATCGAGATCATCTCGGGCCCGAACGCCGACGTGACCCTCACCGTCGTGAACCCGACGACATGCTCCAACTGCGATCCGCTGGACGAGGTCGACGCGCTGCGGCTCGACGTCATCCGCCACGAGACCAGCGCGATCCTCGCGTCGACCACGGTGGCCTGGCCTGGCGAGCTCCCCTCCCTCCCCGACCTCGACGGGTTCGGCGTCGTTCGAGCAGAGCTCACCGGGCTGAACGGCAGCCGCATCATGAGCGTGGGTCGCACGGCGCCGTTTGTGGTCCAGCCGGGCACCTCGTCGACCATCTCCATGCTGTTCCTGCCCGCCAACCGGGCGATCCCGCTGACCGGCGAGCTGAGCCTCGATCGCTCGCGGCACGTGGCCTACACCCGTCTGGACGGGCGAATTACCCTGATCGGAGGAGTGGATCCGACGGGGAATGAGCGGTACGACTCCACCGAGGTGTACGACCCGTTGACCCACACCTTCGCCCTGGACGCCGTCGCGACGGTCCTCCCCATCGCACCCGCCGTAGCCGTGGAGCAGGACGGTGACCTCCTCCTCGTTGGAGGCGCATCATCCTCCGGGAGCCGGCTGTCCAACACCTGGGTCTACGCGCTGGGGGGTGAAGGCGAGCAGGGCACGCTCACCGCCCAGAACGACCTGTCCTCACCTCACTCGGGCGGCTGCATCGGCCTGAGCGGTCCGCAAAAGGGGGCGGTGATGGGAGGGGTGGATACGCGGGACGGCCCCTCGACCGTCGACATCGCCCGATTCGGCGCGACGGCATGGACCTTCGAGGCGGTCAGCGTGCAGGGGTTGGACAACCGCGACGTGCGAGGATGCGTTGGGGTCGGGGGTGACCGCGTATTCGTCCTTGGAAAGGACGGCGGCAGCACCGGCTTTTTCTCCTACCCGGACGAGGGCGCCGTCGCGTTCGCCGCCATCGGCGACGGTTCAGGCGAGCAGTTCGTGGCAAGCGCCACGGTGATCGCGCGCGACGGGGACGCGTGGATCGTGGGCGGCGTGACCGACGAGGGAGAGGTCCAAGCCCAGACCTGGGTGTTCGACACCACCAACTCGAGCTTTCGTCGGGGGGGCACGCTCGCTCAGGGCCGCACGCGGGCGAACGTCGCGCCCTGGATCGACCCTCTGGTCGAGGCCGTGGGGTGCGGCTGGTCGGACTCCGGCGAGACCTCCGGCAGCGACAGCGTGGAGCTCGTCGATCTGCACGAAGGAACGTTGCTCGAAGTGCCGCTGGACCGCGAGCGCCCCGGGTGCTCGATGAGCGTGCTGGCCGACGGCGCCTTGCTGATCGCCGGCGGGTTCGGGCTGAACGATGTCGGGCAGGTCAGCGCGGTGCTGGTGGTTCCGGCGTTCTGACAGGGGGGGGGCGGACGAATAGTCGGGCCCGAACAGAGCTTCGCCGCACCCCCACCCACCCCGCTTTCGGGCTAAGCCCCGCGAGTGCTGCCCATCCTCGCGCTGCTTCTGGCGGTCCCCCTCGGCTGTCAGGCTCCATTCGTCGAGGACCGCCGCGATCTCGCCAGCATGCGTGTGGCGGGCATCAGCGCCAACACAGAGGCCTCGGGCACAACCCGGCTCCGCGCCGCGGTGTGGTCGGGGCTGGGGGCGTGGCACGACGTCCCCCCCGATCTCCTCTGGACGGACGCCACCGACCCGGCCGCGACCGCCACCGGTCAGTCGGCCGGTCTCGAGATCGAGCTACCGGGTTCGGTCCAACTGACCGCGACCTCCGCCGATAGTTCCGCGATCTCAGCGTCCGAGTCCGCCCGCATCGACGTTCAGTCCAGCGCGGTCACCCCGACGATCGACGGATTCTCCCGCGCCACAGTGAACCTGGACATCTCGCAGATCTCGGACTCAATCGCGGACCGTGAGGCCGTGGTGCCCGGGGACGACGCCCCGGTCCCGGCTGGCGGCGCCGCTCGGCTGACGCTGGGGGTGGCGGAGGGGCTCACCGTACACTGGATGGCCACCGGCGGGCAGTTCGCGGAGTTGGACCGTCGAACGACGGACTGGTTCGCTGGAACCGCGGTGCTCGACCGCGACAACGAGGTCGAGAGCACCACCCCGGCCGAGCCCGGGATCTACACCATCCTCGCGCTCGCGTTCGACGGACTCGGGAACAACACCTGGTTCTGGCTCGACGTGGCCGTAGACGTAGAGGGCCCGCTCCTCTACACACACGGCCGGATTCTGGTGACCGACTCCGCGGAGCCCGTCGACGGCTCCCTGCAGGGCCCCTTCGCCGCCACCGTCGCCGAGGCCGACGGGACCGCAGGGATCACCCTCGGAGCGATCTCTGCCGTGAACGATGCGACCGGGTCGCCTGAGCTGTGCGGGAACACCGCGGGGGTAGCCTTCGACTTCGGCCCGATGGCGGAGGGCTGGTGCGCGCGGGCTGACGTGGCGGGCCGGACCGTCGTTCTGGACGGGGAGATCCGTTGACAGCGTCAGTGTTGTTGGCGCTGCTCGTCTGCCCGGCGGTGTTCGCTGCGGACGAAGCGCCGCTTGAGCTGCGCGGTCGTGTGCTGGAGCAGGGCACGGGCGCCGGGGTGGCGTCCACCCTCGTGCTCTCCGACGGCACGATCGTGGAGACGGACGCGTCGGGCCGGTTCGTGCTCAACGTCCCGGCCGGCATGGCCCTTGAGGTCCACGCTCGCGGGTTCGCGCCGCTCTCGCTTCAGACCCCGATCCCGCCTGTCCCCGCACCGCCGGCTCGCACGCCCGGCGCTGCGCGTTCAGGGCCCGACGCGCCCTGGCGGATCTGGCTGCGGCGCGGTGCGGGTGAGGGTGAGGTGGTGGTCGAGGCGCGGCGAGACGAGCCTGTCGTGGCCGAGCAGCGGCTCGACAGCGAACGGGTGAGCCGGACCCCCGGCACCTACGACGACGCCATCCGCCTGATCCAGTCCCTGCCGGGTGTAGCCCAGACCCCCGAGTACTCTCCAAAGGCTGGCGACATCGCTGTCCGTGGTTCGTTTCCCGGCGACAACCGCACCTACTTCGACGGCATCGAGCTCCCCACCCTCTTCCACTACAACAACTACGCCTCGGTGCTGCCGACCCGGATCGTCGACGAGCTCACCCTCTACCCCTCGACGTTCGCCTCGCGCTTCGGAGACGCGACCGGCGCCATCGTCGACGCCAGCAGCGGCTGGAAGGTCCCCGATCGCGTGCATGGCTCAGCCAACCTCTCTGCGATCATGGCGGCAGGCGGCATCGAAGCACCGCTCACCAAGCCGGACCGGCCCAGCTGGGTGCTCCGCGCCAACGCCCGCCGGAGCTACCTCGACCTGTTCTCCAGCTCGAGCTTGCAGTACACCAGCTTTCCGGTGTTCTCGGACTGGTTTGGGCGGCTCGAGCACACCGATCTCAAACACCGGCATTGGTCGATCGTCGGTCTGGGCGCCGGTGACGCCTACGTCCGCTACGCCGGCGAGCCCACCCAGCTCGACGCCTTCGAGCAGTCCACCAACCCGGAATTCAAGTACAACCGCCAGTTTCAGGTCGCTGCCCTACAGCACCTCGGGGCTCGGCCCCGCGACAGCCTACGGGGCAGCCTTGCGTTCACGCACTACCGTATCTCAGGCGATCTTCCCGACGCCAGCTCGACGCACTCCACACAAACGCTCGCGCTCCGCGAGGATGGGCAGGTCACCGTTGCGGACCGCCTGACGGTGGCGGTCGGCGGAGAGCTGATCGGCACGCACGACCGCATCGACGTCGACACCGGGCGGGCGTGGAGCGAAGTGGCCGACGAGTCCGAGCTGCTCGCGCGCGGGCTCACCGCCCACGAAGACATCCTTCGCCTCAAGGGCGCCGTCTACGTCGAGCCCCGCTGGGAGAGCGGCATCCTGCGGATCCAGCCCGGAGTGCGGGTGGTGAGCGACTCGCTCACCGACCGCGTCGAAGCCGATCCCCGACTGGGAGTGCGCCTGCATCCCGCGAAGGACACCTACCTGCGCGCGGCGACTGGCCTCTACACGCAGCTTCCGAGCGTGGTCGAGCTCTCCCCCGTCCTGGGGGATCCGGGCTTTGCCCCGACCCGCAGCGCGCAGGTCGCGGCCGGCGCGGATCAGGCGATAGCGGGACGTTGGGAGCTGTCCCTCGACGGCTGGGCAAAGTGGGGAGATGCCGTGATCACCGCCGTGCCCGGGGAGGCTCCGGCGGGGGACCAGCGGAGCCGTGCGCTCGGTGCTTCACTGAGCACGCGCTACCGCATCCGGGACATCTTCTTCGCCTGGGCGTCCCTCGATGTCGGGCAGTCGCTGCTTGCGGGCGCCAGCGAGTGGCTGCCCTCCTCAGTCGACCAGCCCTACGCCATCAACCTCGTGGCGAGCTGGACGTTTGTGCCAACCTGGAACATCGGCATCCGGTACCGCCTGTCCGCTGGGCTCCCGTACACGCCGATCTCCGACGGCGTATACCTCGCCACCTCAGACACCTACGCACCACTCTACGGCCCGGCGATGAGCGCGCGGATGCCCACCTACCAGAAGGTGGACCTGCACGTCGAGAAGAGGTTCGAACTGCACACGTTCACCGTGACCCCATATCTGGAGGCATGGTACGTTCCGCCATCCTCAAACGTGATGTACTTGGCTTGGAGCTACGACTATGACGAAGTGACTGACGTACACGGGCCGGGGTTCGTGCCGCTCGTCGGCGTGCGCGGGGAGCTTTAGGTGCCGACCTGGTCCATCCGCCTACCCCTCGGCATCGGCCGAAAGCTGGGCTGGACTCCGGAGCCGCTGCCCTGGACCCGGGTGGACCACGCCTGCTTCGCCGTGGTGACCGCAGCGGCGTGGGTGCTCTGGGCTTCCCTCGCTGCGTGTGCCAGCGACCGGATCCAGACGCTCCGCACGGTCGAGAACTACGCGCTCGCGGTGTACGATCAGCTGGTCTGGAATTTCGCGTTCACTGGGGCGTGGCGACAGACGATCCACATCGGGTACGACGACACCTGGAACTGGTCCGGGCACCTCGCGCTGTGGATCTTTCCGATCACCGCGATCTATCGGTATTTTCCTGGACCAACCACGCTGGTCTGGGCGCAGACCGGCGCCATCGCGCTTGGCGCTTTCCCGGTGTACTTCCTCGCCAGACGCGCGTTCGGGGCGCGCCCCGCTGCTGCGGTCGCTTCGTTGGCGTACCTGTGTTGGCCCGCGATGTGGGCGGTCGCGCTTGCGGACTACCAAGACATCGTGCTGGGCGTTCCCTTCCTCATCGCGGCCTACGCCGCGAGCCAGGGCGGCCGGGCGTTCGCCGCGGCGGTGCTCGCGCTCCTGACCTGCGGGGCGCGCGAAGAGTGGCTGTTCATCGTCCCGTTCATCCCGCTCGCGGCCCCCGGCGGACTGCGCGAGAAGGCCCGCCAGAGCGTCGCGCTGGGCGCGATGCTGCTCCCGTACCTGCTGTTCCTCGTGAAGGTGCGGCTTGAGGCGACCAGCCACCAGCAGCACGACACCCCGCTGGTGCAGCAGCTGGCCGGCTTGTGGAGGTGGCCGCCGCCGTTCACCCGTTCGTTCATCGATCTACGATGGTTCTACACCCACTTTACGGAGCCATTCACGTGGCTCGGGGTGCTGAGCCCGATCACCCTGCTCCCAACCGGACTGGCCTGGTTCATGCACGCCTGCTCGCCCCCTCAGGGCGGCGTGGACGCGACCTTCGCTGGCCACATCCACCACATGGCTCCGGTCGTCGGGCTGCTCTCGGTAGGCGGCGTGCTCGGCGGAGGCCGTGCCTGGCGCTGGACCGTTGGCCTTTGGCGCGGAGGCTGGGCCCACAAGCTCGCTGGGTTGCTGCTCGCGGGCGCAGTGCTCAGCGGGGTGCGCTGGGCCGCGCTGGACACACGTCGGGTCCTGGGTTGGGTGCGCGTCCAACCCCACCTGCTCCCGCACGGTGACGCGCGCCCGGCCGATGAGTGGAGGTTGCTCGCTGAGAACGTGCCCGCGAACGCGACCATCGCGACAGACGTGACCGGATCGCTGCTCGTCTCCACCCGCAGCACGTCCTACACCTACGACGAGAGCCTCGCGGACAAGGCGCCCCGACGCAGCTTGTCCGCGGTGGACTACCTGCTGGTGCGAAAGACCGACACCGACTGGGTCGAGCGTGTGAATGGCTGGCCGGGAGCGACACGGATCGGAGAGACCCAGAAGTACGAGCTGTGGCGAATGCAGTGATCCTGTTCGTACGCACCGGGGCCCTCGGGGACTTCTGCCTCACCGCCCCCGTGCTGGCGGCGCTGTACGCGACCGGGCGGCGGGTGGACCTCATGTGTCAGCCCCGGTTCACGACCATCGCGGAGGCGGTGGCCCGCAGCGTGCCGGGGGCCTCACCCGGGCGGGTGTGGGACGCCGATGGGGTGGAGTCGCTGTGGTTGTACGGCGGCCGGCCAAACGGTGACGCCGGGGAGCAGGGGTCGGGGGGGGACCAGAGAGCGCGCGGCGAGCCCGGCCGGTACACGCTCGCGCTGGCGTTTTCGGCCAGCCACGGTGAGGCGCTCAACGAGATCGGCGTCAAGGACGTGCGGTTCGTCGCCTCGCGCCCTCCTGACGGGGTGTCCGCGGTGGAGCACTTCTGCTCGGTGTGGCGCTGCGATCCGGGGTTCCGGCTGGAGGCCGGGGGGGGCGCGGGGGGCGCGGGGGGCGCGGGGGGCGCGGGGGGCGCGGGGGGCGCTGTCATCCTCGCGCCCGGCACCGCAGGCGAGCACAAACGGTGGCCGATGGAGCGCTGGAGGCACGTGGCGAGGCTGCTGGAGCTGGCGGGCCACCCGGTTCGGTGGATCGGAGGCCCGTTGGAGCCGTGGGCGACGGACAGGCCGGACCTGTCTGGGCTCGTCGGGATCGCGGCCGGGTGTAAATGCTGGATTGGCGCAGATAGTGGCCCGAGTCACCTCGCGGCCCTGTCCGGAGCTCGGGTTGGGGTGATCGGCCGCGACGACAGCCGACAGTGGCTGCCGACGGCCGCGACCTTCTTCGGCTGGGACACCACTCCCGAGGGAGTGGCGAGCTGGGTAGACAACCGGAGCCCGAGCCCGGCAGCCGATGGGCTCATTGCACCGAGATGCGGTGAGGTGAGGACGCCGAGCCGTCCTTGACCGTGCCATCCGGCGTCGTGGCCTGAAGGAAATACTCAACCCCGCCGGCGAGGGCCTCGGAGGCCTTGAGCGTGGTGGAGTAGCTCGTACCCGAGGCGTTCATCAGCTTGTTGGAGTAGCCGCCGCCCGAGGCACCCCGGTAGTAGACCTTGACCGTCCAGTTGGCGGAGCCCGTGGCGGTGAGCGTGACGGCAGCGCCGGCCGCGATGGTCGCCGGCGGGGAGTGCTGGAGGCGTCCTGCGTCGCTCGCCGTGACCCGGACGCGGATCACCTCCTCCGGTGCCGGCCCAGCGGCCACCTCCGGAGCCGCTGATCCGGACGGGCTTGGCTCCCGTTCGGCGCCAAGCCTGGGAGCCACAACCGGTGCCTTCGCCACGGCTAGGGTAGGGCCAGCGGCGGCGCCGACCCCGGCGGTGTGGGCTGGCAGCTCGTCGACAGGCGGCTCGTCGACAGGCGGCTCGGTGAGCGCGACATCGGGGGCCTGAGCCGACCCGACGATGGCCACCGCCGGCTCAGGGGCCCGACCGGGGCCAATCTGCGGGCCCAACGGGAGCGCCGACGGTGCGCTCACCAGCGTGGCAACCCGCACGACCGTCAGGGCCACCAACACCGCGGCCGCCGCCCAGACAGCTAGCCGCGCGGAGAGCGGAGCGGCCACCGCAACGCGCGTTGGGCGCGCCCGGGCCAGCTCGGAGGACGGGATGCTGGCGAATTGGGGCGGCGAGCCGGTCGGGGGAGCGCCTGCCGCGGGACGGTTCAGCGCCAACGGCTCGAGCGCAGGCCGGCCCAGCGCCGCCCGATCCACGGCCGCCCGGTCCAGAGCTGCCCGGTCCAAAGCTGGCCGCCTGAGCGTCAGCGAGGGGTCCGGACCGTGGTCGGGGATCATCGTGCTCAACGGCGGGATCGGGTCCCCAGACGGGTCTAGCGTAGCGGACTCTGGGGGCTGCGGGGCGCGCCTATCTCTAGGCAGCACGAGCGGCGGGACAACTTCGGTGTCGGGCGGCAGCGCGGTGAGCACGTCACGGAGCGCGTCGGCGAGCGCCCGAGCGCTCGCGTAGCGGTCCTCGCGCCGGTACCTAGTGGCCGTCCGAAGAACCCCGGCAAGCGGCTCCGCGATGTCACGAAAAGCCTCTTCCTCCGCGTACAGTTCGGCCGGCATCTGACCGCTCACCAGTCCCCACAACGTCGCTCCGATGCTGTACACATCTGCCCGTGCATCCACACCCTTGGCGTTGCTCCGCTGCTCGGGGGCCATGAAGCCCCACGTGCCCATGACCGCGCCGGTGCTGGTCATGCCGTCGCCCTCCTCAGTTCGAACTTGAGCGATGCCGAAGTCGGTGATCCGGATCTCGCCGGTGCGGGTCAGAAGGATGTTGTGGGGCTTGATGTCGCGGTGGATGACGCCCACCTGATGGGCCGCGTCAACGCTCTCCGCGATCTGCACCCCCACCTGTGCCGTCAGCCGCGCCGGCAAGCGCCCCGCGCCATGAATGCGGTCGGCGAGCGAGCCCCCCTCCACCAGCTCCATGACGATGTAGACCCTGCCCTCGTCCTCGCCCATGTCGAAGATGCGTACGACCCTGGACTCCTCAAGCGTCGCCATGGCCTGCGCCTCAGCCAGAAACCGCAGTCGCACGGACTCCCGCTGGGCGAGGTGCGGCGCCAAGATCTTGATCGCCCGGTATCGCTGGAGGCGGCGGTCAAAAGCCCGGTATACGTTCGCCATTCCCCCCTCGCCCAACACATCCAGCAGCTGGAAGCGGCCCTGACAAAGGGTCTCGGTCGGCAGGGTGCTCACGACGGCGACCGTGCAACGCGCCAAGGGCGCCAAAAGGAAGGAGGGCCGCGCGACCCGGGACGAGCGATCACCTCCTCGCAAAGGGCATCGAAGCGCAGGGCGAATTCCTGAGCCCGAGTGGACCCGCTCGCCGGCGGCGACGTGCCGGCGGTCCGGATCGCAGCTTCGAGTTGGCCGATCTCAAGCACCTGAACGATGCGCGACGCGATGCGCGACGTGAAGCGCACCTGATGGTCGTCCACGTGCTCGCCGTGCACCGACTGACGAGGGACGACGACCGGAATCTTGCCGTGGGCCAACGCCTGCATGATCGAGGCCGGCCCGCCGTGCGTCACCACGACGCGCGCGCGGGCCATGAGCGCCTGCACGGATTGAAAATCCAGCATCGCCGAGACCGCGCAGTGCGGCGCAGCGACCCGGGTATAACCAGCCTGAATGACGATCTCCTCCGCGAGAAGGGGCTGAAGCCGCTCCAACTCGAGCACGAGTCGGTCGAACGGGTCCTCGTGGGTGCCCACGGTGGCGAAGATCACAGCACCGCACCAAGATGGACGGCGTCCGGGTAGAACGTGCGCTGGTCCTCCCACTGGATCACCGTCTGGTCGAGCACCGGCGCGACGAGCCGGCCGCTCAGGGTCGGCGAGTCGATGCGATCGTAGACCTCGATGTACACGGTCTTACAGCCGAACAGCAGCTTTCCGACCCAGAAGAACGGGACCGCGATGCCCGCGCCGTTCGAGACGATGATCTCTGGGCGCTCCCGGTAGATCACGCGGAGCGCCAGCGCCGTGTTTCGCAGCGCGTTGGCGAGGTTGCGGTTGGTGGGATGGTGCCCCCAGACGACGCGCTCTCCCTCAAGGAGCGAGACGGCATCGGGCTTGTCGAAGGTGACCCAGACCCGCTCGTGGCGCTTCCACCACAGGTCCAGGCAGTGAAGCTGCGCGAGGTGTCCGCCCGAAGAGCAGACGATCAGAACGCGGTGGGAGGGCACAGCGTGTGATTATCTCGTCCAGCCGGCTACCTTCGTCCCCGGAGAGCGGACCTTGGCCGTCGAGACGCGACCTGACGACGTGCGGCGCCTTGCTCGTGGCACCGGGATCCTGCTGCCGGCGACCCTGCTCGGCAACGTGCTGCTGCTTGTCCTCGACCTCTACGTTAACGGGGTGCTCGGTACGGCCGGGTACGGGATCTTCAAGGCCGTCAGCCGCGTGATGGGGCTGGCGGGGTTCGTGGTGCTCCTCGGCATGGAGAACGCGGTGATCAAGCACCTGGCCGGGTCCCGCGGGTCGGGCGGCGGATCGGTGGTGACACGGGCCGCCCTGCTGGTGGGCAGCGCAGGGGTAGGGGGAGCGGCGCTGCTCGTCGCGACCGCACGGTGGACCGCGGGATGGGTGGACAGCTCACCTGAGACCGTGATGGCCTTACAAATCTCCGCGATCTCATTGCCATTTGCCGGTCTGCGCATGGTGTGGGTCGCCGCAGCGCAGGGTTGGGGAGACGTGACCCCGCGCGCGATGCTGATGTTTGTGGTCTGGCCGCTCGCGCAGATCGTAGGGGTCACCCTGCTCGGCTCGTCGGGCGTCGCGGGGGTCAGCGCCGCGTACACCGGCTCCATGGTGCTGGGGGCGGGCTTGGCTGGCGCGCTCGCTTGGCGGACCGGAGTCCGCGTACACCGGCCCGCGCCGACCTCCACCGAACGGGCGCCTGATGCGCCAATGGACAGCGAGGTCTCGACGCACGCGCTGTTGGTGTTTGCGGGCCCGCTTTGGGTGCAGGGGATCGTGATGGCGTTGTACACGTGGTCCGATCAGGTGCTGTTGGCGGGGCTGAGGAGCCCGGAGGACGCGGGGATCTACGGCCCGGTCGCCACGCTCGCGCCCCTCTTTGGGCTGGGGCTCGGGGCCCTCAACGGCATGTTTGCGCCGATGATCGCCGAGCGGGCCGCGCTCGGCCAGCGTGACCAGCTTCAGGCCCTCTACCGGACGGTCACCCGCTGGGCGGTGATCCTGGCCCTGCCGACGACCGTCTTTGCGTTGGTCCGCCCGGAGCTGGTGCTCGGCCTCTGGCCTCACGGGTCACCCGACGCCGCCAACGCGCTGCGGGTCACAGCCCTGGCGCAGCTCGTTTGCACCGGAGTGGGCAGCGTGAATTACCTGCTGATCATGGCCGGGCATCAGCGTCTCGTACTGTGGAACGGGGTCCCCGCGGTCGCGCTGAACCTCGCAGCGAGCTGCCTGCTGATCCCCCGCTACGGCCCGCTCGGGGCTGCACTCGCGAACGGGCTCGCGATGATGTTCGCCAACGTAGTCGGCCTGCTGCAGGTTCGCGCCACGCTGGGGATCTCGCCCTTCCCTCGATTCGGAGTCGGCCGAGCGTTGAGCGCTGGGGTCGCGGCTGGGGTGGCGGCGGCGCTCGTCCCGTCCCTACACCTCGCGGGCCTCACCGGGCGGTGGGTGGACGCCGGGCTGGCCGGACTGCTCTCTCTGGGCGTATTCATGGTCGTGCTCGCAGCGCTTGGGCTCGATGAAGACGACCGCATCGTCCTCCACGCGGTTCGCTCCAGGCTCCCCTTTCTCCCCCGGGCAGCGACGTGACACCGGCAAAATGGGTAGGATCCGCCCTCCGGGGATCCTACCCACTTTGGGTGGCGGGGATGGGGGGCTGCGGCGTGAGCGCGATGGCTGCGCCTGGAGAGCCGGCGGATGTGGGGGACGAACGCTGCGCTGCGGACGTCCTGTTGGACTTCGACACCGACCTTTTTGCAGTGGTGGGCTCGCCGGGCACCCCGGCTGGTTCCCACTTCATGCTGCGCGAGGTGTCAGCGCCCTTTGATTTCCACCCCGAACGCAACCCGGACGGACTGGCCCTACGGAGCACGGTCGTCCCGCTCGGCCCGCCGAACGAAGCCTGCGCGTGGCGCTCGATCGGGATGCTCACCGCAGCACAAGGTCCGATCGGCGCCAAGGGCATCGCCGCCGACGGCACAATCCACTACGACGATGGCACGCAGCAGTCGCTCAAGTGGATGGTCGGGGAGCAAGCCTGGCCGGGCTGGGCGGGGGCCACCGGGCGCGGGGCCACCGCGGTTCCCCTCGGCGTCAACGTCGCGGGCGATACCGTCACCGCCTCGTGGCTACAGGTGCCGCTCGTCCCCCCCACCCCGGGCGCGCAGCCGATCTCCCTCCACCTCAAGGCGCGCGGCGGGCTGGACCTCGTGCTGCTGCGCGCTGTCCTCTCCACGACCCCCGTCGATTCGGGACCTGCGACCTCCTATACAACCTCCAACCTCACCCCGTTCAGCTGGCCCGACTGGTTCACGAGCTCGCTCCTGCCGGACCTGCCGCCCGAGCCCGGTCCAGTTCGGATCACCGATGGGAACCTCACCTTCGACGACGGCGCTCCCGCCCGCTTCTGGGGCGTCAACCTCGTTGGCAACGGGGCGCTCCCGCTGAGCGAAGACGCCAAGCCGTTCGCGACCCACCTCGCCGCGCTCGGCTTCAATTTAGTCCGGCTGCACCACATCGACACCGACAGCACCCTCGCCAACCCGGCGCGCCCGGCTGGCGGGCTCACCAACCCCGAGGCGCTCGACCGGCTCGACCGGTTCAGCGCCGCCCTCGGCGAAGCCGGCATCTTCCAGTACCTTGAGCTGGTCACGCAGCACCACTTCCGGGTGACCGACGGGGTGAACAAGCCCGCAGACGTGCCCGGCGGTCACAAATGGGTCGCGAACTTCGAGGACGACTGGGAGCTCGCGGAGCAGCGATGGGCGATGGCGGTCTGGGGCCGCACCAACCCGTACACCGGGCTCCGCTACGCCGACGATCCACACGTCGCCATGATCGAGCTCGAAAACGAGAACAGCCTCGTAGTCGCGTGGGCTACCGGTGCGCTCGAGCGCCTGCCAACGCCCCACGTCGACCAGCTCGACGCGTCTTGGAACGCGTGGCTCGCGGCGAAGTACCACACCGACACCCGGATCGAGGCGGCATGGGCAGGCTCGATCCACCCCGGGCTCGGGCACACCGAGCTGCTCACCGCGGGGTCCATACGACGGGACCCTACACAACGGGCCCGCACCGACCAGTGGCCGATTCAACGAACGATAGACCTCGTGCAGTTCTACAGCGAGCTGGAGCTGCGACATCAGGCGCGGATGACCACCTTCGTCCGTGAACAGCTGGGGTTCAAGGGGCCGCTGGTCTGCAATACCGCGTTCGGGATCCCGCAGGCGGACGTCCTGTTGGCGAAGTGTGATGTGATCGACCTGCATGTGTATTGGGACGGCATTGCGGAGACCAATGTATTCGCCGACAGTTCGCTCCTACGCGACCCCTGGGTGGGGCGTTTCCTCGAGCGCTTCGGCTCCTGCCAGAACGACAAGCCCTGCACGATCTCCGAAGTGCAACACACAGCCCCCAACCGGCACGCTCAGGAGGCGCCGCTGCTCTGGGCGAGCCTGGCTGCGCGTCAGGGGATCTCGGCGGTGGCCTGGTTCGCGTGGTCGCACGACGCCCCGCGACGAAGGCCGGACGGTGCGGTCGGGACGTTGGATCTGGAAGGACGCTGGGGCGCGCTCATGCAGATGCCAGCGGCGGCGTGGCTCTTCCGATCCGGGACGATCCCGGCCGCGCAGGCCACGTTCGAGCGGTGGTGGAGCGAAGACGGGCTCCGGCGGGATCTGGCCGAACAGCCCGGGCTCTGGCTGTCGGAGCTAGTGGATCCGTCGAGCCTCATGCGACAGCGCGTGCGGAGCGCCTTCGGGTTGGCGCCGGAGACCGGGGGAGCGGAGCCGTGGGGGGTTGAGGCCGCGCCCCGGCCCGAGGAGACCGCAGCGGTCGCGACCGACGCCACGGGGGGAGTCCGATGGTCACCCTCCGCAGTGGGTGCGCCGCTGCTGATCAACCGACCGGGCTTCTCTGCGGTCGTGGGCGGGAGCGGCAGCGCCGGCGCGCTCACGGTGATCGTGCGGGACGGCACCGACCCGGCAGTGTCGCTGCAGTGGGTGAAGCCGGCCGCAAACAGCTCAGGCCCCGGCGGTCTGCCGGAAGTGGGCGTCACCGGAAGGTTGGTCGTCGCCGGGCCGACGATCCGCGCGGGGACGCTGTTTCGGGAGGATGGGTTCGGCACTGTCGTGTCCGGTTTGGGCCCGGCCGGCCTCGCGCCCGTCCGGATCGGCGTGACGATCAGCTGGCCGTCCCGGCCGGTCCTGACCGCGCTGCCGGGGACGATTGGGCTGCCGCCCGAGTTCCAGCGCCAGAGGCCCGCACACGTCAGGAGCGGGGTGTGGGCCGGGAGCGGGGGGGAGGCCGGGAGGGGGGGGGGCCCCGAGACAGCATCGCTTCAGTGGACCGCGGAGATCCCCCACGCGGGGTGGTGGACGGTCAGGTGAGGTCTCCCCTCACCCGTCCAGCATTCCCCTCACGATCTCCTGCACCGTCTGCGGCTGCGCCGTCCCGCCGGTCGCCTTCATCACCTTTCCGACGAAGAACCCAAGTAGATTGGACTTGCCGCCACAATAGGCCGCGACCTCGTTCGGATGCGCGGACAAGACGTCCCTCGCGGCGGCCTCGATCGGCCCGCGGTTCGTCACCACCGTCCACCCGCGAGCCTTGACGATGGACGCCGCATCGCCGCTCTCTGTCGCCAGCACCAGCAGCAGGTCCTTGGCGGTTCGGCTGGTAATCTGCCCCTGATCCACAAGGTCACCGACCCGCCCGATCTGCACGCCGCTGGCCCGGAAGCCGCGGCTCTTACGCAGCGCCGCCACGTCGTTGATGACGAGGTTGGCCACCGCCTTCGCGTCGTCGAATACGCTCAAGGCCTGATCGAACAGGGCGCTTAGCGCCGCGTCGTCCGCGAGCACGCCGGCGTCCGCGCCGGACAAGCCCAGGAGCACATAGCGGTCGAAGGCCGCGGTGCCGACGGAATCCCGGACGCGGCTCTCGGGGGCCCGGCCACCCACCCGAGCAGCCGCCCGCTGGCTGGCCTCACGCTGACTGACTTCGCGATCCCCGCTCACGGCCCTCGCCGGCGACACCCCGGCTTGCTTCGCCCACGAGTCCTTGAGCGCGACCGTCCGGTTGAACACCGGCGCGCCGGGCCGCGAGTCGATTTCGTCGGCGATGAAATACCCCTCCCGCTCGAACTGAAACCGTTCCCCGGGCGCGCACCCCGCCAGCATCGGCTCCACCTTGGCGCTGACCACCCGCAGCGCGTTCGGGTTCACGAGGTCTACAAAATCCCCGTCCGCAGCGTCGGGGCGCTCCACCGTGAACAACCGCTCGTAGATTCGTACTTCCGCGTCCGCACCCGAGGCAACGTCCACCCATTGGATTGTGCCCTGCACCTTCCGGCCATCGGAGGGGTTTCCACCCCGGCTCGCCGGATCATAGGTGCAGCGCAGGCCGATCACCTCGCCGGCATCATCGTGGTCTACGCCCGTACAGCGGATGATGAAGCCGTACCGGAGCCGCACCTCGGTCCCCGGCGCGAGGCGGAAAAACTTCTTTGGCGGATCCTCCATGAAGTCGCTCCGATCGATCCAGACCGAGCCTGAAAACCGCAGCGAGCGGCTCCCCTCGTGACCGATCTCCGGGGGCCAGAGCGGCGCGTCAAGCACCTCGACGTGGCCCTCGGGCCAGTTTTCGATCGTCACCCGCAGCGGGTTGAGCACAGCCATCCCGCGCGGCGCACGGCCGTTCAGATCATCCCGTATCGCCACCTCGTAGGTCTCGTAATCCACGAGGCTGTTGGCCTTCGCTACGCCGATCCGCTCACAGAACAGCCGGATCGCCTCGGGCGTCACGCCCCGTCGGCGCTGCCCAGCGAGGGTAGGCATGCGCGGATCGTCCCAGCCACGCACGTGGTTTTCCTGCACGAGCCGGAGCAGCTTACGCTTGCTGACGATCACATAGGAAAGGTGCAACCGTGCAAACTCGTACTGCCGCGGACGTTGCGCCGCGGGGATGCCTACTCGACAGTTTGCGATGACCCAGTCGTAGATGTCCCGATTGTTCTCGAACTCAAGCGTGCAGATCGAGTGGGTGACGCCTTCGAGCGCATCGGAGATGGGGTGAGCGTAGTCGTACATCGGGTAGATGCACCACGTGTCGCCCGTCTTGTGGTGATCGGCATGGCGGATCCGATACAGCAGCGGGTCCCGAAGCTTCATGTTCGCGGCGGACATGTCGCCCTTGCCGCGCACCACGTGAGCGCCTTCCGGAAACTCTCCGGCGCGCATCCGGGCGAACAAGTCAAGGTTCTCCGCCGTAGAGCGTGACCGGAACGGGCTCAACCGCCCGACCTCATTCACCGTGCCGCGAGTGGCGCGGATCTCCTCCTCGGTCTGGGAGTCGACGTAGGCCTTGCCGTCTTGGATCAAGCCCACGGCGAGGTCGTAGCAGGCTTCGAAGGTGTCGCTGGCGCTGTGCAGGTGCTCGCCCCAGTCAAAGCCGAGCCAGCGCACGTCGCGCAGGATGGCTTGGACGTACTCGTCATCCTCTTTCGAGGGGTTGGTGTCGTCGAACCGCATGTGGCAGCGTCCGCCGAACTGCAGCGCCAACCCGAAGTTCAGGCAAATCGACTTGGCGTGGCCGATGTGCAGGTAGCCGTTCGGCTCCGGCGGAAAGCGGGTGACGACGGTGCTGTGACGACCGCTGCGCAGGTCGGTCTGGATGAGGTCGGCGAGGAAGTTGCCAGCGGGCGATGGCGGCGCGGCGGGCGGAACGGAGGCGGACATGGGCTCCTGATGCGAGGCCTTGCTGTATCCAGAAACCAATGCGCTCGGGTGAACGCGAGCCGGCGCGAGCCCGCGCACTGGAGATCACGATGCGGGCGCGACGGGGTCGGGTTGGTCACCCACGCCGTCGACCTCGTCGAGTCCACCCTTGAACTGCTCCAGATCGTCGTCATCTACTTCGAGGTCCTCCTCGAAGCGCGCCTGAGCGATCATGCCGAGCCGGGCGGCCCTGAGATTGGCGAACTCCACGAGCGAGAGCATCGCCCACTGGTAGATGTCGACCTCGTAGTATTCGAGGATGTTGTCGGTGCTGTTGAGCAGCAGGTAGATCACGGTCATCGACACGTAGATGTGGGAGATGAACGTGACCCGCGTATCTCTCGACCCTCGAATCAGGCGAAACCCCTGGTACAGCATCGTGAACAGCACATAGAGGAACGCCCCGAGCCCGATGAAGCCGGTCTCGTAGAGCACGCGCAAATAACCATTGTGCGGAGCCGCCTCTACGCCGAACAGCTCCACGCCGAGCATGACGGACGAGCCGGCTCCGAAGCCGAGCCAGGGGTGCTCCCAGCAGCGTTTGAGGATCTCATCCCAGAAATAGAGGCGCCATCCGACCGAAGTGTTCAGGTCGTACACGTCCGAGCTGCCGAACGCGTCGGTGACGCTGGTGACGCGGCTCTCGATCCCCTGACCGAACCCGAGGATGAAGAAGGTGCCGAGGACGAGACCACCCAGAATGTAGCTCCGTTTGTTGTACACCCAGGACAGGTACAAGAACGCGAACAGCATGCACGCCCAGGTGATGCGCGTATACGTCGCGATCTGAAGGAGCGTGATCAGGACGATGTAGATGACTCGCCAGCTCTTTTGCCGCACCGTGGGCGACAATAGCTCCGAGTAGGACAGGCAGAACATGAAATCGAGGTACATCCCGAAGTGGGCGGGATGAAAAAACGACGAGTTCACCCGGTTGTATCCCTCGGTGACGTCGTTCCCGGTACCGGTGAACCACTGGTAGTACCCGAACAGGATGGGAACCACGCTCGAGGCGTACAGCGCGCGGATCAACTGGCGTTCCATGCGGGAATCCAGCATGTCCGAGATGATCAGGTACGTGAAGAACGGAGCCGCGAGGCGGGTCACGAAGCGGACCGCCCAATGAAAGTCGGGCGCCCAGGCGATGGACACCGCGAACAAGGCGAGGAAGATGCCGTAGGGCGTGGTGAGTGAACGGCCCTTGAATGGGTTCTTCCACAGCACGAGGAAGTAGACCAGCCCGACCCCGGATGCCAGAACGTTGACCAGACCGCCAAGATCGAAATCGATCCCGCCGCCGGTGTCGATGCGCTCGCCGCCGGCCACGAAGTTGCGCATCGAGATCAGCGTGAGGAATACAAGGATGAACACACGCGGATTGGCGAGGAAGGTACCCGCGCCCAGACCGACGATCCCGACCGCGGCCATCATCGCCGGGCCGCCGAGCGCCAACGCTCCCGCGAGCGGCAGGGCGACCAGCGCAGGGATCAACAGCTGGCGAGCGGGGTCCGTCCCAAAGTCGGTCCGCCGCCGAGAGAGAGGGTCGCTCACCGCCGTGCTCCGGGGCGGATGCTCGAAGCGCGCTCGAGCACCGAGTCGTAGACCCGCTCGACCTCGGCCACGACATACTCCCAGCCGTAGCGCGCCGCGACCTCCCGAGCCCGTTGCTCCCCGGAAAGCCCCCGTTCGCGCTGCGCAGTGGCGATCGCCCGCGCGGCCGATTTCGCGTCGCGAAAATCCACCAGAGCCCCATTGCCGGCGCCGCCGGCGCGCTCATGGAAGTAACGGAAGGCCGGGATGTCGTTGAGCACGGGTACCACGCCGGCGGCCATGGTCTCTACCACCGAGATTCCGAAGCTCTCGTACTCAGCCGGCCAGAGCCCAAGCTCCGCCGTCCGGACCAGATCGAAAAGCGTGGCCTCATCCACCTTGCCGTGGAACCGCACGCACCCCGCAAGGCCGAGGGCAGCGGCCTCCTGCTTGAGCCGGCCGACCAACCCAGCCACCACCTCCGGGCCGACGACGTCCGCGGTGAACTCCGGATTATCATTCTTGTACGCTGATAGTGCACGGAGCAGGTTGCTGATCCCCTTGTGCGAGTCCACGCGACCGACGGTCACAAATCGACCGGGGACCGGCTCGCGAACCAGCCCGCGCCATGGGTCCAGCCCCACCCCGGTCCGCACCAGCGTCCCCCGTCCAGTGATCCGGGCGAACAGCGCTTGATCCTGGTCCGACGTGTAGATCAGGCCGTCCACGCCCGCGAGCAGTCGCCGGGTCATGGTCTGGAACCAAACCTGCTTCAGCCGGGGCGCGAACCCGGTGTGGAAAAAGCCGCCGTGGGTGGACAGGACCACGGGGCGTCCATGCCAGGGGCGAGTGAAGGTCAGCCAATCGGCGAGGAAGTCGATAGCGTGGACGTGCACGAGGTCGTAGCGTCCGACGAAGGCAGCGACACGCGGCGCGACCGGGTAGCGGTTGCTCCCCGCGAACGGGACTCGCCAGACGTGGGAGGTGCCCCCGTGCGGGTGCGGCAGAAGGTCGTAGGGGGGGAGCGCACGGCCGTCCTCAAAGGCGCGGTCCAGCGTGACGACGTCGACCGTGTGCCCGCGGGCGGTCAGGTGCTCGGCGAGCCACTGCACGTGACGCTCGATGCCGCCGAGATTCGGCCAGAACACCCGCGTCGCGAGCAGGATGCGCATCACGGGCCGAGGCTGCCCACCAAAAGCGCGGCGTTGAACAACGCCGCGTTCATCGCGAGGTGCCGGGAGACCTTGCTCGTGGTGTCGGCGTAGGCCACCCGGTCCGCGACCACACCGTCCTTGTCGAGCAGGCGGCAGGGTTCGAGGGTCCAGATCTCCAGCGCGACGTAGTTCACCCAGTAAACGAAAAGCAAGCCGATCTGGACCCCGCCGGGGTCATCGGCCGGGTTGAGCGGGATCGCGAAGCTGCCGAGCAACGTCGTGGCGCCCGGGTTGTGCAAGCCCGGCCAGATCAGCGCGAGGGCGAGCCAGAACAGGCCGAGAGAGAGTCCAAGCCCCGCGCCCCAGGCCCGGTACACCCGAACAATGCTCACCTCGTCCACGTGCGGGATCAGCTTTCGCCCGGCAAGCAGAGCAGCGAACGCCAACAGGGACCCGCCATGCACCGTGCCCGACAGGACCAGGAGCCCGTGCAACGCGCCGTTGAGGCTCACGCCCCGGCCCCGGCCGACGCACCAAGCAGCGGGCCCGCGGGGGCGGACAACGCATCGTCAAACGGCGCGACCAGCTCCCGCGGGCCGGCCTCGGCGAGGTGTCGCCGCTCCGGCCACCACCCACCGCGCGTGGTGTAGAGCTTGATCTGCACCGGCCAGGAAAGCGGTTGCACGCCGGCGTGGGGCTCGGCAGCGCGCAGCAGACGATCGGCGCGAGACTGCGCGAGCGCCAGCAGGTCGGGGAGACGGAGGCTCGGCCAGGCTCCCACCGGCCGAAGCACGCCCCGGAGGGCACGGTAGCGCCCGAACGTCACCGGGCCGGTCCAACCCTGCGCCGATTGGGCCAGCCCCACCGAGAGCGACCAGTCGTGGATGATCTCCACGCGCTCCGCCACGGCAGCCACCTCGCTCGCCCGCTCGTTCCCGGCCTGAAGCGCGGCCTCGGCAGGGCCGAGGTCATGAAACGCCACGAACCTCCCGATGAGCTGCGCGGCGCGGGGCCTTGCCTGCTCGGCCGCCCACGTCACGAAGGGCACGCGGATCTCAACCCGCTCGACCTGCTCGGCACGGAGCCGCTTCTCGGCCGCCTTCACATGCCGCTTGAGCACCTCACCCAGCCCCTCTACCGCCGTGGCGAGCACGACCGGCGCGCACACCACAGGCAAGACCAGCGCCCGGGAGTACCAACAGCCCGCCGACCCGACCCCCGGCGGCGCCAGCGCCTCCGGCAACGGCTCGGCGACGTCTCGCCACAGTCCCGAAGGGTCCACGCCGTGATCGCGCCCGCTGGCAGCGCCGGTGGAGGAAAATCCGCCCAGCGCAGCCTCAGCGACGACCGCGCCGAACCCGCATCCGTCCTTCGCGGTGGCCGGGGCAGCGAGCCCGACCGCGATGGCCACGGCATCCCCGATGGCATCCCCGCTCGCCCCACCGAGCCAGGCCAGCGCTGCCGCCCCAGCAGCGGCGCCGGGGCGGGCGCTGCTCGATGTCGCGCGATCGGAGACCAGCGTCGCCAGACCAACCCGCGCGCCAATCTCCATCCCCACGACCGTGGCCAGCACGAGCCGTTCGACTGTCAGCGAGCTGTCCCCCGACAGCGAACGCAGGACGGCGATCCCGGCTCCGGTCCGGCCGCCGAGGATGTGACCGTCCCCGTCAAACGCAGTGTAGGCTGACGCATCTCTGCTGTTTGAAGCCGGGAGATCCAAGCCCGTGGCGAGCACCGCCGCCACCCGCTGGTGGATGTGCGCGAGCTGCGCCCGGGCATGCTGCTGCACGTCATCCGGCACGTCCTCGAGCCGGATCGCCCGGGCCCAGCGCCCCAGCGCGCGAAGCCGGGGTTGGGTTTCGGGCAGGGCCCGTTCAATGGCCGAAGCTGAACCGGGCATCAGTACTCGAAGCTCCACTGCAGCCCGGCGGCGAGCAGATGGCCGCCAATGGGGATCGGCGAGCCATCCACCGTGTAACCGGCGGTCGGGACGTCGGGTACCGGCCGGGCATACTCGCCGCTGGCCAGCAGGTGGTACTGGAAGAAGCCGTCAAGGCGCATCGCGCGGGACAGGCCAGGGCTACCTTGAGCCCCGACCAGCTTCCGGAACGGGTCCTCGTGCTCGAGCCCGAGCCCGACCGCGAAGACCACGCGGTCGCTGTCCAGCAGCGCCGAGTCCGCCGTTTGACCGGCGAGCGGGGTCGGTTCGTAGCCGACCCCGCCTCGGGTGATCACGTGGAGGTCGCCCAATCGGGAGTGGGTGTGAATCGGCGGGAGGCGCATGTCGGCCCCGAGCCGAGGCGCCCAGGTCGGGGTGAGCCGAATCGTGTACGGGTTTCCATCCTCCACCGCGTCCTGGCCAAAATCGACCGTTGCACCCTCGATGTCGGTGTGGGTGACCTTCGCGATGCTCACCTGCATCTGGTCCCACGCCGTGCGCCGCAGGTCGACGGACAACGTCAGCGCCCGCTCGATCGTGTAGGAGCCCCCGAGGTTGATCTGCGACGGGACGTAGTGATCGAAGACGCCAAGCTGCACCGCGAACAGCAACGGCAGCGTGATGTTCTCAATCGTCCCGATGTCCTCGGTGCGCGCGTTGATCTGCAGGTTGATGTCGACGTCCACCGGAAGGCCGGCCTCCCCCCGCCATGCAGCGCCCAACTGCAGGCCGTCAAGGGCGGGAATGGCCTCTCCCGCGTCCCAATGCAACGACACGTTCGGGGAGAAGCCGGGGACGAGGTCGAGGGTCATCGAGTGGACGTCCAGCCCAATCCCGATCACGTCCGAGGCCGTTGCATCACCCGAAGATGCCCCGGACAGCGTGATGTCCATCGTGGCGTCCAGGCTGTACCGCGCCCGGGGGATCATCTGGACGCCCCCGCCGATCGAGAGCCCGACGATGGGTCGGACCCCCAGGCCAGCGCCCAGCTCGTAGCGCTGGGTGCGGTTGGCATAGAGGAAATAAGTCGGGATGGACGGCTCGAACGTCTCCAGCCGGAGCAAACGTTCCTTGGGGATGAACAGGCCGAGGCCGATCGCGGCCTTCGAACCGAGCGGCCGCGTCGCGCCGATCATCACGCCGTGGACGGCATCGTAGTCAGGACCGGCGTCGATTGGCGGGTCGGTGTCGTCGATCGCGCCGTCGCGGTTGCTGTCCCACCAGAGGTCACCGAACGCCGCGAACTTCGTATCGGCCATGAGGAACCCAACCGAGAGTTCGGGGTGGGCGATCCCCGCGTTCGCGGCCGGGTTGGAGAGGATGCTGTCAGTGCCCTCCGAGAGGGCGGTACCGGCGCCGGCACGACCCATCTTACGGCCGCCAAATCCGTAGAATTCCATCGGGCTCGCAAGGGCGGGCGCGCAGAGCGCCCAGACCGCGGAGGCCGAAAACGCCGTCAGGATCACGCGTAGCCAATCTCGGGCACCGGCGTGAGCGCCGTCTGGCGCAGGATCTCGGTGACTTCGAGCGGCCCTTCACCGGGCAGAGCCTCCTGCAAACACGCCGCGCGAGCCGACAGGTACGCCGTCGCGATTCCGGAGCCCCGGTAGGCGCCGCGCGTGCCGTCCGGCTGCAGTGTGTAGCCGTGCGCGAGGAACTTGCCGGTCAGGCTCCCCCACTGCCTAGCAGGGAAGCGGTGCGGCGCGAAATAGTAGAACTTCCCGAGCGGGCAGTCCTGGTGGCTCGCGACCCCGATGGTCTCTGGCAGGTCGGCCGGGTAGGCGCGCTCGCCCTTGGGATGCGCGGCTGCGACGACGATCGCACCCTGCTCAACGGCGAGGGCGCAACAGTCACGGAGCAGCAGGGCTTTTCCCATGTTCGGCGTTCCGAGCGAGAGGTTGATGACCTTCGCGCCAGAGCGGGTGGCCAACTCGATGCCCGAAGCCATCAGGTCCGCGCTGGTCCGCAGCCGCGAATCCATGATCCGGATGCAGATCAGCCGGGCCATCGGCGCCATGGCGTGGATCGCAGCGGCGATCTCGGTGCCGTGGCCGTTCTCGTCCGCGTAATCTCCCGCGACCATCACGTGCTGGGTTGCGGTCATGGTGATCGACATCCCCTGAATGTCGTGGCCCTTCAACCGAGGGTCGTTGACGTCCACACCGCTGTCGATGATGGCGATGGTCTGGCCCTTTCCAGTATATTCTTGACCACGAAAGCGCATAGTTTTGGCCAGCAGCAAAGAGGTGCAGCAGGGCGACCGGAGCGGACGCCGCCGAAGGGCGCAGATTAATCTGAAACCGCCGTTCAGGCTCCCGAGGTTCACGCGCGGCGAGCGACGAGGGGCCGTGCTGATTACCTTGCCGTGATGCGAAGCCGCTGCCAGTCCACCCGTTCTTCTGTCGCCGCCTCGGTCGTTGTCACTGCGGGCGTATGGATCTCAGGGTGCAGTCCACCGGTGCTCGGGGACACCTCGCGGGAGCCCTGCGACAAGGCTTCCTATCACAGCGATCTGGACGGCGACGGGTTTGGGGGGGCGTTGAGCGATTGCGGCGACCCTGACGCCGTCTCCCTCGGCGGGGACTGCGACGACACCGACGACCTCGTCCACCCCGCCGCCACCGAGACCTGCAACGGGACCGACGACAACTGCGACGGCAACGTCGACGAAGGGCTGACGACGACCATCTGGTACATCGACGAGGACGGCGACGGCCACGGCCAGCCCGGCGAAGGGGAGGACAGGTGCGCCGACCCCGGGCCGAACTACGCGAGCCAGGGCGATGACTGCGACGACACCAACGCCGACGTCTCCCCGGGCGCCGTTGACTATTGCGACGGCGTCGACACCAGCTGCAGCGGCACCCCCGATGGGTACGTGGCGACCTGGTACAGCGCGGATGGCACCCCGACAGACGTGTCCGCGAGCACCGGAGCGCTGGCGCTCGCCGGCGATGGAGAGCTCGCCCTCTGCGAAGGGCTTTGGACTTTTCGGCCCTCGATCGAGCCGTCGGCGAACGTGGTCATCCGGGGATCCGGGATCGTCACGCTGGACGCCCGGAGCGCGGGGCCCGCGCTCACGATCGGAGCCGACGCCATCGTGCAGGTGGCCGACATCGAGATCCTCGGCGGCAGATCAACGACGATGGGCGGCAACATCCGCATGGACGAGCGGGCGACCGTCACCCTCACCCACGTCGTGATGACTAGCGGCTCCGCGAGCCAACGTGGTGGCGGGGTCTACGTGGCCAGCGAGGGGAACCTCATCCTCGTCGGCGCGAGCTTCGGGACCAACCACGCCGCCGAGGGCGGCGCGATCTTTCTGGAGTCCAGCGCCACCATCACGGCGACGGATACGCTATTTTCGGCCAATGACGCGGACGAGGGCGGCGCCCTGTATACGGCGGCGGCCACCAGCACGCTGACCGATTGCACCTTCGAGGCCAACGTCGCGTCGACCGGCGCTGGCATCGCAGCGGCTGGCGGGAGCGTGACGCTGAATCGCGGCAACTTCCTGAGCAACGTCGCGGCCGAGAACGGCGGTGCGATGCACTTGTCCGACGGCGCGCACCTGGAGACAGACTCCACCGATTTCACCGACAACGCCGCGCGGGAAGGCGGCGGGCTGTATGTGTCGGATTCATCGATCTCGCTGGTTGGCGGCTCGTTCACCGGCGGGAAGGCGAGCCTTCGGGGGGGTGGGATCAGCCTATCGGGCGTGCTGGCCTCGATCTCCGGCTCCACCTTCGCGAACAACGCGGCGGAGGAAGGGGGAGGCCTCTACGTGACCACCTCCACCGCGACCCTGACCGGCACCACGCTAGCGGAGAACAGCGCCGAGAACGGCGGCGGGCTGGGGATGGAGGCCTCCACAGTGACCATGACCGGCGGTGGAGGCAGCTCGGTGGACGGCAATGAGGCCTCGGATCTGGGCGGAGCCTTCTACGTCGTCGGGGACAGCTTCGCGGCCACCACCCTTGCGCTAGACGGGGTTCAGGTGCTTGGGAACTCCGCGGCGGAAGGCGGAGGGGTTGTCGTTTACGGGGATGCCAGCCTACTGATCACGGGCGGCACGTTGTTCAGCGGGAGCAACACCGCGACAGGGCACGGCGGCGGGCTCGCGCTCGGAGCCCTGCTCGACCTCTACTCCGGGGCCGCCTCCTGCACCGACTCGAAGTTTGAGGGCAACGAGCCCGAGGACGTGTACGCAGCGCTGTCGTCTACAGGCGGCACATTTAGCGGAGTAAGCTGTACCCCCTCTTCGATCGATCTCGCGGTTCTCGGGTCCCAGCCGGTGACCGGCGACTTCATCTGCACCTACTCCGGATGCCTCTGATCGAAACCCCCGCCCAGACCATCGAACCTACGGGCGCGGGGGGCGACGGCGGTGAGGCCAAGAGCGGGGGAGTCGTCGGGATCCTGCTCCCGGCTGGCTCCGGCTCGGACCTTGAGGCGGAGTCGCTCCGAAAGCTCGAGCAGCGCCTCGCGGGGCGTCGCGTCGGCGTGGTCGGCGACCTGCCGCTGTGGGGGCCCGAGGCGCTGCTCTCAGGGGGCGTCCTCGCGACCATCGGGCTGTTTGCCGCCGGTGCTCTCTCCGAAGTCGCCCGCGACACCCTCTGCGCGCTCGCCGCCATCGCCGCGGCCGGCCAGCTGGTGGGCGCTGGGC
>SHYV01000032.1 GCA_009692605.1 Myxococcales bacterium
GCTCCGCAGGACGCCAGAGATCCCACCGACCTGCCCGTCGCCCCGCGAACTCCCCGCGCGGCGTTCCGTGTTGACTCCGGCTCTGGAGCAGCCCTCACTCCGGTGGCGCCCGCCGTGTCGCCCGGGAACCTTCGCTCTGGCGGGTCGAACGACGACGGGCGCGCTGTACGCGCCGCCTCCTCCAGCCACGCCCCGCACCAGCTTCCGCCCCTCTCGCTGCTCGACCACCACCCCGAGATCGTCACCGGCACCGATGAGAGCCTGCTCCACGACCTCGCGAACACCCTGACCGCCAAGCTGATCGACTTCGGCATCGAAGGCAGGGTCACCGCCATCCGTCCGGGACCGGTCATCACCCTGTTCGAGTACGAGCCGGCGCCTGGTGTAAAGGTCGCCACCATCTCGTCACTCGGAAACGATCTGGCGATGGCGCTCAAGGCGCTCAGTGTCCGCATCGTCGCGCCGATCCCCGGCCGAGGGGTGGTGGGCATCGAGATCCCCAACGCCAAGCGGCAGACGGTGTGGGCTCGCGACGTCTTCGCCTCAGCCGAGTTTCGTGACCAGCGGAACATCCTTCCAGTCGTCCTTGGAAAAGACACCGAGGGAAAACCCTACGTTGGCGATCTCGCCAAGATGCCGCACCTGCTCGTGGGCGGGACCACGGGCTCCGGAAAGAGCGTCGGCGTGAACGCCATGCTCTGCTCGCTGCTGCTCACCAAGACGCCCGAGGAGCTTCGGATGATCCTTGTGGATCCGAAGATGCTCGAGTTTGAGCTGTACAAGGACATCCCGCACCTGCTCCACCCGGTGGTGACCGAGCCGAAGCTGGCGTCTGCTGTGCTCAAGTGGGCCTGCATCGAGATGGATGAGCGCTACCGCCTGCTCGCACGTTGGCAGACCCGGAACATCGAGGGCTACAACGAGCGGGTCACAGAGGAGACCAAGGATTGGACGCCCGAGAAGGCTCGGAAGTACGCGCCAAAGGACTGGCCAGCCGGGGACCTTCTGCCTGCGCCGAAGAAGCTCGCGTACATCGTGGTGGTCATCGATGAGCTCGCGGATCTGATGATGGTGGCCAAGAAGGACGTGGAGGAGAGCATCGTCCGCATCGCACAGAAGGCGCGAGCTTGCGGCATCCACCTCATCGTCGCGACGCAGCGACCGAGCGTCGACGTCATCACTGGGCTCATCAAGGCGAACATGCCTTCCCGTCTCGCCTACCAGGTGCGCCAGAAGAACGACGGACGCACGATCCTCGACCAGAACGGCGCGGAGGCGCTTTTGGGGAAGGGGGACCTCCTGTTCCTTCCTCCCGGCGCATCTGGGCTCATCCGGGCGCACGGGCCGTTTCTGACCGATGACGAGGTGCGGCGAGTGACAGACCATTGTCGCGCTCAGGGCGCCCCGGAGTACGCACCCGCGATCAAGGTGGAGGGTGGCGACGGCATGAGCGACGAGGATCTCGCCGCAGAGAAGGACGAGAATTACGATCGCGCGGTGGACTTCGCCATCGAGAAGGGCAAAATCTCAACCAGCATGATCCAGCGCCTGCTCGGCATCGGGTACAACCGTGCCGCCAAGATGATGGAGATCATGGAGCAGGAAGGCGTCGTCGGGCCAGCAGACGGCGCCAAGGCCCGCGAGGTCCTCGTCCAGGAGCGCTGATCCCACCTGCCCTGCCCCGCCTACACCCCACCATGCGTTACAATCCTCGCGTTGAGGATCACATCACGATGTGATGAAATGCACGCTGACGAGTGTGGGGCGGGTTGCGAGGGGATCGGGGACCGGGTAGGACGCGCGGCGCTACCGGTTCCCGGCGGCAAACGTACGACTTGTTTCGGCTGCCTTCGGGTCGCGGCTCGTCCAATGCGAGGTAGATCATGGGTAAGAACAGTCAGATGGGCCTTATTGGCAAGAAAGTCGGCATGACTCAGATGTTCGACGCGGCCGGCGCTGCGCACGGCGTCACCGTCATCGAGCTCGGTCCGAACACGGTCCTTCAGGCGAAGACCACCACCGGCAACGATGGGTATGCGGCTCTCCAACTCGGGTTCGGCCAGCGTAAGGTCGCGCGGGTCACGAAGGCCGAGCAAGGTCACTACAAGGTCTCCGGCGACAGTCTTCCGCGCTTCGTTCATGAAATCCGTGTTCCCGACGCGACCGTCGCGGCCCACGCCGTGGGCAGCGTGATCACCGTGGCCGACGTGTTCAAGGCCGGCATCCGGGTCGACGTCACCGGCACCTCCAAGGGCCGGGGCTTTTCGGGCGTCATGAAGCGCCACAACTTCAAGGGCTTCAAGCGCACCCACGGTGTGCACGAGTACCACCGTCACGGCGGTTCCATCGGCACGCGCCTCACCCCCGGCATGACCTTCAAGGGCGTCGGGATGCCCGGACAGATGGGCAACGAGCAGGTCACCCAGCAGGGCCTGCTGGTGCACAAGATCGACGTCGAGCGCAACCTCCTCATCGTCAAGGGCGGCGTCCCTGGCTGTGACGGGGCGAACGTCGTCATCCGGATCGCCGTCAAGAAGTAATAGTTGAGTCGCTGCTCGCCCTCGGGCGAGCGGCCGATCAGCTCGCGGCGCCCACGAAGAAGCGCACCACTGCCATCAGCCTGCGGCTCCACTCTCTGGGGTGGAACCGCGTAGCGAAGAGCCAGTGTGCGACGAGCCCCGAGAACATCGCCAGCGCTACCATGCTTACGCCGGCCCCGGCGATCGCGAGGAACGGGATGCCCCAGCGTTGCGGGCTCCACGGCGCGATCAGGATCGCACCGGACAACCCCAGCGCGAGCGCGCAGATCGCCAGTGAGACACGGATGGCGGCGTGCCGGATCTCGATGCGCAGCTCCTCAGACTCTGGATCCCGCGTATTGATCGTGATGCGACCGCGCTCAAGGTCAACCAACAGCTGGTTGGTCTGCGTCGGCAGGTCGCGAAACGTGGCCTGTGCTTGCTGCATCAGTCGGAGCGCGTCCGCGGTCAGTCGTTCAGGCCCCAGACGTGTCTGGAGTAGCCTGGAGGCGAGGGGACGCACCTCCTCGACGATGTCGACGTCCGGCAGCAAGCGGCGGGCGATCCCGTCCACGATGCTGGTCGCGCGCGCGATCACCGCGAACTCTCGAGGGAGCTGGATTCGGTACGCGCTGGCGATCTGAATGAACTCCGCCAGCGACGAATTCTCCGAGAGTCGCGACAGGCTCGCCCCCTCGTACTTCGCCATCAGTCGCTCGATCTCGCCTCGGAACGCTCTCAGGTCGACGCGCTCGTTCGTCGCTCCTGCTCGGTAGATCGCCATCGCAACAGTCTCCGCATCGCGGAACACGAGCCCGGTGAAAACGGCCGTCATGACGTCCTGCATCTCACCGGTGAGGTGCCCGGTGAGCCCGAAATCCAGAAAGCACAGATCGCCGCCGTCGAGCACGAGCAGGTTTCCCGGGTGCGGGTCGCCGTGGAAGAAGCCGTGTTCGAAGAGCTGGAGATACCAGCTCTCGATGAGGCGCCGCATGGCGGCCTTGCCCTCTTCGGAGCCCGGCACCACGCGGTTCAGGCGCTTTCCGTCGACTAGCGACATCACCAGCACGCGCCGGGTGCCCCATTCTCGGTGAATTTCGGGCGTGTGCACACCGCTGACGTTCCGGTGCAGGGACTTGAAGCGCTCGCAGGCGCGGGCCTCTTGCAGGAAGTCCAGCTCGCTCTCAAGGGCGGCCTGAAACTCCTGGACGATCTCAACTGGCGTGTAGAGCCCGGGAAAACTGATCTGGCCGTCCATGAGGTGCGCCAGCGTGTAGAGGATGTGCAGGTCCGACCGCATGGTGCGCTCGATGCCCGGACGCTGCACCTTGACGGCGACCCGCCTGCCATCGAGCAGCGTGGCCGCGTGTACTTGGGCGATGCTGGCGCTGGCGATCGGCTCCTCGTCGAACGCTGCGAACACTTCGGCGAGGGGGCGGAGCAGCTCCGCCTCCACCTGCTGCTTGATGAGCGCGAAGTCGACGCGCGGGGCGTTGTCCTGCAGGTGCGCGAGCTCGTCGAGCACTTCCGTCGGTAGGATGTCGGGCCGAACGGACAGCACCTGCCCGAGCTTGATGAAGGTCGGACCGAGATCCGCCAACGCCATGCGCAGGCGCATCGCCATCGGAGCTTCGGAGTGTTTGTTCTTTGTGTCGATGCCGACCAGCCGGCCGAGCTCTCCGAACCCGTGCGAGGCCAGAACCAGCGCGACCTCCGTGATGCGGGGGAGGTCCTGTACTGAGATCGGTGGCACCTGTGCGACTATCAAGGATCGGCATTTCTTGATAGAGTGCGCCGCAATGCTCTGTTCGATGTGCCTGCTTCCTCGGTTTCCCCGCGTTCTAGGCTCCGCCGGTGCGTCGTGGTTGGCGCTCGCGGGCGGTCTGGTGCTCGGCGTCGGGGCGGGTTGTTCCGGAGAGCCCGCCGTGACAAAGGCAGGAAACCCGGTTCCAGCGGCTCAGCCGGGTGGCCCGCTGCAGCGCGACACGCTGGTCATCGCGACGGTCCAGGACGCCCAGGACATGCTCTACTTGGTGAGCCAGTCCACGATCGACGCCGCGATCTCCGAGGCCACCAACTTTCAGCCTATGGACGCCGATTTCAACTGCAAGTTGACCCACGATCCACAGTTCGCTGCGTCATGGCAGTTCAGCGACGACGGGAAATCGATCACCGTGCACCTCCGTGAGGACATCACCTGGGAGGACGGCAAGCCCGTCTCAGCGGACGACTACAAGTTCACCTACGACCTCGCAGCGGACCCCGCTGTCGCCTCGCCCCGGCTTGAGTCGCTGGCCCTCATGGTGCCCGACGCCCGGCCGAGGGTGATCGACGCTCACACCGTGCGGTTCGACTTCAAGGAGGCGTACGACCGGACCACCATGCTGTCCCACATCGGGTTGCCGCTGGTGCCGAGGCACGTGCTCGACCTGCCTGGTCTGGATCGGGCTTCGCTTCGTGGGCACGTCATCAACAGCGACGCCCCGCTCGCGAGCGGGCCGTGGCGGGTCGCGTCGTGGGAGCGCAACGCGAAGCTCGTGCTGGAGCCAAATCCGAAATTCACAGGTCCAAAGTCGTACATCCCGAAGCTGAAACGGGTGATCTTCAAGGTGATCCCTGAGTATGCGAATCGACTGATCGAGCTGGAGAGCGGCAGCGTGGATCTCATGGAGCAGGTGCAGGTCTCCGATGCGGATAAGCTGGCTGCGGACCACCCCGAGATCCAGCTCAAGCGCCGAGGCTGGCGGGGAATGGACACCGTGCTCTGGAATACGGTTGACTCGGCCGATCATCAGGCGCAGGGGGCCTTAGCGCTTGCTCGACCGGGCGTAAAGCCCGCTGAGGTCAAGCCCAACCGGATCTTCGGCGATCGGGCGGTGCGACGCGCGCTGGCTTCGGCCCTGGACGTCGACAAGCTCATCAAGGATCTCCTCACCTCGCAGGTGACCGGTGCCGTCTACGGACGGCCAGCGATCGGCACGATCACACCGTCGCTTTGCGGAGCCCACAACGACAACATCCAGCGCTTCGCGTTCGACCCAGCGTCGACGATCGAGCAGCTGAAGGCGCTGGGCTGGGCCGATACCAACGGCGACGGCTGGCTCGACAAGGACGGGCTGCCGATGCGGTTCACCATGATCACCAACACCGGCAACCAGCGTCGGGCGAAGGCTGCGATCATCATTCAGGCGAACCTCAAGGCCATCGGCGCCGACATGCAGATCGAGCAGCTGGAGACGAACACGTTTTTCGAGCGGCTCCGTTCTCGTGATTTCGACGCGGCGCTCTCCGGGTGGTCGGCTGGCTTGCTGGTCGACCCGGGCCACTTCTGGGCCCCGCACAGCGAGTTCAACTTCACGAGCTACCACAACCCGCGCGTGGACGAGCTGATCGCCACCGGCATGTCGGAGCCCGACTACGAGAAGGCCAAGCCGCTCTGGCATGAGCTTCAGCAGACCATCTACGACGATCAGCCATACGCATTCCTCTACTGGATGGACGAGATCGTGGCGGTGAACGGGCGTTTCCAGAACGCTGCGATCGACATCTCATCGCCTTACCGCAAGCTGTACCAATGGTCAGTGGCGGTGGACAAGGTCAAGTACCTGCAATGACGTGATCGTCTACGTTCTCCGCAGGATGTAGGCGGTGGCTCCCTTCGTGAATTTCACGATGACCCCGCAGACGGTAGCCGTGATCCGGGCCAGATGGGGGTTGGACCGCCCTTCGGTGGAGCGGTACCTGTTCGAGCTAACCGCGATGGCGCGGGGTGATTTCGGTCGGAGCCTTACGCTCGGGCGGCCGGGGCTGGACCTCATCCTGGATGCCCTCCCCAACAGCCTGCAGCTGTCGCTGTTGAGATCGGCCCTGCTGCAACGGTCTACGAGCACGCCACGCAGCAGTACACGCGCAGGCCGATCGCTGCCATCCCGCAGCGACTCACGCGCAGTGAACCCTGAGACTCGATAGCTGCTGCGGGATGTGTCGAACATGAGCAACGCCATGATCTGGGATGGGGTCCGCGCGGTCCTGATCCTCGCCCTCACCTTTCTCGGTGCGACTTGGGTCCGCGGCCCGGTGCGGGCGTTCCTTCGCGATCGGGTGGAGCCGACCACCGCTGCCTTCTTGGTCGACGCGGTGCGACCGGTGGCGCTGCTGGTAGCCCTCCCGCCTGCGTTGGAGGCGCTGGGCGTGTCGATTACGAGCGTGCTCGCCCTCCTCTCGACGGCGGGGCTGGCGGTGGCGCTCGCCTTGCGGGACTCCTTGTCAAACGTGGCGAGCGGCGCGATCCTGCTCACGATGCGACCGATCCGGGTGGGCGATCGGGTGACCGTGGCGGGCAGCACTGGGGTTGTGGCGCGGATCGGATTCTTGATCGTTGAGCTCGACACCGACGACGGTCGGCGGGTAAGCGTGATGAACGACAAGGTGCTCGCGGTGCCCATGGAGCGCCACGCGGCGGACGGTCACGTGCGGCTTGAGCTGGTGCTTCGCCTGCATCGCCGACCCGGCGCCGTCGCCGAGGTGGAGCGCAGGGTCGCCCCGCTTGGCTTTGGGGTGGTCGTGATGGAGGCGGAGCACAACTGCGTGCGGGTGTCGCTGCGGACCCGGGTCTCCCCTGCTGAGGTCGAGGTCCGGCAGAAGCAGCTCTGGGACGCGGTGGAAGCGTGTGTGATGGACGAGCCCCTGAGCGCATCCGGCCAGAGCGGTTGACGCCGGAAAGAGGTAGAGTGCGCGCAACACCGGACTCCACATGATCTGCCGCTCTTCCTTGCCGCGCAGACCGCTGGTTTTGGCGCCCGTACCGGTGCTGGTGCCGGCACTTTTGCTCGGTCTGACGGCGCTGGGCGCGTGCAGCATCGACAACGGGTTGTCCGGGCTGAAGGACAACCCGGGGGCGGACAACGCGGACTCCGGATTCTCGCCCGACACGGGCGGGGGCAACACCGATGTGTGCGGTCCGCTCAACCTGGACTGCGCGGACGCCGGCGTGGACGAGACCTGCGAGGCCGAAGCGCACGCCGGGTCGTTCACGCCGATCGTGAAGTGGATGAACGAGTCCGTCGGCGACGCGTACGCCACGCCCGTGGTCGCGCGGCTGACCGATACAGACGGCGATGGACGGTTGACCGCGGCGGACATGCCTACCGTGGTCGTGGCGAACGCGGTGGGCGAGCTGGTCGCGATGCGGGGGGATGACGGCACCGTGCTCTGGAGGGCCGGGAGCTTTGGTGCTGAGCCGATGACGCCCGCGATCGGCGATCTCGACGGCGACGGTTGGCCGGAGGTGGTCGGGGCGGGCACCAGCGGTACAAGCGCGCTGCGCGGGACGGACGGCAGCGTGTATTGGCGTTCGCCCGCTTATGTAGGTGGGAAGGCTCCGAATTGTGGGGCGGTGGGCATCTACGATCTTGACGCGGACGGTCTCCCCGAGGTGATCATCGGCGGTGAGATCAAGGAAGGTACGACCGGCGTCAAGCTCGCGCAGGGCCGCGGGGATGGCTCCGGCAACTACGGCTTCTCGCCGTTCGGCGTGGCGGCCGACATCAATCAGGACGGCCAACTCGAGGTCATCGTCGGCAACGCGGTGTACGACAAGTCGGGGCGCTCGCTGTGGAACAACGGCCAGTCGGATGGATTTGTCGCGGTCGCCAATTTCGACGCTGACCCGTACGGAGAGATCGTCGTATCAAACGTCGGCACCGTGCGTCTTCAGGACGACGATGGCACCGTGCTTTGGTCGAAGCCGGGCACCATGGGGTCTACCAGCGGCTCCCCGACCGTCGCCGACTTCGACGGAGACGGCAACGCGGACATCGGCGTCGCGGGCAACAACGTGTACAAGGTCTTCGACAGGGCCGGCAACGAGAAGTGGAGGGTGCGGGTGCAAGACTCCTCCTCCGGGTTCACCGGCAGCTCGGTGTTCGACTTTGAGGGCGACGGCAAAGCCGAGGTGGTGTACGCCGACGAGAACGACCTTTACGTCTTCGACGGCGCGACCGGCGCCGTCAAGCTCAAGCAGCCCGAGCACTCGAGCGCCACCTGCTCCGAGTACCCGGCGGTCGCGGACGTCGACAACGATGGCCACGCCGAGATCATCTACACCTCCTCCGCGTACTCGGGGAGCGAGATCGGCGTGCGTGTCGTGGGCGATGCGGACAACTCCTGGATGCCCTCGCGCGCGGTGTGGAACCAGCACGCCTACAACATCACCAACATTTCGGACGATGGCTCGGTCCCCGCGCTGCCCTTGACCAACTGGCTGACCTACAACAACTTCCGGTCGGGCGATCTCGCGGCCGCCACGGGCGGCGCGCTGTCGGACGCCATCCCGGTGCAGGGTGACGCGTGCCTCAAGGAGTGCGCCAGCGGGCGCCTCTCCTTGGTCGTCGCCATCGGCAATCAGGGCACCAGCGAGCTGCCCGCAGGCGTCGCGCTTTCGGCCTACGCGGTCACCGACGGCCCCGCCGTGTTCCTGCAGACGCAGACGGTCCCGGACGCGGTCCCCAGCGGAACGACGTCGGTTGGGCTGCAGTTCGATTTCGACACTGCGGACCTGCCGTTCGGTCCGATCCAATTCATCGCTGACGATGCGAACGGCGTGGGGGTAGTGACCGAGTGCAACGAGGACAACAATACGCTCGTGATCTCCGAAGAGCTGTGCCCGTAGGCCCATGACCCCGACGACCCAGGACGCCGCCACGGAGCCGGTCGAGCATGCGGCCCCTTCCGCTGCTGACCCGAACAAGCCGACGTGGAGCCTGTTTCCGGTCGCCGGTGTGGACAGCGACGATGGCCTTGGCTTCGGCGTGCGGGGTCAAATGGACATCCATCGCGCAGGGGTCGAACCCTACAAGTCAAGCTTCGTGGTGCACTTGTTTGTCACCACCGAGGGCTACCACCACGACCGCTTCAAGTTTGACCTGCTTGGATTGGGCGAGCAGGGCAAGCTGCGCCTGATGGGGCACTTCGCGTTCCGGGCCTGGCTGAACGATGGCTACTGGGGGCTTGGGAACGGCACCCCCCACGACGGCGCCTATGACGACCGGTCCGCGGAGGACCCGCTCCATAAATTCTACCGCTACCAGCTGATTCAGCCGTTCGCCCACCTGACCTTGCGCGGCGAGGTCAAGCAGCTTGGCCGCGGCGACCTGTCGGTCTATGGGAGCTGGGAGGGCCGTTACAGCTTCATCCACGCCTACAGCGGCTCGCTGCTTGAGCAGGACCAGCCCTACGGTGTCGCGGGTGGGCTCGCAGGCCAGCTTGCGGTCGGGGCGCTGTGGGACTCCCGCTCACCCGAGATCACGCCTGACCGCGGCGCGCTGCTGGAGGCTTCCGGCCGCTTGATCGCGATGGGGAGTCCCGACGGCGGCCCATCCGGAGCGGGCGCAGCGGGCGGCTTGTCGCCTTCCGCCTTTGGTGGGCCGATGCTCAGCGTGCGCGGCTACGTTCCGTTGACGACGCCAGGCGCACACGGCGTGACGTGGGCGGGGAGAGCGATGGGGGAGTGGCTCGTTGGCCCCGTGCCGTTCTATGAGATGGTGCATTGGGGTGGGTTTGAGCCGATCGCCGGGGTGGGCGGAGCGGACACGTTGCGCGGAGACTCGTTTGGCCGGTGGCACGGCCCGGGCAAGGCGGTGGTCCAGAACGAGCTTCGGATCGACGTTGTGGAGCACCCGTTTCTTCGGCGACCTCTGCGGTGGCAGCTTGTGCCGTTCGGCGACGCCGGGGCGGTGTGGGGGGTTGACCTGGCCGAGGCGGGGGTCGTCGGCGACTCGAGCGTCGCTGCGCCGGTGTTTCCGGTGCATCCCAGTGGTGGGCTGGGTGTTCGGGCGATCTGGGCGACGACGCTGGTCGGGCGGTTTGATGTTGCGGTCGCGCAGGACATTGTGCCCAACAGCTCACGCGCCGGAGGGGTTGGGTATGGTCCTTCAGTTGGGTTCTATCTGGCATTCGATCACACGTATTGAGCGTGGGGGCTTGGACGACCGGCGAGCTTCGTTGGGAGGTAGAATTGCGAGTAACGAGTCCGCTTACGTGACTGTGTGATCCAGCCGAAGCCTTCCTCCGTCCTCCCTTCGAGCGCGTCAGTCGGCATCACCCTCGCCGTGGATTCTGGCCTTGAAACCTCGCGGTCTCCGCTGAACTTGGACCACTTCCGTTACGCAATAGGAGACTCTCCAAAACTCTCTACACCCCCACCCGACCCTGTCCTTCATCCGCCCAGCGGTTCAGCGGCCGGTTCGATCACTGGCTTTGGATGCGGCGCTGGTTTGGTTGGCTTGGCTGCGGCGCCCGCCTTGGGTTGGATCTTGCCGGAGGACACGTCCCGAATCCACTCAAGGATCCGCCGTGTGTCACCGACGTCGATGGTCTCGCTGTAGGCGGGCATCTTGCCGTCCCCCTTGCGCACCCTGTCGACGAGGTCGTTCATGGTCTGGTCGGTGATCCGGCCGCTGAGGCTGGCGACCCCGCCGAGCGGAGCGGCGAGAGCACCGTCCCCGAGCCCCTTGGCGCCGTGGCACGGGGCACAGGACTGGTTCCAGAGGGTTTGCGCCAGCTCCTGATCCGGCGGTCGTTTGCTCGGCACCGTCGTATTCGAGTCGGCCGCCCACGCGAGCGTGGCCGCGAGGCCGGCGCACGCCACTACCGCGATCAGCCGCAACGGCCCGGACGGGCTCGTCGGGCGATACGAGGCTCCAAGGCGGCTCGCCATCAGCGCACCGAGATGGTGACCGTCTTCAGCACGACTTCGGTCAGCGGCTTGTCTTCCCGGTCGCGCTCGACGTGGGTGATCTTCTTCACGACGTCGAGGTTGTCGCAGTCGCCGAAGATGGTGTGCTTGCCGTTCAGGTAGTCCGGGGTCCCCTCGGTGATGAAGAACTGCGAGCCGTTGGTGTCTGGGCCGGAATTCGCCATCGCGAGGATCCCAGGGTGGTCGAACAGGCTGAAGTCGCCCACCTCGTCATCGAACTGGTATCCGGGCCCGCCGATGCCCTTCCCGAGCGGGTCGCCGCCCTGGATCATGAAGTCGGGGATGACACGGTGGAATCGGGTGCCATCGTACAGGGGCGCGGTGCTCGCCTTGTCGGTGCGCGGATCGGTCCACTCCTTGTCTCCCTTCGCGAGCTGCACGAAGTTGAGCACCGTCTCGGGGGCCTGCTCGTGGCGCAGCGTGCATTCGATGGTGCCGAGCGAGGTGACGAAGCTGGCGTGCAGCTTCTGCTCGCCGTGCAGGCCCAGCTTCTGGAACAGGCCGGCCTTACGGGCCTTCTCGGCCTCGCGCTCGGCCGCCTGGACCTTGGCGGTCATGGCCTCCTTGTCGGATTCAAGCCGGGCGTTGGCTCGCTCAAGGTCGGAGACCCGCTGCGTGAGGTGGGCGGTTTTTTCGGTGAGCCCTTTGTCCTCGCAACCGTACAAGGAGAGGAGGGCGGCCAGAAGGACAGAACGGGCAGGGAGATGCATGGCCGGGGGCCTATCAACAATCGGCGATGCCCGCAGACGTGGGCTGTTTGCTCCAGTAGTGTCCGACCCTTGAACTTCCGGATAGACCCGGTGGGCTCGGAGCCAGCATGACCGTCCGCCTCTTCCTGCAACAGCCGCTGTCGTCGATGAAGGGCCAGCACCTGCCTACCTCCGCGATGATCCTCGAGGGAGAGCTGGTCGAGGTGAACTCCCTTGGCGTGCGGCTGCGCGTGCAGACGTGGATGGACGACAAGGGCAAGGAGCTCACGGCCGAGGGCCTCGACCTGCTCGTCCCCGCGGCGAAGGTCGACCACATCGCGTATCGGTAGCCCTTCGGTGATCTGGCTGCTCCTCGCCTGCGCGGTGCCTACCGAGGGGGTCGTCCGCGGCGCGGATGGCGCGGCGGTGGCGGGGGCTACTCTGGCCGCCGGCGATTGCCAGGCCGTCACCGATCAGGAGGGGCGCTTCGCGGTGCACTGTCCGCCGGGAGACCGTACATTTGTAGTTTCGCATCCGGCGTTCTTGCCATCATCGGCCGCGACTGGGCCGGCTCCCGTGGAGATCGTGTTGGAGCCGATCCCGGTCGGGCCGGGCGTCTATGTGGCTACGTCTACCCGGCTCGTTGAGCTGCCCCGCCTCGCGCTCACCCGAACGGGCGACCAGAAAGTGGGCTGGTCGTACTGCGCAGCTTCGGGGGGTGCAGCGCCGGGCGAGGCGCCTGTGGGCGTTCCTGCTGGTGAGGTGCGCCTGCTGGACAACCACGAGGTGGACTGGCGGCTGTTCCCGATCAGCGAGGATGGGTGTGCGTACCGACTGGAGCCTGCGAACGGGGACTGGTGGACGAGCCCGACGCGGGCCATCCCGGTCATGCGAGAGAGCGAGCTGGCGCCTATGCGATCCTGGCTCACCGTCGCGCTGGAGCCGGGGCGCTACGCGCTCATCGAGTGGTACGCGGGAGGGCCGGTGCCAGCGGTCGCGCTGGGGGCCGAGGTCGCCGAGGCCAGCGGGGAGTCTGCGGCGTGGTTGGCCCGCGAGCTGGTCGTCCGTGAGGCGTCCGGTGCACATTGAACAACGCCGGGGTGGCCTTTTGGAGACCGCGCACCCGGTCAGCGCGGCGCTGTGGGCGGACGGCGCTCTGCGGTGGTCTGTAGGGCCCGACCTTGGGAGCTTCTGGCGCTCGGGGTGCAAGGCGCTGCAGCTGACATCGTCGCTCGAGCACCTGCCCGCCGACGAGGTCGCGGCGTTGACCGACGAGGATCTCGCCATCGGCGCAGCCTCGCACTCGGGTCAGCCGCTGCACGTCGCGCACGTCGAGGCGCTCCTCGGGCGCTTCGGGCTCGCAGAGGGCGACCTCAAGTGTGGCGCGCACCGGCCGATGCACGAGCCCTCGGCGCGCGCGCTTGAACGGGCGGGCACCCGCCCGACACAGCTGCACAACAACTGCTCCGGCAAGCATACGTTCATGCGCGCCGCCGCGAAGCTATCGGGGTGGGACGACGACTATCGCCCGCCCGACCACCCGCTGCAGCGAGAGAACCTCTCGCGTATGACCGAGTGGATGGGGGTGGCTCCGGCCGTCGCAGTAGACGGCTGTGGGGTGCCCAGTTTCCATGGTCGCCTGCACGCTCAGGCGCGGGCGGTGGCCCGGCTGGCGGAGGAGATGGGCGCGCTCGCCGCGCCGCGCACCTCGGTGACCGCGAGGATCGGCTGGGCGATGCACCGCTGCCCGCTGCACATGAGCGGGGACGGCAGGCTCGACCTGCGCGTGGTGCAGGGCGCGGACGAGCCGTTGACCGTGAAGGTAGGGGCCGAGGGGCTGTTCACCATCGCGCTGCCCGACCGCGCTGCTGGGTTGATCGTCAAGGTGCACACCGGCCACGAGGGCGCGCTCGCCGTCGCGGTGCGCAGCGTGCTGGACGAGGTGTACCCCGGAATGTTCAGTCCGGCCGATTGGCCATGGGCGACCGTGCAGAATGTCGTCGGCGCGACGGTGGGGGAGAGGCGCGCGGTCTGGTGACGTGAACTGCCCCGGTGCGCTGCGTTTGCGGAGGGTGTAGGCTTTGTGCGTTGCAGTATTGTTGATGCTGCTATACCGCATGAGCCTAGCCCGAATCCGCAGCTCCTCCGCCGGCGGGCTCCTCGCGGTCCTGCTGCTCGTCTACGTGCTCAACTTCCGCGATCGCACGCTGATCTACATCCTGTTTCCCGCGATCAAAAAGGAGATGTCACTCTCCGACATGCAGTTGGCCGTGCTGGGCACCGCGTCCTTCGTGCTGTTCTGCACCTCGTTGGGACTGCCCTTCGGCCGGCTCGCGGACCGCATGTCGCGTCGCAACATGATCGCCGCGGGACTGTTGACCTGATCGGTGGCGAGCGTCGCGACGGGCCTCGCGACCGGCTTCTGGTCCTTGCTCTGCTGCCGCGTCATCGTCGGTGTTGGAGAGGCCTCGCTCGGCCCCGCGGTGTTGTCCTTGCTTGCCGATGCCCTTCCCGCCACACGCAGGGCGACCGCCCAGTCGGTGTACTCGGCTGGGGTTCCGTTGGGTGCCGCGTCTGCGTTCTGGCTGGGCGGGTACATCGGGGACGCGCACGGTTGGCGCGTAGCTTTCCTCGCGCTGGGGGCCCCCGGCATCGTGCTCGCGGCCGTGGTGATGTTGCTCCATGAGCCGGCGCGGGCCAGCCAGGCCGCCCAGTTGGCATCGCCGTTCCTCCCCCTATTCCCGCTCCACCCGCAGCGCGGCGAACGACCGTGCCCACTCGTCGATGAACGAGCGCGTGGCTGCGCTGGCAGACGTTGGCAGCGTCGGCAGCGGGAGCGCGGCGGGCGCGATCACGATCGACACGCCTGCGCTCAAGCCCCCGGAGCTGGCGTCGATGTGCGTCACCCCAGTCTTCCGGCCCGCGGTGTAGTACACCTCGGCCACACCTCCGGCGTTGGTGGTCGCGCGCGCGGGCACTGAGCCCTCGCCGGTGCTGAGCGTCAGGTCCACTTCGACGTTGGGCACCGGGTAGCCGAACTCGTCGAGCGTCGCGACGGTGAGCATCGAGCTGGACACACCATCAGCGGGCAGCCGCCTCTGGGAGGGGATGACCAAGAGTTGGGTCATCTCGTTGCCCGTCGCGGGGGCGGCGACCGAAGCCGCGACCTCGACGGGGCCTTTGCCCGTGGGTGTGAAAAGCGCGTCGTAGCTTCCAGACTTCAGATCGGTGACCCCTTGCAGCTTCGCTCCGTTCGCTGAGAGCGTCAGGGTGCGCCCAGGCAATGGTGCCCCGGTCGGGCCGGCGACGAGCGCGTTGATCGTCAACGTGGTGGCACCAGGCGGCAGGCGCGCTGGCGTCGCGCTGAGCGCCACCCTCCCGACGCGCACCGGCACGAGCGCCAGCGGTCGGGTCTCGGTCTGGAGCGCGGCGCCCCCCACCAGCGTGACCTTCAGGCTGGCCTTGGCGGCCACGTTCCCGTCGGGCGGGGAGTAGCTCGCGACGTACACCCCGCCGCCTTCGGGGCGGGCTGGCCCGATAGTGCCGGCGGTGACGGTGAACTCGACGGTGGCCATGTCGTCAGGTTTGCCGTCTGGGGTGTAGACGACCGCCCGGATGGGCACCTGAAGGCGCGAGTCGGAGGGGATGGCGGCTACGGTCGGGAACAGCGCGATGCGCCGGGTCTCGGCGATCTTGAGGTCGAACGGCTGCTCGGTCACCACGCCGTCCGCCCCGGCCATCACCCGTGTGGCGGACACGACCCCTGGCGGGAGCACGACGGCGATCTTCGCGCGCCCCTTCGAGTCGGTCTTCACCGGCCCGAAGTCCCGGCCGGCGACCTTGAGGATCACGGGCGTATTGGCGGGCCCGGTGACCGACTGCGTCACGTTGGCGGTGAGCGGGATGGCGAGCGTGCCGTAGGTGCGCATCGGGTCGCCGGCGTCGACAGCGGCGACGATCGCGAGATGGGGGGAGGAGACAGCTGGCGGGGTGTACAACCCGTTGAACACACCATTCCCGACGTTCGTGACGTTGGCGAGCGTGCCCGCGGTGGAGTTGAGGCTGAGCCGGACTCCTGAGAGCGAGCGAGGGTCGCCGCCGGAGAAGGTGAACGCGACGCTGGCGGTCTGGTCGACCCCAAGGGTGAGCATGGACGGGCTCGCGCTGACGGCGAGGCCCCGGTTCCGCGGAGGGGAGACAGGGAACGACCACGTCCGGTCGATGGCAGTCTTGTTCGGGAGCTTGCCCTTCAGCTCGACGCCGCCAGTCGTAGGGAAGGTGGTCAACGAGGGGGTGAACACCAGGTGGTAGAGACCTCCGCCGGTGTCCTCCAGCGGCGTGCTCAACCCACCTGTCGCGGTGAGCTTCACGGCCATCCCGACTACCGGTGTGCCGTCGGCGTGGAGCGCCAGCACGTATAGATCGACGGGGGTGGAACCGTCGCCGACGACGTCGGACGGGCGCAGCAGCTCGATCAGGGCAGGGCCTTCGAACATCGAGCCCGCCGGAGCGGGGGCCGCGAGGGCGGACGGAAGGACACCGATGGCAATTGGGCCGCCGAGGAAGACGGCCCCGCCGAGCGTCAGGCCGAGCGTCAGGCCGAGCAGGGCGAGCAGGAGCACATTTCTGGGGCTACGCAGGGGGTAGTTCAAGCTGGCTCCGGGCGGGGGATAGGGCAGGGGGCGGCGCCGGCGCGGGGGCGGGCGCAGCGAAGCGGGTGTTGCGAGCGCCGGCGCGAACGACGGCGCAGGCCGGGCACCCTATCCGGCAGGCATTGATCTGGCCGGGGCCAGCGAAACCGGAGGGCGCTCCGTGGCCCCGGCGAGCGGTCCAGATTACGGACGCGCCCGTTTCGGAGAGCGAGATGAAGATCACGGTTGTCGGTACCGGCTACGTCGGACTCGTTGTGGGCACGTGCATGGCTGACATGGGCCACACTGTCGCCGGGGTGGACGCGGACGAAGGCAAGATTTCCGCGTTGCAGGCAGGTCGCGTGCCCATCTATGAGCCCGGGCTGGACCAGCTGATCGAGCGAAACGTCCGCGAGGGCCGGCTCTCCTTCGGCCGTAACGTACACGCGGCCCTGGCCGAGGCGCGGGTCGTGTTCATCGCTGTGGGCACGCCGTCCGCGGCGGATGGTTCGGCCGACCTGTCCGGGGTCTTCCAGGTCGCGCGTGACATCGCCACCACCGCGACCGGAGCCGTGACCGTCATCATCAAGAGCACGGTGCCCGTCGGTACTGCGGATCAGGTGCGGGCGATCATGCGCGAGCACATGACCTTTGAGTTCGACGTGGTGTCCAACCCGGAATTCCTCAAGGAGGGTGCCGCTATCGACGACTTCCTGCGTCCCGACCGCATCGTGTGCGGCTTGGCGACTGACTCGGCCCGCCGGGTCATGGAGGATCTCTACGCGCCCCTCGTCCGCTCCGGGAAGCCGATCCTGTTCATGGACAACCGGTCGGCCGAGCTCTGCAAGTACACGGCCAACGCCTTCCTCGCGACGCGGATCAGCTTCATCAACGAGATCGCCCGCCTGTGCGACGCCGTGGGCGCTGACGTCGACTCCGTTCGCAAGGGCGCCGGGACGGACAGCCGGATTGGGCTGCGGTTCTTCTACCCGGGGGCTGGCTACGGCGGCTCGTGCTTCCCGAAGGACGTAAAGGCGCTCCAAGAGACCGCTCGGACGCACGGCATCGAGCTTGAGGTCGTCGGCGCGGTCGAGAAAGTCAACGACGCGCAAAAGCACCTGCTGGCCGACATGGTGCACCAGCGGTTCGGGGCAGACCTCACCGGGCTCCGCTTCGCCGTCTGGGGATTGTCGTTCAAGCCCGAGACCGACGACATGCGCGAGGCGCCAGCGCTGGTGGTGATCGACCGGCTGCTGAGCGCAGGCGCCGCGGTCACCGCGTACGACCCGGAGTCGATGCACGAAGCCCGTCGGATCCTCGGTGACCGGGTCACCTTCGCCGACCGTTCGCTCGACGCCGTAGCCGGCGCCGACGCGCTCATCCTGGTCACCGAGTGGAACGAGTTCCGCTCCCCGGACTTCGAGATCGTGAAGTCGAAGCTGAAGACGCCGGTGGTGTTCGACGGCCGGAACATTTGGAACCCGGCTGCGCTCCGCGCGCTGGGCTTCGAGTACCGCTGCATCGGCAGGCCGTAGTGGTGTCCTCGACCCGCTTCCTTCCCATGACTCGCGAGGAGGCTGGCGACGAACCGCTGGACGTGATCCTCGTCACCGGCGACGCTTACGTGGACCACAACACGTTCGGGGTGGCGCTGGTCGGGCGCTGGCTTGAGGCCCACGGGTTCAGCGTGGGCGTGATCGCGCAGCCGGCGTGGGACTCCCCAGACCCGTACCGCGTGCTTGGCCGACCGCGGTTGTTCTTCGGCGTGACCAGCGGGAACATGGACTCGATGGTCAACCACTACACCGCATCGCGGCGCATCCGCTCCGACGACGCGTACAGCCCCGGCGGGGAAGCGGGCCTGCGTCCCGACCGGGCCTGCATCGCCTACTCCAATCGTGTGAAGCAGGCGTTCCCGGGGGTCCCGGTCGTGCTCGGCGGCATCGAGGCCAGCCTGCGCCGGTTCGCCCATTACGACTACTGGTCGGACAAGATGCGCCGGTCGATCCTGCTCGACGCCAAGGCCGACCTGCTGGTGCATGGCATGGGCGAGCTCCCGATCGTTGAGATCGCGCGCCGGTTGGCGGCTGGGGAGACCATCGCCGACTGCCGCGCGGTACCTGGCGTGGCCTACGCGATCGGCAAGAAGGAGGCTGAAACGCTCGCCGGCTCGGGGCAGCTCGACGGGGACTCGGTCACCGAGCTGCCCACGTTTGAGGACTGCGATCGGGATCCCCTGCAGTTCAACAAGCTGACCGTGCACCTGTACCGCGAGGCGAACCCGAGCTGCGCCCGCTCGCTCGTGCAGCGGACCGGCGACCGTGCGGTCTGGAGCAACCCCACCGCCCGCGCGTTGACCAGCGCCGAGCTCGATCGGCTCTACGAGCTCCCGTATCAGAACGCGGCCCATCCCTGTTACCGGCAGCCCATTCCGGCGTTTGAGAGCATCCGCGGCAGCATCACCGTCAACCGGGGCTGCTCGGGCGGTTGTTCGTTCTGCGCCTTGACCCTGCATCAGGGGAAAGACGTCGTGAGCCGGTCCCCGGAGAGCATCACCCGCGAGGTGGTCGGTCTCACCCAACAAAGGGGGTTTAACGGGGTCATCTCTGACCTTGGTGGGCCGACCGCCAACATGTTCCACATGCGGTGCAACGACGAGGCCGCGAACAAGGTGTGCCGACGGGTGAGCTGCCTGCATCCGGTGCGATGCAAACACTACGGCACCGACCACGAGCCCTATGTGAAGCTGCTACGGACCATCCGGACCCTCCCCGGGGTGAAGCGGGTGTTCGTCAATTCGGGTATTCGTTACGACCTCGCGGCGTTGGACAGCGGTTTTGTGGAGGAGATAGCAGCACACCATGTCTCCGGCTCGCTGACTACGGCGCCGGAGCACGTGAGCCGGAGCACCCTTCACCGGATGCGTAAGCCGGAGATCACGCACTTCGCGGACTTCATGAAGCGGTTCCGGGCGGCGTCAACTCTCGCGGGAAAGAAGCAGTTCATCGTTCCCTACTTTCAGTGCGCGCACCCTGGCACCGGGCCAGCCGAAGCGATCGAACTCGCGCTCTACATGAAGGAGCACGGCCTGCAGTGCCGGCAGGTGCAGATGTTCATGCCCACGCCGGGAACGCTCTCGACCGCGATGTATGTGAGCGGTTTTGATCCTCACTCAAAGGACGCAGTGCCGGTGGCCCGCGGACACAAGGAGCGGGCCCGCCAGCGCTCGTTGATGTTCTGGTGGAAGCCAGAGGAGCACCCGGCGATCCGCGAGGCGTTGACCGCGTGGGGTCGGACGGAGCTCATCGGGCGCGGCCCGGGAGCGCTGGTAGGGCCTGGACCTGCCCGGGGGAGCTGGATCACGACGCGGTCTGTCGCGGCGCCGGCCGAGCCGGTGGTCGGGGCGATGGGGATGTCGGTGGAGCGGGCGTCGCGAGAGGAGCTCGCCGAGGAGAAGTGGGAGTCGCGGGCGAACGAGCTATAAGGGCTTCCGGGCCACGAACGAGCAGGATCCACCGAAACCAAGCAGCGCGCCGACCTCGTCGATCCCGGTGAGCGCGCGGGCGATGGGGAGGACGCTCGTGGCGTAGGCGCGCTGGAATCGGCTCGCCCCCGGGGGGTGATGCCCCGGCGGGGACGCGCCGGCAGCCCGTTGCGCCGGCGGCTTGTCCTTGCGATGGCGAAGCCGGCCGAGCGCGGGCATGAGCCGGTGATCGTGCAGGGGTTGCAGCCACACGTTGAAGTTGCGGGTGTCCAGCACGTGCAGCCCGGCTTGCTCGAGCATGGTCCGCATGAGGCGGCGTGAGGGCATGCGCTCGTGGTAGTGCCCCACGGACGCCTGCCGGGCCGCGAAGCCAGCCGCGTCCGACCAACGCTGAAACCCGTCGAACGAGCCCTCGATGTCGGCCACCGGCATGTGGCAGACGAGTACGCCGCCCGACGCGAGCACACGCACGCACTCCTCGATGGCGGCGCGCAGGTTGCCAAGGTGCTCGAAGACGTCGAAGGCGACGATCGCCTTGAAAGCGACGTCGGCGAACGGCAGGCGCTCTGCGTTACCGACCACCCAGCTCGAACGGGCGCCCCTCGCGCCGCACGCCTGATTTTGGGCCGCCACCCATGCTGGAGAGATGTCGAGCCCGAAGCCGTGGATGCCGCGGTGGCGCTCCAACCACGCGAGGACGCCTGACCGATGGCCGCCGATCTCCAGCACGGTGTCCGCGGTGCCAAGCGGCAGGGTCTCGAGCAGCCCGCGCTGGTGCACGAGCGTCAGGTTGTGCGGGTAGTCAAAGTCGCTCGCCTCGCCAGTCATCGCATCGTAGATGTCGGCCTGTGTCGCTGCATGTGCGGCATCGTGCGCGGGCCCGCGCGCCGGGCCGTGCGCCGGGTTGTCCGCATGCTCGCCGCCGGTCCCCCCTGCGGCCTCGGGGCGCAGGTCCCAACCGCCGGCGCGCGGCGGGTAGAGCCGCCCGGACGCCGAGCGCAGGCCCGCAGCCTCCCGCACGAGCGGGGAGCGGTCGACCGGGTCTCGTAGCACGTCCCTCATTGCAGGTACCCCAGCCCTTTGAGCCGCTCGGCGATGGCGTCGTCCACCGCCGCAGTGCGGGCTCCAGCGGTCGTGGGCGCCCATGCCTCGGCCTCGCACCACAGCGGGCGCGACGCCCGACCGGCGGCGAAGATCTTCAGGATACGGCCATCGATGTCGTCCGGGATGGGCTCGCCCATGCCCGCGAAGATCGTGGGCAGGATGTCGACGATGTTGGCGCCGTCGATGTTGTCGCCCTTTCGGATGTCGGGGCCCACAGCTAAGAAGAGCCCGGCGGGCGTGTGATTCCCGCTCGCCCAATTCGACGGCTCGAAGATCGCGGACGGGACTTCGCCCTCGGAGTAGTAGAACCAGATCGAGTCGTCGTGCTCCGCGATCAGCACGTCCGCCGCTTGATCGGTCTGGGGCCCCGCATAGAGCTGGCTGCGGTGGCTCACTCCGGTGACGACCCGGGCACCCTCGGGGTCTTGGATCGCGAGCAGGCGCTCTTTGAGGCGCGCCACCACGTCGTCGTAGGCCTCGGGCGAGACGGAGCCCGCGCGCTCACGCCCCTTCAGGTTCACGCGGATCGAGTTGGTCCCGTGGCAAAAGGCTTGCGTGTGATCCCAGTCGATCTCCGAGGCGAAACGCGACAAGTTGTCGCCAGCCGACATCACGCGCTTTCCGAAGGGGGTGAGGTCCCCAATGCGCTGGGCAAGGCCAAGGAGCGTGCGGGTGTCGACTCCGGCGCGGGTCAGCAAGCCGCGTACCTTTCGCAGCCGGTCCCGCTGCTGCCGCCCGCCCTCCCGAAACGTGAGGAAGCCCTCCTGCGCCAGCCAGGTGTTCAAGAAGACCTTGTAGCGGCAGGGGCCGAAGCCGTGGTCGCTGATGAAATAGACGTTCGCGTCACCCGCGAGGTCGATCATCTCTGCGATCGCCGTATCCAACAGCGTGTAGACATCGAGGATCGCCTGTTCGTACTTGGCGTTCAGCCCGGCATCGAAGCGCGGGTGTTGGTCGTCGAAGATGTGCCAGAGGCAATGCTGCATCCGATCCATCTCAACCCACACCGTGCAGAACAGGTCCCAGCGCTCCCGACCCATGAGGTAGCGGACGAGCGCTCGCTTTCCCTCGATCATCGCCCGTAACCGGCCGAGGAAGGGCAGGATATCGGCCTCCGACTCGCACAGGTGGGTGTCGATCACGTAGTCGGGGACCAGCGCGTCGAGCTCGGCCTTGAAGTCGGCCGGGAAGGTGAAGCCGGGAGTGTCCTTGGCGGGGGTGAGCATGTCACCGACGGCGATGCCGTTGATCGCCCGGGCCGGAAAGGTGAGGGGAAGGTTGACCGTAGCGACCCGCCGGCCCCGCTGCGAGAGGTGCTCGAACAGGGTTCGCGACTGCACCCGCGTCGAGTCGATCGGCCGGTAGAGGTAGGTCCCCGGCACGGGCTCGGTCCAGTCGAAGATCCCGTGTTTTCCGGGACCCTTTCCGGTTTGGTAGGCGGTCCACGCCGTCGCTGTCATCGGCGGAATGACGCTCATCAACGGGCCATGCACCCCACGCTCCTTCAGGCGACCGAGCGTCGGCATCACCCCACGAGCGATGAAGCGGTCCAGCAATGACCACGTCGCCCCGTCAAGTCCGATGACGACGGCGCCCTTCGGGAGATCTGGCATGCGCAGGTCTAACCGAAGGCGGGATATGATGAACGGGATGGCAGCCCCCCAGACTTCGAGTGCACGGCAGCACCGTCCTCGCCGAAGCATGCGCGATGAGGACGGCGGCGAGTCCCTCACCGAGATCTTGCACCTTCGCGAGTATTGGCGAACGGTGCGGAAGCGCATCTGGACGCTGGTGACGGCGTTTTCCCTGATCGTCGTGAGCGTGAGCCTCGTCACGCTGCTCACGGCGCCGGTCTATGAGGCCAGCTCGTCACTCCAGATCGACGCCCAGCCACAGGCCTACAACAACCTCAACGCGATGGGGATCTACGGCACGGGCCAGTACCAGTCGGATCAGGACTACTTCTCCACCCAGCACAGGAAGCTGCGCGCGAGGGTGCAGGCCAAGGCGGTCATGGACCGGCTGAACCTCTGGGAGCACGAGGACTTCAAGGATGCCGATGAGCCCGTGCAGCTGCTTCTGGAGTTGGTCACGATCGAGCCGGTCGCCAAGACCAGGCTCGTGTGGGTGTACGCGCGCAACAACGACCCCGAGCTCGCCCAGCAGATCGGTCAGGCTTGGGGAGAGGTCTTCGTTGAGCGCAACTTGCAAGAGGTCAATCAGGGCGTGTCGGACGGCCTGCAATTCCTGTCCGACGAGACAGCGCGGACCGCCGCTGAGATGAAGGACGCTGAGGGTCGGCTGCTCGCCTTTCGGCAAGAGCACAACACCATCGCGCTGTCGACCGAGGAGAAATCCAACCTCGTCACGCAACAGTTGGAGGAGCTGTCCCGCAAAAAGGCCTCGGCGCAGGCTGATGTGGCGAGTCGGCAGAGCGAGCGCGACAGCATGGCCAAGGCGATGAAGTCCGAGAAGGACCCGCGTCGTCTCTCGCTGCTCGTCTCGGCTTCTGTCATGGACAAGCTGCGCGAGAGCTACGCCTCTCGTCTGAACGACCACGAGGCCCTGTCCGTCACCTACCTCGAGAACCACCCGAAGATGGTGGAGATCAATGGGCGGCTGCGGGATGTGGAGCAGCAGATCCAAAACGAGGTGCGCGCTGAGTTCTCCCGCCGGGAAGCTGCGTGGCGTCAGGCGCTGGACCAGGAGTCGTTGCTGGACGCCGCCATCAACCGGCTCACCAGCGATACTCTCGACGGCAGCAGCGAGGAGAGCCTGTACAACCTGCTCCGAAGCACGGTCGACTCCAAGAAGGACATCTACCAGCAGCTCGTGGCGAAGCAGCAGGAGATGAGCGTCGCGTCGTCGCTGAAGGAGAACAACGTCCGTATCATCGACCCGGCCGAGGTAAAGAAGGACCCGGTAGAGCCGAACTACACGCGAAACTTCGTGCTGGCCGTCATCGCGGGCCTGCTGACCGGCGTCTCCCTCGCGTTCTTCTTCGACTACATGGACACCACGATCAAGACCCGCGAGGAGGTCGAGGCGCTCGGCATCCCCTTCCTCGGCATCATCCCCAGCGTGCCGGGCCTCGCTGGCGACGGATGGGAGATGGCGCGTGAGCGATATCTGTACGCGTTCAATTACCCCAAGAGCGCGTTCGCCGAATTCTGTAGAAACATCCGTACGAATGTCAACTTCATGGCGCGCTCGGACGGCGAGCCGCCCCGCCGGCTGCTGATCACGTCCTCCGGCCCCCGCGAAGGCAAGACAACCTCCAGCATCAACCTCGGGATCACGTTCGCCAGCACCGGCCGCCGCGTATGCCTGGTGGACGCCGACCTACGCCGGCCGTCGCTGCACCATGCGTTTGGCCTCCCCAACGACCGGGGTTTTTCCTCGCTGATTCACGGGGACGCCACCGCGGAAGAGGTCTGTCAGGCCACGCCCCAAGCCGGTCTCTTCATCCTGCCGTCGGGCCCGCGCCCCCCCAACCCCGCCGAGCAGCTTGGGTCTGTGGCATGTCATGCCGCGCTCGACAAGTTGAACGAGATTTTTGACCTCGTCATCATTGACTCCCCGCCCGTGGTCGCGGTGACCGATGCAGTGGTGCTGGCGACCCATGTGGACGGCGTCATCATGGTCATCAAGAGCTTCAAGGTGGCGAGGGACCTCGTCGCTCAGGCCAAGCGCCAGCTCACTGACGTGGACGCTCGGCTGATCGGGGTCATCCTCAACGACTTCGATATCCAGCGCAAGAGCTACGGCTACTACTACTACTACACGTACTATGGGGCCGACCGCGACGAGGTCGGCAAGGCCACGCGCAGCTGATGCGCGTCACCGAAGGGCTCACGCTGGCGCTGGCGCTCACCGCCGCGGGGTTCGCGATCTTGATGGAGGGCGGAACGCTCCCTCAGTACGGAGGGCTCGCGATCGCCGTGGCCGGGTTTGGTCTCGTGGTGCTCTCGATCGTCGAGGCCGGAGGCACCACGAGCCGCCCGGCGAAGCTGGCGTTCGGTCTGCTGCTGCTGCTTGTGGTCTGGCACGCGACGCCGATGCCGGGGGCGCTGCGCGGTGCGGTCTCGCCGGGACAGGCAGCGCTGCTCGACCGGGTGGCCCCCGAGTGGGAGGGCCCCGAGCGGGAGGGGCCCCCAGAAGCCGCGGGGAGCGCCTCGGGGGGAGCGCCTGCCGCCGAGGCGTTCTCCCGGTGGCTCACCGAGTGCGACATCGCGTCGGCGCTCGGTGACCCAGTGCCGCCCTACGACCCCCTGCGTGAAAGCACCGCGACAGCGTGGCGCCCCGGGTCTTTGCTGCCGTCAGGCTTACCTTGGGCGTTGGCCCAGATCGTCGGGGTGCTCGCTATCTTCGCGCTGGGCTGTAGGATCGGGGCCGTGGAGCGACTGCAGTTGCCTATCCTCGGCGTTCTGCTACTCTTCGCGGTGGCGCAGGCTGTCTTTGGGATCGCGATGCGCGACGGGCCTTCTACCGGCATCGGGACGAAGATGTTCTACCTGGGCTCGGCGACCGGGACGTTCATCAACCGGGGGCACTTCGCGGTGTTTCTCGCCCTTGGCGTCGGCGCGGCCTGGGCGCTGGCCGGGTCGCAATTCCCGCTGCTCCCGGCCGAGGTGGAGCGGCACCAGCAGCGGGCAAGGCGCTCGAGCCAGCCCCCCAGCGTCTTCGAGGCGAGCGGGAACCGCATCCCCAAGCTCGTCCTGATCGGCTTGTTGACGGCGGTGCTCGGGGTCGGGATGGTCAGCTCCCAGTCCCGCGGTCCGCTTATCTGGGTTGTGCTCTGCTCCGTCGCCTGCGGACTGTGGCTGCGTCGGGAGCGAAATGAGGGGTTCTACCTTTCGTTTGCGCTGTGGTTCTTGGTCGTCACCGGTGCGCTGGGTACGCTCGTTTTCGGTTTCCGTGGCGCATTTGGGCGATTTTTCGGGCTGTTGGGCGGGGCGGCGGCGGACGTCAGCGCGTCGTCTCGGATGCGGATCTGGCAGGATGGCCTCGAGGCCTTCGTCGATGCGCCGTTGTTCGGTGCGGGGCTCGGCGCCTGGCGCCTTGCTTACGGCGCACGCGAGTCTGTAGCCCACCTCTACGACGTGAAGCACGCTCACAGCGAGGTAGTAGAGTGGCTCGCCGAGGGCGGGATCGTCGGACTGCTGGCGCTGCTCATCGCGACCGGCGCCTGGGTACGCTCGCTCGGCGCGTCGCTGCGGGGGGAGCACAGCAGCGGGACCTGCGTGGCGGCGGGGGCAGGTGTCGGGGTCCTCACCGCGATCGGGTGTTCGTTGGGGGACTTCCCCATGCACACCCCTGGCTCGGCCCTGTCCGTCGCGCTGTTCGCTGGCCTCGGCACCGGGGTGGGCCTGCAGGTCCCGGTGTGGGCACGCTCGGTCCGGTTCGTGGTGGGCGGAGCCGCGCTGGTGCTTGGCCTGCAGAGCGCGTGGGCAGACCGTGATGAGGGGGGCTCGAGGCAGGAGCGCCTCGGCGAGATCCCGCTGGACTTTTTGAGGCCGCAAGCCGTGAGCGGTCCCGCTGACGCGCGGGAGCGCTGGTCCGCCGCGCAGGCCGACGTGGCAGCGGCTCCGCTCGACCCGTGGCGGCACCTGCGCCTCGCGCGTGCGGCTGCCTGGATGGGCCGCGAGTTTCCATTGGAGAACTACGCTTTTCAGGCCGAGTTGGCGCTGGCGCGCGTCGAGGCGCTTCGTCCTCAGGATGGGCGGGCCGCGCTGGTCGCCGCCGCGGTGCTCTTGGATCTGCGGGGCGAGAAGGCCTGCCGACAAGGTCGCGCTCGGGACCTGCTGGCTCGCGCCGTCCGCCTGGACCCGTGGCGCGCGGAGGCTGCGTTCAAGCTGGCCGACGTGCTGCCGCTTCGGGATTTGGAGGTCATCGGGGCGGGGCGGGGGAAGGCGCCGGGAGCCGCGAAGGTGGACTACGCGCTGGGGTTGGCGTTGGCCAGACGTCGTGAGGCCAGCGGCGCCGCCGCCGCCTACCAGCGTGCAGCCGCAGCGGACCCGAGCTTCGCGCCGCCGTTCTTTCAGCTCGCCGCGACGGCCCACGCGGCCGGCGACGAGGAGACGACCCGTCGGCGAGTGCAGCAGTTCCTCGCTGGGCGAGACCGCCCGGGGGGCATGGAGGGGTGGGCCTACCTGCTGGTGGGAAATCTTGACGCGGCGGAGTCTCGGCTGCGGGCCTCCGTGGCGGTCCTGCCAGCGAACCAGTGGGCGTGGGAGGGGCTGGCCGAGGTGCATTTCCGGCGCGGAAGCGCCGACCGGGAGGCGGAGGCCTGGCGAGCGGTCCTCGCGATCGACCCCCGGCATCACAAGGCGGGCGAGCGGCTGGGGCTGCTGGTCGGCTCCCGCCCGCCGTAGGTCGGTTACCCCCGCGGCCAGTGATCCCCCTTTGCCAGCGCTTTCAACCCCGACCGGGCTTCACGGCGTTCGCTGTTCTGGGGGGCGGCCTGCTTTGCTCGCTTGGTGTTTGGCAGCTTGGGCGGCGTGAAGACGCCCGCATGGAGCGGTTGCTCTTCGAGGAGCGGCTCGCACTACCGGCGTTTGACGCTGCGTATCCGCCTACCGATGCCACATTTCGCCGGGTTCACGCCGCCGGAGCGCCGGATTGGGATCACGTGCAGCGCGTGCTTGGGCGGTACATGTGGTCCCAGCCCGGGGTGCAGTTGATCCTCCCGGTGCAGCTGGAGACCCCCGGCGAGCCGCGACCCGCCTGGGTGCTCGTGGACATCGGATGGGTTCCCACGGACGAGGCCGACGCCATCATCCGTCGCGAGCGAGCCGCCGGGGTAATCCGCAGCTACGCCGGCATCGCCCGACCGTTCACGGATGAGCTCTCCGCCCGGATCGACGTGGCGCGATGGCGGTCGGTTTCGCCTGCCGCCATGGCTGCTGAATTGGGTGTACAGGTACCTCAATGGGTGGTTGTGGACGGCGAGGGGCTCGACGATCAGGCCCCGATCCTCGACCGAGTCCCCCCAATCTCCGGCTGGCGGAGCGCGCCGTCTCAGCGTCCCCACGGGGAGTATGCGTTCACCTGGTTCAGCCTCGGGCTCACTCTGGCTGCGGTGTGGCTGAGCCTGTCGTTCAGCAAGCCTCCGCCTCCGCCCGCTCCGGACGGCGGGGCCCGGAATCGGTTGTCATCCGCTGGCTGACGGAATAGGCGCCCGCCCGTCAAGTGAGGCCGCCGCCTGGACGTCTCCTCCTCCCCTGAATCCTCCCCCCGTGCGGGCCACGATCGGACCGTCGTTGACGGCTCCCGGGCCTCACGTACGGCGTGGGCTAAGGCGGGCTTTCTGGCCCTGGCAGGGGTGACCTGGACCTTGCTGGTCTTCGGCGCGACGGTGAGGGTGAACGGTGCCGGCCTCAGCTGTCCGGACTGGCCACTCTGCTTCGGGCAGGTGGTGCCTCGGATGAACATGCAGGTCTTCCTCGAATGGGGGCACCGGGTGCTCGCGGGAACGATCTCCGTGGCCTTTCTCGGGCTTGGCGTTCGTGTGCTCTCCGACCGGGCTCTACGGGCGCGGGCGGGGCTCGCCTGGGGTGTCTCGTCCGCGGTGCTGCTGACCCAGATCATCCTTGGCGGGCTGACCGTCATTCACCTGCTGGTCTATTGGAGCGTCACGCTCCACCTTCTGGTGGGGAACCTGTTCGTGCTCTCACTGTTGTACATCGCGCATCGGATCGCGCCGCGGCGGACTTCAGGCTCCACCCGGACGCAGGGCCTCGCGCTCACGCTCGCGTTGGGCTGGTTGCTGCAGATGGCGCTTGGCGGGCTGGTCTCGTCAAACCACGCCGGGCTGGCGTGCACCGAGTGGCCAACGTGCAATGGCGGGGTGTGGGTGCCGACGGTGGACGGGCTCGTCGGCCTGCAACTCGCCCACCGCGGCGGGGCGTACGTGCTGCTCGGGCTCGCTGCCGCGTTCGCATGGAGCGCACGCAAGGAAGGCGCGAGTCGGTACGGTTGGGCCGTGCTCGGGCTCGTCCTTTGCCAGGCGGCGCTCGGGATCGTCAACGTCCTCACCGGCATGCCCGTGGAGCTCGCCGTATTGCATAGCGCTACCGCGGACGTCCTCGGCATGGTGATCGCGGTCGCGGTGATGGAGCTCTGGGCGCGGGCGCCGGGGGAGCTGCCCGGTGGGGTGTTGGACGCCGTTCCGGCGCGGCCCGCGCCGTCGGTGCTGGCATGAGCGATGTCGATGTGGCCGGCGCAAGGCTCGACCCGCAGCCGGTTTTGAGGTCTGGCGCCCTGTCCCACGTCCGCATGTGGTGGGAGATCGCGCGACCCAAGGTGCTGGTGCTGGTGCTGTTGACCGGGCTGCCCATGCTCGGGATGGCCCGAACCCCGCTCCTTGATGCTGGGCTCGGCAAGGTCGTGCTGGTGCTCGTGGCGACCGGGATCGCGGGCGCGGCGTCCAGCGCGTTCAACGCATGGTGGGAGCGCGATCTGGACGCGAAGATGGCCCGGACGAAGCTTCGGCCCGTTCCGGCAGCGGCGATGGTGCCCGGGGAGGCCCTCGG
>SHYV01000033.1 GCA_009692605.1 Myxococcales bacterium
ATGGTCCTCGGCAGGGACTGACTCGCGTCGCCACCGGAGCGCTCCGCGGGGCGACCACCAGCATGGGGTCGGAGTCCCTCTACCGGTTTTGTATCGGACTCTCGGGTTTCCTACGGGTGTTCTCGCACACGCCGCACCGGTTCTTGTCGCCTGTTCCGGGGCTCGGGGCGGTGGTCAGCCGCCTTCCGGTCCACGATCACTCGCGGTGGCCGTTCGAGGTGGTCGTGGCGGACATGTACGACCGGCTCCGCGTCCCGGTCACCCACTACTTCATGGGCGAGGAGCTTGAGCGCTGGTACGGTGACGCTGGCTACCTCGACATGCAGGTGACCCGTCGGGTTCGCAATACGGAGAGCTTTCGGGCGACCGGAATCAAGCGTTGAACGCGCTGGCCCCCTCGGCGCCGGGCGTGCTGGCGACCCTCGCAGGGGTCACCGCCCCGGTGTGCAGGCGGACCTACGCGCTGGCCGGGTTCGGCCTGATGGCGCTCAAATACGCTGTCGAGGCCGCGGTGGTGGCCCTGCTCATCGGCAGCTTCTACTCACCGGTGGCCTTCCTTTCGCCCGTGATGACCGTTCGGGCGGCAGCCCTCGGCAGCGCGGCCGACATGGTCACCCTGCCTTACCTGCTGTGGAACCTGCCGTTCGCCTGGGTTGGGGCGACGATGACGGTGCGCCGGGCCCGAGACGCGGGGTTGCCCGCGCTCTTCGGACTCGCCTTCTTTATTCCGCTGGTCAACTTTCTCGTGATGCTCGGCCTTTGTGCGTTGCCGACTCGCCCTCCCGCGTCGAGTGTGCCAGCCGCGGGTGTGCCAGCCACTGGCGCGCCATTCTCGGGCGTAGCGACCGCGCACGGCGGCCCCGGGCCGCTGGGAGGGGAGGAGCGCGTGGTCTACGCGGCCTTGACTGGGGTCGCCGCGGGCACCGCGGTGGGGATGGTCTCGGTCATCGTCGCCGTGTATGGGCTGGGAGAGTACGGCGGAGCACTGTTTCTCGGTGCCCCGGTGGTGATGGGCACAGTCTCGGGGTTCTTGCTCAACTTGCGCGGGCGGCGGACCCTGCTCGCGAACGTGGCGGTGGCGGGGGTGACGTGCTTCTCGCTGGGCGGCCTGATGATGCTGACGGCGATGGAGGGCCTGATCTGCCTCGCCATGGCGGCGCCCATCGGGTTGGCGATGACCGGGCTTGGGGTATTGCTCGGCGCGGCGCTGGCGCAGGTGGAGGGAGGACGGATGGTCCGGCTGATGGGCCTGGGCTGGCCGGCGGCGTTGCTGCTGTCGCCTGCCCCCGGTGGGAGCGTGAGGCAGGTGGAGAGCTCGGTGGTGATCGCCGCCGGGCCAGAGGCGGTCTGGGACGCGGTCATCGGGTTCGGAGGCGTCGAGCTGCCTCCTCCCCCCGAGTGGTACTTTCGGCTGGGTATCGCCTACCCGGTCCGCGCCTGGATCGAGGGTACCGCGCACGAGCTTGGGGGAGCCGGTGCCGTCCGCTACTGCGAGTTTTCGACCGGCCCGTTTGTTGAGCCGATCCGCGTGTGGCAGCCGCCGGTCGATGGTGGGCTCGGTCGGCTGGCGTTTGACGTGACTGAGAGCCCAGCCACGATGAAGGAGTGGAGTGTGTACTCAAGTGTCCACGCCCCGCACCTGGACGGAATCCTGAAGAGCCGGCAGGGCGAGTTCATCGTCGAGTCACAGCCTGATGGCACGACAAGGCTGGTTGGCCGTACCTGGTACACGTTCGCGATGGCTCCGGAGCCCTACTGGGGGTTGTGGAGCGATCTTGCCATCCAGCGGATCCACAAGCGGGTGCTCGAGCACATCCGCGGCGTGGCGGAGGCGGCGTGAACGCGGGCGCCGAGCCTACACCCGGTCCGAGTCTCCATCTACGAGCGTAAACCCTCCGAGGGGCGAGAGGCGGAGCGGCCGGCCGGCGTGGATCGGATGCCGGTGCCACACCGCATCGGGAGCCTCACGCGACCACTGCACCACGGAGTGCGCGATGATCCGCTGCGGCGGCGTGGCTCCCAGCCGGCGGAGTAGGGTGCGAAGCCATTGCGGGAATTGCATGCCCCTTCCATAGCGACGCCTCCTGACCATCGGAGCGTCGTCACGGGATCGTTGCGAACTGGTCACCGTACGTTGTTCGCCTTGGGGCGTGATTTGTCGCCGGCTATACGGTCAACAGCCCCGAGCGGATCGCGCGCGCGACGACATCTGTGCGGCTCTGCGCGTGCAATTTGTGGATCAGCGCGTTCACGTGAAACTTCGCGGTGTGCTCGCTGATGTGTAGCTTGTCGGCGATGATCTTGTTCGGGTGTCCCTCGGCCAGCAGCGCGACGACCTGAGACTCACGGGCGGTGAGCGCCGGGGTGCTGTGTAGTCCAGACGACAGCTGGGCCTCCGGTGGCTCACGAACCACGAACCCCATCGCGCAAGCACGCAGCGCGGCCACCAGCCGGGCGGCGCCCGCGCCATCGACAAGGGAGTCTTTGCTCACGACGCCCCGGGCTCCCGCTGCGATTGCCGGCTGCACAAGGCCAGCGCGGGTGACGATCGCGACGGCGGGCGTGCGACTCCCGGAGTGGGCGCGGAACAGCCGCGTCGCCTGTTCGGCCTCGCCTGCGAACTCCCATGCGTAGACGTCGGCGGGCACCGAGTTGACCAGATCCGACGGGGAGAGACCGCCGGTCACGAGCGCCCCAGCCTCGCCGCCGAGCAGGGCCACGAGGTCGCCGCGCGAGCGGGCGTCCTCCGCGACCACAAGCACCGAAACCGCGTCCATCGATCGTAGAAGAGCAACCATGCGCAACTCACGTAGACACCGGCGTCCGCGAGGCAAGGTTCATGATGCGCGGTCGCGGCGCCAGACCCTACTACAGGCTCGGCCACACCATGGCGGCCACGATTCCCGCTCCCCCCACCGGAGCGTGTGGGACGGCCGTCGCACGGTTTGTGTTGCGGTCAACGATCACGCGGTTGACGTTGCCGAGCCGCCCCTCCCACGCCAGCACCGCGAGCCCAACGGGGACTACAAGGATCGTGCCGGCCCCCATGAGCATCTTCACGTCCCCGGGCTTGATCGCGCCGAGGCGCCAGGGGATCCAGATCGCCCCCATCGCCACCAGCACCCCCGCGGCACCCAGCCAACAGGCGCCCAACGTTCAGCGCACGGCCAGAACGATGAGCGTTCCGACCCAGACTCGCTGCGCGTAGACCTCATCGATCGCCGTGAAGCTCAAAAATCTACGCCTAGCTTTTCAGCGATGTCGTTGACCACGCCGGTTGTCCAGGGCAGCAGGTCTGGGGCGAAGGTGCCGGCCACGATCACCACCGCTACGAGCACGGTGCTGATCACCAGCAGCCACTCGACCGACGAGCCTGCCGGCTCAGTAGTTTGAGACGATGCCATAGAATGCCCTGCTCTGGACTGTGCCGTCGGAACTGTACAGCTGCGCTGCATAGCCGTCGCCGGCCACGACGCGCCACACCGTGTAGAACCAGCCGGCGTTGGCGGTGACATAGTAGTCGCCCTCATCCCCGTCGATGGCGAGCATGAACGGGGCCCAGTCCTCGTCGGACCACTCCTCCTGCTGCACCCAGGAGGCTTCCTCGAGGTTGAATTTGTAGATCCCGTACGCGCCTGTGGCGCCGTCAACCGCGGGGCTGTACCAACCTCCCCCGTCCTTGTGCGCCCCGGAGAAGGTGTTCAGCGTCGATGTCTCCCAGTTCTCGGCGGCGAGCAGCGTGAAGACCCCGGATGAAGGGTCATAGGTAGCGAACGCCCCGAAGTAGCCGAACAGGCCCACCACTCCCGTGGACGGGTCTACCGCGAGGCTGTAGGCCGCCAGCTCATGGTCGGCGACGGCCTCGAAGTTGCACTTCCACGAGGCCACCGAGGTGAGGGTGCCGTCCTCGGCGACCACGACGAGATTATCCAGCGTAGCCGCGTAGATCGTACCGTCCAGACCAGCGGCTACCCCGAACACTCCGTAGGGGTAGACGTCGGCGTCGGAGAAGTCACCGACATCGGTGCACGTGCCGTCGCGGGCGACGACCGCCACAGCAGCGTAGTTGTTGTTGATCACCCATTCGTCCGTTCCGTCCGACAGGGGACCGTCGCGGTGGTCGAGCCAGACCGGGCCGCAGGAGTTGTCGAGGGTGTACTCGTCGGTGACGCGCCCGATGGCGTCCAGGCTGAAGATGGAGCTCGACCCAGCCGAGTTGTAGTAAGCGACATCGACCCCGGTCCAGTCCTCATCGACCCGTCCGTCGCAGTCGTTGTCAGCGCCATCGTTGGTGTCTTCTTCCCGGGCTGGGGACGCGTACACGCTCGAGTCGTCGCAGTCGCCTTCTTCCGGGGTGTAACCGTCGTCGTCGAGGTCGCCGTCGGTGTCGGAGGTGTCGACCGTGCCGGTGTCGAACGGACCGCTGTCGCTGTCCGTGCCGGGATCTGAGTCATCGTGCTTGAACGTGCCCGTGTTTTGGGTGCAGGCCGCCAGCGAGCCCGCAACGGCACAGGCGGCCAGAACATCCCTGCTGCAGGCAGGTAGCAGGCGAAGTATAGTAGCCATTAAACCTCCAGTTACTGACAGTTTACGCCGTCGCGTGCGAGAGTGTAGCTCGCGGTGTCCTCGACGTAGGCCCCGGCTTCGTCGGCCAACTTGACGTAGTTGTTGTCGGCGAGGACCGCGCGGATCGTGAGCGGACCGTCGTCGTGCCCATCCAGCGTCAGGCTGCACGCGAGCGCTTCGCACGGGATGAGCAGCGGTTCGTCGTTGACCACCATCTGCCAGTGACCCTGCCCGTCCACCAGGACAGCATCCGCCGGTGGGGGGACGACCTCGTAGTTGTCGACCTCGACGGTCATGCGAAGGCAAGTGCCGATGGACGTGCCGGCCAAGGGCGTGACGATTCGGATGTGCGGCAGCCCGTCGTCGGAGTCCACCGGGCCCTTGCCCGCGCAGGCGATGGCGAGAAGGACGGGGAGCAGGGCGGTCAAAGCGAGCGAGCGGGGCATGGGGCGGGATCGTGACACGAGCAGGCGCGGTGCGCAACCTCGACGCAGCGTGGCCGCCCCCGAAGGCGGTCGGTTAAGGTTGCTGAATGCGGTCCCTCCTCATTTCGCTCCGTGACCCGGAAGACCCCATGGCCGAGCAGGAGCTGCGCTGCTTCCGCAGTTCGAGCGGGATCTCCGATCTGCGTAAGGTTCACGCCCGCGACACCGCGCTCGACAAGGAGCTGCTCGCCTCGTCGGATGTCTTCTTCTTCGGGGGCTCGGGCGCCTATTCTGTGCTCGACACCCACGGATGGGTGGGAGGAATGCTGCAGTTCCTGCTTCGTGTCGTGGATTCACGCAAGCCCGCGTGGGCATCTTGCTTCGGGTTCCAAGGGCTCGCGCTCGCCCTCGGCGGGCAAGTGAACCGGGACGACGAGCGGCAGGAGCTCGGCTGTTTTCTCATCGACCGCGTGCCTGGGATGGCTGACCGGGTCTTCGACGCCGCTCCGCCTGTGTTTTACGCCCAGCTTGGCCACCATGACCACGTCGACGTTCTGCCGCCTGGTGTCACGCTTTTGTGTACCGGCCGGGTGATTCGGAATCAGGCCTTTCGAGTCGACGGGGCTCCATTTTGGGCGACGCAGTTTCACCCCGAGCTGCGGAGGGCGACGACGCTGGAGCGGTGGAACTACTACCGGCAGCACTACGCGGGAGATCCGGAGCGGGCCGCGCGCATCGACAAGTTGATGGAGGAGTCGCCGGATACGCCGGAAGCAGAGGGGATCATCCTCCAGTTCGTGAAGGTCGCCCGCGAGACAGTGGAAGGATGAGGCTTATGCCCGGCGGCACTCCCGGCGCCGCGGGGTTGATTCTGGCGCCTTGTTCGATCGGTGACCTGCTGGACCGGATCACGATCCTTCGCCTTAAACGCGCTCGGTGCCGTGGCGACCTCCGGGCCCATGTCGTGCTGGAGCTCTCCGGGTTGGAGGCGCTCTGGGTGGACGAGCCCGAGATGGCCGATCTGGCCGAGGTGAATCTGGCGCTCTGGGAGGTCGAGGATCAGCTACGGGCTTTCGAGGCCTCCGGCACCTTCGACGCTGCCTTCATCGCAGCCGCCCGCAGCGTCTACCGCCTGAACGACAGGCGGGCTTCGCTCAAGCGGGCGGTCAACGCTCGGCTCGGCTCCCAAATCGTCGAAGTCAAGGTCCACCCGGAGTACCGATGAGCCCACACGTTCTGACTCACCTGACGCCCACCGGCGACGCGCGAATGGTTGAGGTGGGCGAGAAGGAGGTCACTCGCCGGTCGGCCACCGCGGAAGGATGGGTGCGGCTGGGCGCCGAGGCGCTCGCTGCGGTGGTCGAGCGCCGCGCGAAGAAGGGAGATGTCCTCACCATCGCGCAGATCGCTGCAATTCAGGCTGCGAAGCGGACCGCCGACTGGATCCCCTTGTGCCACCCGGTGCCGTTGGATGGTGTGGAGGTTCAGCTTGAGGTCGTTGACGGCGCCATCCGCATCCTGGCGACTGCCCGATGCACGGGGCGGACCGGCGTGGAAATGGAAGCGCTGACCGCCGTGACCGCCGGCGCTCTCACCGTCTACGACATGCTGAAGGCGGTGGACCGTGGCATCCGGATCGACGGGGTCCGCCTCTTGGCGAAGTCTGGTGGCCGCTCGGGTGATTGGCGGGTGGGGTCGTGATGCGCTCGCTGATTGGGCTGCCTCTGGCGTTGGGGGTGGCGTGCAGGGCGACCGTTCCGGCGCCAGTCACCACGCAGAGCTCACCGTGTGACTCGTGCGGGGGGGAATGCGTGGAGGAGACGCAGGATGTCGCGAGTGCCAACAACCATGTCAGCGGCGACGTGGTCTACGAGGATCCACCTCCCACCTCGGGAGACCACAACGCCTGCTGGGCCCAATGGGGCCTACACGACATCGATCCCGGTGACGAGCACTGGGTCCACAACCTCGAGCATGGGGGTGTCGTTTTCCTCTACTCGCCCGACGACTGCGCGGGCTCTGAGCCGGACGCGGCGGGCGACTCAGGCGACTCGGGGGTCGAAAGCGCAGCCACAGCGGACTGCGTGGCGCAGGCGGCGGCGCTTGAGGCCGTGCTTGGCTCAGCCAGCGACCGGCGCTGGATCATCACGCCCTCGAATGACCTCCCAGACGGCTGGGCAGCGGTGTCGTGGGGCCATCGTATGCGAATGGGCTGCTTTGACATTGGTGCGCTTCAGGCGTACTTCGAGGCGCACGTCGGTCGCGCCCCGGAGGACACGAACGGTGACCCACCGACGTCCTGTCCCTAGGTAAACCAAAAAGGCCCGCCCCCGACCGGAGCGGTGGGAGCGGGCTGTGCCGGTTCTGCCCGTGCTGGGCCAGACGCGGCGGGGTCGGCCTTGAGGCCGGAGCTTACTTGCCCTGCAGCAGGAACGCGATCGCGAACGCGAAGAGCGTGAGGGTCTCGGTAAAGACGAGGCCGAGCACCATGGGGGTCTGCAGGCTGCCAGCGGCCTGAGGGTTACGGGCCATGCCCTCAAGCGCCGCGGAGGCGGTGCGGCCCTGACCGAGACCGCCGCCGAGGGCTGCGAGGCCGACCGCGAGGCCGGCGCCGATGCCGGGGCCCATGTTCCCGCCGTCTTCGGCGAGCGCGAGGCTGGTGGAGAGGACGAAGAGGGCGCCAACGCGGGCGGCGGTAGAAAGCTTCTTGTTCATGAGTGTCTCCGGTATCTGGGGGGGTTGGGGGGCGTTGTCAGTCGGCCGGGTGGCCTGCAGAAATCAGTGGGCGTGGCCGGTGCCGTGGTCTTCGTGCGCGGTGGCTTGCGACACGTAGATGATGGTCAGCAGCGCGAATACAAAGGCCTGTACTGTGCAGACCAGCAGGCCCAGAAAGTACAGGGGGACGGGCAGAGTCGCGGCCATCAACGGCGCGACGATGCTGCCGTCGCCGAGCGTGCGCGCGATCCCCTGGAGCAAGTGATCTACGAAGATGTTGACGGTGAGTCGCATCGACAACGACATCGGGCGGATGATGAGCGATATCGACTCAAGGATGAAGAACACCGGGGCCAGCCAGACGACTGGGCCCCCAAGGTGCTTGATGTACCCGAACCCGTTGCGGGACAGTCCGGCATAGTTGAAGACCAGAAACACCGTGATCGCCATCGCGAAATTGCTGGACAGGTTGTCGGTCGGCGGACGAACTCCAGGGATGAAGCCGGAGAGGTTGGCGAACAGGATGTAGACGAACAGGCCGCCAACAAGGGGGAAGAACGCCCTCGTCTCTTTCTGGCCCAGACTCTGGATCATCAGGTTGTTCAGGAACTCAACCATCATCTCGAAGACGTTCCGTACCGTCAGCCCGGTGTCCGCCAGGTACTTGTCGGTGCCGGCCCGGGCCAACGCGCTGTTGAGCCCGAGTCGGGCCACACCTGCGACGGCGAGGATGCCGAGCACGATCGCCCAGGTCGTTGGGATGAACACGGCTTCGTGGGCATCGTTGAGGCCAAGCTTCTCGCCGATGTTGCCTGCACCGGAAATGCCGGGGAGCATCTGAAACCAGGAGAAATGGCTGGCATTCGCGCCGGAGTGTCCGAGCGCGAAGCGACCGACCAGCTCCGGGAGCGCATGGGCGACAGGGGTCGCGAGGCGAAGGACGGCGTCGAGGAGTGGGGTCATCGATCAGCTCCGGGGGCGGGCGCCGGCTGTGCCGGACGCAGGAAGGTGCGCGCCGCGATGGCGAAGAGCGGGGCCAGAAGGCCGAGCAATGCCGGAACGGGCTCGAAGCGGGTGAGCAGGATGTAAAGCAGAACAAGCGCCGTGACGTTGTGCAGCGCGAGTCGGCCCATCAGCGCGCCCGGGTTGCCGGACGCCGTGATCGCCAGCCCTGCTAGGTTGATGACGCCTGCGACCGAGCCTGCAGCCACGCTCGCACCCTGCCCGCACACCTGTCCGACCACGCTGAACGCTAGCGCCGCCAAACAGCTGTCACGGAGGAGGGTGGGGAGTGGAGTCATCATCGTCGGGGGAGCGAGTCAGGGGCTGGGAGTCGAGGGGCCGGAGCGGGGCGGGGCGGGGGGTGGGCGAAGCAGGGGAGTCAGCGCGGCGGCGAAGGCGAGCGCGCCGAGGCCGAGCGCACCGATGGGTGCGGAGCCGAGCCACCGATCGACCTGATAGCCGACGAAGCCGCCTAAGACGGTCGCCCCGGGGAGCGAGGCGGCCATGGCGATGGTGGACGCGGTGCGTTTAAGAAAAGCGGGATCGAGCATCCCGACCTCCTCAAAGTGCGACCTTTCGGCGGTTGAAAGACGCCGCTTTGGCCCGAAAACCGGGCTGTTGGCGGGGGGCGCGTGTATCGATTTGTACGGGCTTCGTCAAGGGCGTCGGGCTTCTCGCGGCGCCCTGACGGGGTTGCCGGCTGCTCGGTGTCCAGATAGCAGGCAGCAGAGCGGCGACGTAGCCAAGTGGCCCAAGGCGGTGGTTTGCAAAACCATTATTTCGGCGGTTCAAATCCGCCCGTCGCCTCCATCCTTCTGCTCGTTTTCGGTCTGGTCCTGACTGGGCTCCCGGTGTCCGGATGCGCTGCGCCGCCGCACGAAGACGTGGGCGGATCGCACGTCGAGTGGCGCCGCGTGGAGCAGTTAACCGATAGGCCGCTGGCCGTTTTCGTCGATCAGCCGGGCGGGAGGCTGGACTTGCTCGCGCGCGACCCGGATGTCACCACGTTCCTGAACGACCGCTTCCACCCGCTCCTCCTCCCTCAGTTCGGCGCCCAGCCGCACGGGACTGTCGGGGTCTATACGGCGGATGGCTGTGAGCTTGTCGAGGCCTTCTCGCCGAGCACGCCTGGCGAGTTCATCGCTCAGGCGAACATCGCGATCCAGATGCCCGGGGCTTCCGGGCGCACTGCGGTCTCCGCGCAGGTTCGTGAGTGCCCCTGATCCTGCCGGCGCTGTGAACATCGCGCCAGGTCGATCTGTCAGGTGAGCGGTCATCAGGGTAGACCCCCGCATCCAGCGAGTTCGCGATGTCCGACACCCACGGTTCCGATGAGATTAACGAGGCTGCGGTCATCCACGACTGGAACGTGCACGGGGTGTACTCCCCGAAGCGCACGCGCAAGCCGCAGATCGTCGACGAGACACTCCGGGACGGCGTGCAGTGTCCGTCGGTGGTCGATCCGCCGATCGAAGCGAAGGTCGAGATGGTGCGCTTGCTCGCTGCGCTTGGCGTCGACGTCGTCGACATTGGCCTTCCAGGGGCCGGGCCGCGGGCGGTGGCGGACGTGACCCGACTGGCGACGCTGATCCGCGATGAGAAGTTGCCGATCCTCGCGAACTGCGCGGCGCGGACAATCAACGCCGACATCCTACCGATCATCGACATCTCGCAGAAGGTTGGGATTCCGATCGAGGTGATGGCTTTCCTCGGCGCTTCGCCCATTCGCCTCTATGCGGAGGGCTGGGACGTGGACTTGCTGGAGACCCGCACTCGGAGCTCCGTCCGCCTAGCAAAGCAAAATGGCCTGCCCTGCACGTTCGTGACGGAGGACACCACCCGCTCCAACCCCGAGACCTTGCGTCGGCTGTTCCGGGCCGCGATCGAAGAAGGAGCTGACGGGCTGTGCCTCTGCGACACCGTCGGCCACGCCACCGAGAGCGGGGTTCGCAACCTGTACACCTTCACGCGCACGGTGCTTGAAGAATGCGGCAGGGCCAGCGGCCCAGACGCCGTGCGGCTTGATTGGCATGGGCACAACGACCGGGGCTACGGGCTATCGAACGCAGTGGCCGCCGTCGACGTCGGCTTCGATCGCGTTCACGGCTGCGTCCTTGGTGTCGGGGAGCGGGTGGGCAACACCTCCCTCGACCTGCTGCTCGTGAACCTCAAGCTGCTCGGCTGGTTCGATGGCGATCTGTCACGCCTCGGTGAGTTGGTCGATCTGACCTCCTTGCACACCCAAGTGCCGATCCCGGTGAGCTACCCGGTGTTCGGCAAGGACGCGTTCCGCACCGGCACCGGGGTTCATGCAGCGGCCGTGATCAAGGCGCTCAACAAAGGCGCGGACTGGCTAGCCGACCGTGTCTACTCCGGCGTGCCTGCCTCGTGGTTCGGCCGGCGGCAGGAGATCGAGATCGGTCATATGGCCGGGGATTCCAACATCATCTACTGGCTCAGGACGCGGAAGATCGAGCCGACGCCGGCGCTCGTCGCCTCCATTCGCGACAAGGCGAAGAGCACGGCGCGGCTCCTCACCGAGGACGAGGTCTACGCGGTCGTGAACGGCAGCTGATCCCCGGCAGGCTGCGCCGTAGAGGCCGCTCAACGGCCGGTTGGCGGGGCTGTCCGGGTCAGGTTTTGGGCGCCACGATCGCGATGTGCAGTTCATCAAGCTGCTTCTGGCTGACCTCGCCCGGCGCGCCCATGAGCAGGTCCTGCGCGGTGATCACCATAGGGAACGGGATGACCTCGCGGATGTTCTTCTCGTCGGCGAGCAGCATCACCATCCGGTCGATGCCGGGCGCCAGACCACCGTGCGGAGGCGGTCCGTAGTGGAACGCGCGGAAGAGCGCGCCGAACCGCTTCGCCACATCGTCTCGGCTGTAGCCGGCGATCTCGAAGGCCTTCACCATGAGCTCGGGCTGGTGGTTCCGGATCGCGCCGGACGAGAGCTCCACGCCGTTGCACACGATGTCGTACTGGTACGCGAGCACGTCGAGCGGGTCGGTGGAGACCAGCGCGTCCATCCCCCCCTGAGGCATCGAGAACGGGTTGTGCGAGAACTCGATGGCTCCGGTGTCGGGGTTCCGATCGTACATCGGGAAATCGACGATCCAGCAGAAGCGGAAAACGCCGACCTCGTGGAGCTTGAGGTCATCGGCCAATTTATTCCGGAGCCGTCCAAGGGTCGTCTGCACCTTGTCCTCCGGCCCGCCCATCACCAAAATGGCGGCGTTCTCCACGTACTCGGGGAGCGCGCGCAGCAGCGCCACTGCGGCGGGATCGAGGAACTTCGCCAGCGATCCCTTTGCCGTCGCGTCAGGCTGTGGCACCGCCCAGGCCAGTCCGTTTCCCCCCTGCGTCTTGACGAACTCGACGAGGGCGTCGTAGAACTTACGTGATTCTCCGCCGATATTCGGGACGACGAGGGCCCGGTTCACTCCGCCGTCCGCTACCGCGGATGCGAGGAAGGGAACAGCGGCCATCGCGTCGGCTACGTCCTGAATCTCCATGCCAAAGCGCAAGTCGGGCTTGTCGATGCCCCAGCGGCGCATTGCCTGCCGGAACGGGATGCGCGGAAACGGCGTCGGCACCTTTTTGTCGGAGAAGTGCTCGAACATGTCGATCATCAGGCGCTCGATCGGCGCGAAGACGTCCTCTTGCTCCACGAAGGCCATCTCGACGTCCAACTGGTAGAACTCGCCGGGAGATCGGTCGGCGCGACCGTCCTCGTCCCGGAAGCAGGGGGCGATCTGGAAGTACCGGTCGAAGCCCGACGTCATCAGCAGCTGCTTGAACATCTGCGGCGCCTGCGGAAGGGCGTAGAACCGGCCGGGGTGTACGCGTGACGGCACGAGGTAGTCGCGTGCGCCTTCGGGCGAGCTGGCTGTCAGGATAGGTGTCTGAAACTCGAGAAAGCCAAGATCGTGCATTTTCGCGCGAATGTAGGACACCACCTTCGAGCGCAGCACGATGTTCGCGTGGACGTTCGGTCGGCGCAGATCCAGAAAGCGGTTCTTGAGCCGGTCGGCCTCGGACGCGTTGATGTTCTGCTGGATGGGAAACGGCAGGACGTCGCTCGCGGCGAGCAGCTCGAAGCTGGTTGCGCGCAGCTCGATTTCCCCGGTCGTCATGCGAGCGTTGGAGCCCCCTTCGGGCCGAGCCTGCACTGTGCCCTTGATGCACACTGTGCTCTCGACCCGGGTCTGCTTCACCGAGTCGTAGAACGGGTCGGCGGGGTCGACCGCGACCTGGGTAGAGCCGTAATGGTCGCGCAGGACCAGAAACAGGATCCCGCCGACGTCGCGGACCATGTGGAGCCATCCGGAGAGCGTGACGGTCTGTCCGATGTGCTCAGCGCGGAGGTCGTTGCAGGTGTGCGTGCGGTAGCGGCTCATGGGTTTCCAGCCTTGGAGAGGGAGGAACGGCGGCTAACCTGAACTGACCCGCGCGCGGCCTGCTTCGCCGTCGGTTGGGTTGTTCCTTCCCCGGATCAGGCGCCGAGAAATCGGTGGAGGTCGGTCGGGTCAACGGCCACGATGGCGGTCACGGTCGTCACCTCCCTCGCGGAGGCCGCGAGGGCGGCGGTCTGCGGCTGTTCGCGCACCGCGCCGTTGTACCCGAGCTCCAGCCGGTGGCTGGTGGAGACCTCTACCTGCGAATTGCTGACTACGCAGGCTGCCACAGCGTCGTCGAGGTCGTGGTCCAGTTGGCTCGCCCCCGGCCATCGATAGGTCTCGCCAAGGAAGTGCGCGGCGATCTGTCGCTCCGCATCCAGCAGGGCACCCTCCGTGCTGTCCCCGTGGGTATCGAGCGTCTCGGACGAGCCCAGAGCCACCCAGACCGCGGGCGTCTCCACCCGAAGGCCTCCCTTCGCGATCACGCTGGCCGGTCCAGCATCCTCGGTCATGCCCGCTGCGGTGATGAAGGCTGTCCTCGTCTCCTCGTTCTTGATCGGGAGCTCGAGGGTGCGCACCAGCGCGCGGTCGGGCAGGTCGCCCAGCGCGATGGTCCCGCCCCGGTCTTTCCCGGTGAACAGCGCAGTCAGGAAGGACACTCCATCCGTCAGCCCGCCGACCTCGACCCAGGTGCTGGATGCGGCTTCCCGGCTCTCTGTGGTCCAGCAGGCGAACAGGCGGCCGTCTCCTGAGTCGACGGACCCGTTCGGAAGCTCGAAGCGGAGCTCCACGGTCCCGTTGTAGTTCGCGGCGTCCTTGAGGACGCCGGGCTGGCCAAGCAGCTTCAGGATCCCCAGGTCGAGGCCGAAAGCGCCTCCCGCACCGATTGAGGCGTGGGAGTACGTGCAGTTCTCGTCGTAGCCGAACCCCGCCCGCTGGTTTGTTACCGCGCTGGCGCTGACTCCCAGACCCACTCCGAAGGCGGCTTTCGCATCGAGATTCGTCTCCTCGTGCAGCTCGAGCGAAGACGGCATGGTCAGCGCCTCGATGAGCATGTCGATGCTGCGGACCACCGAGTCCAGGCCAGCGTCGCAGGACAGACCACCCAGCGTGCCGTCGAGCGCTTCGGTGGGCAGCCGCCAGCCGGCCCGTGCCTTGAAGCCCACGCCGCCGCCCGCGCCCAGCCCGGCACCAATCTGGAGCGAGACGCCGTTGAGATCCAAGCCGAGGCTCGTGGAGGCTTCCAGCGCAGCGAGCCCCGGGAGGTCAACGCCCGCTGTGAACAGCGCTTGACCCTCCATCTCGACTGCGACCCCGTCGTCATCGCGCTCCGTGCTCACTTTACCGCTGATGTCGCCGCCAGCGCCGAGCGCGACGGTCATTCCTCCGGCCGCGGTTAGCCGTTGATTGGCTGGCCAGATGGCGTCTCGGGCGGAATCGACCATGGAAGGCACCTCCGACCGGATGTCGTCGAACGTGTACCGGCTCAGCCAGCGCGCATAGGCAGGATGCAGACGGTTTGACAGGCACATTCCCAGCACCGCCGGGAAGTCCACGGCGCCCGCCATCCGGAGTTGGGCGTACTGGAGGTCCGGGTCCGAAGTTTTGGCGATCGCTGCGAGCCCGAGGTCCTCCAGCATCGCCTGGTTGCCGTACGGTTGTTGGACGACCGGCGTGGCCCCGGTCTGGGTCGAGCCGGGGACCGCGGTGGACGGGGTCTGGCCCTGTTGCTGGTCTTTGGAGGACGACTGTGAGGAGGAAGGCGAAGAGGAGATGGACATGACGGCTCCGGGGGTACGGGCGCCGTCATGCGCAATCGGTGTGCCAACGGTTGTAACTTGTCTTTTCGTCGCAGTGCCGCGGGTGACGGCGGTCAGTGTCGGACTCCCGTCAGCGGGGCGGCGCGGCGAGAGGAGGTCTGTTTGCGCCAGTGCGCGCTGCCCTTCAGACGGACGGCGAATTAGTCAGCCGCTTCATGCTCGCGCTCGACCTCCCCTGCCGTGCCTTCTCGCAGCGGTGGGGGACGTGACGCCTTCACTGAAGTCGGACCTTCGGCGAATCCTCCGTAAGCGCCGCGCCGATCTGCCCGACCGGGAAGCTCGCGGTCTCGCGGTGCAGCACGCTTTGCTCGCGTGGGGTCCGTGTCGGGATGCGGCGCGCCTGCTTGTATACGTCAATGTGGGTACGGAGGTGGCGACGGGGCTGCTTCGGGCTGAGAAGCCATCTGCGATGCCCCTTGTGCGGGAGGATTCCGTCCGTGGCGAGGCGCTTCGTTTTCATGTCGGAGCGCTGGCGCCGGGCTACCGCGGGATCCCCGAGCCCAGCGGGGCGGAGGTCGCGCCGAGCCCCGGCGACGTGCTCGTGGTACCCGTGCTCGGCTTCGACAGCGAGATGAACCGGCTGGGACAGGGAGGCGGGCACTACGACGCGCTCATCAGCCGCCTTCGAGTGGAGCACCCGACTCTTCCGATCGTGGGGGTGGCGTTCCTGATCCAGCAGGTTGATCGCTTGCCGACTGAACTCCACGATCAGCGGTTGGACGCGATCGCGACGGAAGCTGGGGTCTGGGAGTATTGATCCGGCTATCGGCCGGCGGGAACGCTTTGAAGCGCGTTCCTCAGCAGCTCCCGCCCGTGCTCCGAGCGCACGGACTCGGGGTGGAACTGCACACCCTCCAACGGCAGATCACGGTGCCGAATCCCCATTATCTCGCCGTCGGCGGTCCATGCGGTGACCTGCAAGCAGCCCGGCAATGTCGCTCGTCGCACCGCCAGCGAGTGGTAGCGGGTGCCATTGAAGGGGGAGGGGAGGTCCTGAAAGCAGCCCTCTCCAAGATGGTGGATGGCGCTGGTTCGCCCGTGGACGATGGTCTTTGCGGGAACGACCTGCCCGCCAAAGACTAGTGCCAACGCCTGCATCCCCAGACAGACCCCGAATACCGGCCTGCCGGAACAGAGCGCGAGGGCGTTGGTCGGGTGCTCCTCCGGGCGACCCGGCCCCGGTGACAGCACGATGCGACCCGCTCTCACCCAGTCCGCAGGCGTCGCCTCCCGGGCCCGAACCACCCGCACAACGTGGCCCAGCTCTCGGCAGTAGCCTGTCAGGCTTCCGGTGAAGCTGTCGTCGTTGTCGATGAGGAGGACGGTCGAGGTCCATCCGCCGTTCGACGGAGCCAGTTCGGGGGTGGGGACTACCGACAAACGGCTACCTGTGGGCTGTCCTTCGCTTATACTCATGTCACCTCTGCTCGCCCGTCTGGGCACTACAAGGAACGCGAATGGAAGCCACGCTCAACTTCGTCGAGAACCCCGACGTGCAGTCCATGGTCGCCGTCAGCATGACGGAGTCCGGACAGAAGCACATTCTCCGTCTGCTGAACGAGAACGAGATGAAGGGGTTTGGGCTCCGCTTTGGAGTGCAAGGCGGGGGATGTTCTGGCTACAGCTACCTGCTGGAGTTTGAAGACGGGCCTCAGGAGGACGACGAGGTGTTCGCGTTCGGCGCTGATGCCGGCGCGACCGTCCGCGTCTTCGTGAACCCGCTGCACATGGGGTACGTCCGGGGCTCGACCATCGACTTCAAGGACGAGCTGCTCGGTGCGGGGTTCCACATCGAGAACCCGAACGTAAAGCGCAAGTGCGGCTGCGGGACGAGCTTCGATGTGTAGCCTGCAGGCGGCGCCCGGCAGGTCTTGACGGCGTGGGGCCGCTGGTTAGAAGGGGGAGCCCGGCCGGGTAGCTCAGTTGGTAGAGCACGGGACTGAAAATCCTGGTGTCGGCGGTTCAACCCCGTCCTCGGCCACCCCTTTGAAGGCTCGCGTTCGCGCGGGCCTTTTCGGTTTCCACCTCCCCGCCGGAAGCATGCGCGCTGCGGCGGGGTATGAGATCGCATGCTCGTCCTGCTCCTCGCGCTGTTCGGGCCCGGCTGCAAGGCCGACCAATGCCAGACGCTCTGCGCGTCGGTGGCGCGGCGTCTGGACGCATGCAGGGACGAGTGGGGCGCCACCTGGGAGGATCTCGGCGCGGTCAGCCGTGCCGACCTCCGTCAGACCTGTCAGGATGAGCTGGACATTGAGCGCGGGGACTGGCCCGCCCGGCAAATTCCCGAGGCGGACGCGCAGTGCGAGGACGCCGCTGCCGATCTTGCAGCGGCGAGCTGCGATGAGCTGCGGGCGCTGTACCTTCCCTGACGAGTGGGTAGGAACCGCGGAGGGCGGATCCTACCCACTTTGGGAGGGTTCGTTAGGAGAGCGCGGCGGAGAGGGCCGCGATGACGCCTTTGTCCACCGCGGTCCAGTCGGCGCCGGGTGCCTTGGTCACGGTGACGAAGTCGTTGACCGCGAACACCGAGGCTACCCCATTGACCTTGAACACCGCGGTCCCGAGCACGTTGCCGCTGGCGGCCTCGGCGGAGTTGAACGAGAGCGAGCCCTTTTCGACCACCTTCTGTCCGAGCACGTACTTGTGGGCGTTCGGATTGGGGGTCTCTTCGGAGCGCACCGACACCGCCGACTTTTTCTTCGCGGGAACCTTCTTCGGCTTCTCATCTGGGGCGGGCGTTGCGGGCGTTGCCGACGTTGCGGGCGCAGTGACAACGGGGGGGGGCGCGACGACGACTGGCGGGGCTGCGGGTGCAGCGTGGCCGTGGTCGTGGCCGTGATCGTGACTGTGGCCGTGGTCATGTCCGTGGTCATCGTCTCCCGCTGTTGCGGCGGGCCCCGAGGGCGCCGGCGGCTTCGGGCGAGGCGCGCGACGCGGCGGAGGGGGCGGGTCGGCGGGCGGCGCGCTGTTGCGGCCCATGACGGTGGCGGCGAGACGACTGGCGATCCGGACGGGGAGGGAGAGCAGCTTCTTGAACATGGGCGGGCGGTAATCCGGCGTGCGCGTTCCGGCCAGCGAGGTCGCTCAGCCTTGAAATGGGGATCTACCCGGCTATTTTGGCGATTCGCCGATGCGCACGGTGAACGCTTGGAGGCCAGAGGCAGAGGCCGCTGCCTCAAGGGCTGGCGCGTTTTCGGGCGAACAAGCTCCGAAAGCGACACCGCCCCCCCCAGCACCCGCGAGCTTCGCGCCGGTCGCCCCGGCCTGCCTGAGCAGGTCGCAGGCCCGGTCGAGGGCAGGGGTGCTCACTCCGATGGCGCGCAACAACTCGTGGTTCTCGTCAAGCAAGCCACCGAATGCTCTGGCGTTCAGGGGCCCCGACGTGATGGCGAGCCTGATGCGCTCTACGACCTCGCCGATCGCTTCCAGCTCACGTGCGCTGCCCCTTGCCCGCACCCTGGCCACCATCTCGGCCGTAGTGAACGCCGGGGGCCCGGTGTTGAGGACCACCAGGGTGAGGGGGGAGACCAAAGCCAGCGCCTCCATTTGCGGGGCAGGCCCCGCCCGTCGGTACCGCACCACCCCCCCGAAAGCGCTGACCGCGTGGTCAACGCCTGACGGGTTCCCGTGGAACGCGCGCTCTACCGCGAAGCCGCGCTCGTGCAGCTCCTGAAAGCCGATGTCGCGGTGCTCGACGCTCGCCATGGCGCGGAGCGTCGCGATCGCCAGAGCGGCGCTTGAACCCAGTCCGCATCCGATAGGCAACTCGGAGCGAATCCCGATCCGGAAGCCATGGGCGGGTACGATTTTAAGCAGGGCAGGGAGCAGTCGCTGGTCTGACTTCTCAAGCCGGTCCGGTTGGTCAGCCAGAGTGGTCGGCCCGGCGTGGGGCGTCAGCGTCACCGTGGTCAGGCGGGGTAGCGCCGCAGCGATCGCCCAGTGACCCTCGACAACCGCGTGCTCACCACACAGGATCAGCTTTCCGGGGGCCTTCCCGACGCTCCCCAACTACCGGACCTTGCTCGCGTAGGTGAACCCGAAGCACATCTCGTCCGCGGTGCCCTCGCCCCATACGACGTCGTCCGGGTTGTCCCCGTTGTCCCATGTGCACGTCAGGCTGACCGCGTCGCCCTCCTGAAGCCGGGCGGGCTCGTCGAACAGCGCGGTGACCTGATTGTGGAAGTCCCAGTCGGCCATGTGTACGAGGCAGGTGGACGACGTGTCTGCATGGGCGACCGTGTAGTCGAAGCCGCTGCCGCGGGTGTGCATATGAGGGAACACGCCCAGAATATCGTAGTCTCCGTAATCCCATGGGAACACGAGGACGGACTCGTACGCTTCCTCGCCGGCCGGGATGGTGAAGTCGTAGGTGCCGACTGGGAGCTGGTAGATCTGGCTGTCTACGTCGTCGGTGGTGGTGATCGCGTAGCCGGACTGGTCCTGCTCCAACTCCGCACCATCGAAGCTGTCGAAGTAGTGCATCTGGAGGACCAGCTGCGCCCCCGAGCCGAGCTTCAGCCCGAGTCCATCGGGGAACGATAGCGGCCCGCCACCAGGTGCCCAGCCGGTGACGAAGTCCCAGCCTGGTTCGCCGAACCCGCCGCAGGCGAAGCCCTGATGTGGGTCGGCAGTGCCGTCCCCGAGGCTCTGGCCGTTGGAGTCGAACAATACGACGTGGTGGACGATCCTTGGGTTATCGACCAGCGCCTCGAAGCCGGTGACGTACACGGCGCTTTCGTTTTCCAGATCGAGCTGGAAGCAGCGGTAGTCGTCCCCTGCGCCATCGAAGGACGGCGTGTAGGGGACGGAGGCCACCATTTCGAAGTCGAACGGCGCGATGGTGGGCGGCGCGTAGGTAGTCGGTGCCTCGGCCGGGTCACCGAGCTCGGCTCCCGACTCCGCCCACTCTGCGAGCGTGGCCTTGTCGGCATCGGTGAGGAAGTAGGTTTCATAAGCGTCGTAAGGGCGGCAGTCGGGATCCGGGGCGGGCGGCGGCATGGTGCCCGCTTGTGTCCGGGACTGCATCGCGTCGGCCTGAGCCCGGGCGTCGTCTGCGTCATCGAAGCTCAGGGCGATACCGTTGTCGGTGTGGCACCGTGCGCAGTTCTTGTCGAGGATCGGCCTAATATCTTTGTAGTAGGTCACGCCCGTTGGCGGGTCGGCGGGTCGGCAGGCGGCGCCCAGCAGGCCGATCAGGAGGATGGGGCGGCTCAAAGCGTCGCGTCCAGGCACGCGCGGTGGACCCAGGCGCGGTCACCGACCAGAAGGATCGGCCGACGGAGCAGGTTCGGCTCTGCGTGGGCCGCCATCGCGAAGGTCTCGTCGTCGGGAGGGCTGGTCTTCCACCCCCTCTCCTTTGAGGTCGCGTGGGTAGCATTCAGCAAGGTGGGTACTCCTCCAGCGGCGATGATCGCCCGGATCTCGCCCAGCGTGAGCGGGTTCTTGGCGTAATTTCGGTCGACGATGGAGCTCCCAACGCCCGGACGAGAGACGAGCGCCGATCGCACGTCCCTACACGTGGTGCAGGTGGACTTCCAGTACAGGGTAGGCATGACCGGAAGGTAACCGCAGGCGCTTAGCCCCGCAGCATCAACACGCGCCCGCATGGTCCGGCTCGCGACCCGCACGGGGTCAGCCCCAGCGCCGCGAGCACACACCGTGACGCCGCATTGCTCTCCAGACACTCTGCGGTCAGGAGCTTGACCTGTCCTGTTGACCGGGCCCAGCGGCAGTACAGGTCGCCGGCCTCGGTGGCATAGCCCTGTCGCCGGCGCTCGGGCACGATCGCATACCCGAGCTCGAGCGTGCCTTCAGGGCCCGGCGCCCCCTTGCCACCGATCTCGCCGATCAGCTCCCCCTGTGCACCGGGTGCGCCTCGCTTCACCACGAGCCACGCCCAGCTCGCCTCGCCCTTGTCAGCGCGCCATCGATCGGCCAGCACCCCCATGACCGCGGCATAGTCGGGCTGCGGCCAACTCGCGGGGATGGTGGCCTCCAGGCTTCGCGCCAGACCCGCGCGGTCGTGCAGCGCGAGGTCCAGCCGCTCCGGTGTGAAGGGCATGAGGTCGACCCGTGGTCCCCGCAGGGCGCGCAGCCCGGCCGGCTCTGCCAGAGCGCAGGGGATCACCGTGAACCCCTTAGCGCTGCAGTACGCGGCGTACGCATCGCGCGTCTCCGGCTCATTGAACACGGCCACCGCGATGTCTCCGCCCCCCGCTCCGCTTGGCTTCCCCGCTCCGCCAAACCGTTCAGCGGCCTCGGCGAGCGCGGTGTGCTCCGGCGTGTCGTAGTCGAGGCCCGCCTCGCGAGCCATCGCGCGCAACCTGCGCCACGCCGCCCGGGTGCTCCCGACCGGGTCCCGCTCGAACGCATCGACCAGCGCTCGTGAGTCGAGAACGAATGAGCGGCGCTTTTCCGGGGAAGACCGGCCCCACGCCGTGTACTGCTTCACCCGTGGTCCGGTCTCGGCGCTCTTCCCGCTCCAGACCACCGCAAACGGGGGCGGGGCGACCGCCACTCCATCGGGAAATCGACGAAGACCACCGTTCAACGAGGCGAAGATATCGACCCCAGACCCCCCACCCTGAACCCCGTGGTGGATGTCGAACGCACGCGTCGCGGCTTGGCCATCCTTCGCGGCCCTACCGTGCTCGCTCGCGAGCACGGCAGCTACGGTGGCCGCGGCGGATCCGCCGAACCCGGGCTTGGCCCCGCCAAGGTCGACCCCGCGCCAATCCCTGAACTCGAACTGTCCGAGGTCCAATGGCATTTCCGCCAGCACGGCGCGGACGAACCGGTCGTCGCCGGGAACGGACCAGCCGAGCGTCCCAGGCGTCCACGCGCACTCGACGCCGTGATCGACCGCCGCGACGATCGCGCCAGCGCCATCCAACACCGCGTACTCGCCCAACAGCACCAGCTTCCCGGGCGCTCGCCACGTGGATGGGGGGCCGACCGGGGTCACGGCGACGTCGCCGTCGCCGGCTCCAGCAGCCGGGCGGGTCCGCCAGGGACCAGGACCTGCACGTCCAGTCCTGCGCCGCGTAGCCTCTCTACCAGCACGCCTGAGTCCGCGGCCTCGCAGAGCACCTTCACGTTCGGCCCCGCGTCCATGGTCGCCCATGCCGGAACGCCGCTGCGCCTCGCGGCCCGGACGACTTCAAGCGCCAGGAGCGTCTCCGGCTTCCAGTAGAGTACGGCAGGGTCCGCCGCGATCATCGACGCATGCATGCGCAGGGCGGACCGCTCCGTCACACGCCCGAGGCGCTCGAGGTCCCGACCGAGCACTGCGGCCCGAGCCTGTACTACATCCTCCGCGGCCCCGGCCACCCACGCCGGGTAGTACGGGCTGGTCCGCATCGTGTGGTTCATCCCTTCCGTAGACCCGATCTCCTTCGGGCCAGAGCGGACCAGGACGACGAGCATGCGCACGTCCCAGTGGTCGGCGGCGGCGATCTGCCGGCCATGGCTGTCGGCGCCGTCCGGCCGCTCCCCAATCGGCCACTCCACCCAGCCACCCTGAAGCGACCGGGTCGCGCTGCCGGAGCCCTGCCGGGCCAGCGCGGCGAGGGTAGCGTCTGGCAATCGCGTTCGGGCTGCGGCGTCCGCGGCGACGACGAGCGCCGCAAATCCGGACGCGCTTGACGCCAGCCCCGCCGCGGTGGGAAAATCGTTCTCGGTCTCGACCCGGCACGGCGGGCGAGGTGCGCCGGCGGTAGCCATAGACCGGGCCACGCGGTCCAGTGTAAGCAGGATCTTACGTGATTCTTCGCCGGTGTTCTCCACTCCGTTGAACACCACACAGTCCGTCTCCGCTCCCCACGTGACGGTGGTTCTGGTGCGGAATGGCGCGAGCGTGAGCGACAGGCTCGGCGTGCTGGGCAGGTTCAAGGCGGCGTCGCGCTTGCCCCAGTACTTGCAGAGCGCGATGTTCGGGTGGGCGATGGCGGTAGCGCTGCAGGCGTTGTCGGCGGGCATTTGGGGGACGCCTAACCGGCGGCTGGGTTGGGGTCAGCCCAGCGCGGCCAGTACGAGCAAGAGCGCAGGCCCAACCTCGCTCGCCGTGAGGTCCACCTCGCCGAGATCGACCACCTCGATCCCGTTGCGTCCGGTGGGGTCCTCGGGAGGGATCCGTAGCAGTTGGTCCGGTCCAGTTCGCAGCGTCAGCCAGGGCAGGCGCCGATCGAGCTCGAGGTCGAGGTGTTCGTGGGTGAACGAAGTCGCGAGCCATGCGGCGCTCGCTGTCAGATCGGCGCCGGCGAACACGACCGCGCGCGTCCGGTCGCGCAGCCCCGGGACGGCTGCGAAGAAGGGCAGGAAGCGCTCGGCCCCTTCGCTGACAACGAGCACGAAGCGCGTGGTGGGCACGGCGAGAAGGCGCTCCAGTTCCTCCTCCAGCCCTGGTGTGGGGGTGCTGCCGGTGTCGAGGTCTGGCCAGCCTTTTTCGTCGGGCAGGCTGAACGCGCGGGGGCCCCAATACAGCACTGTGGCTCCCCGTCTTTCAATGGCAGCTTCGACGTCGGTCGCGCCGACGGGGGCTGGGTCTCGGGCTGTGTCGGCCCCCAGCCGCCCGGCTCGTCGATCGGCCCAGCGCCGGAGCGCTTCGTCCGTGCACGCGACGCCGATCCAGGCGCCCGCACCGCCGGAGGCCCCGGTGCCGGGAGCGCAGGTGAGCATCTCTCGAAACGCATGGAACACGCTGGCGGGGCTCCATGCTCGCGGCCTCGGGCGCGAAAGCCAAAGCGCCGCGAGGAAGAGCGGCACTACCGCCGACCAGAGCATGGCGTCTACTTGAGTCACCCGACGCTCCAGCCAGCGGTGATGTTCACAGCTTCAGCGTCCACTTCGGAATCTCGGAGGGGCGGCCCGCCTTTTCGTTCTCCCACGCGCGCCGGGCGACCAGATGGAGCGCGGTGTACAGGCCGAGCCACTCCCAGAACGGCTTCTCGTCGAAGCTGAACTCGACGAAGCTCCAGGCGAAGTAGCCGGCCATGCTCGCCGGCATCGCCCAGGCGAGCACTTCGGCCTCCGTCCCCTTGGTGTACCGGATGGTGTCTCTTGCCATCAGCGTCACCGAGACCACGATCGCGCCGAGCAACATCACGCCGGGCACACCGTGATGCGCGACCTCGCCCCAAAAAATGCCGTGGGGGTAGCGGTAGACCGAGTGGTACAGCCAGTCAGAGTACTTCTGCAGGTTCTCGATGTAGCCGCCGGGTCCGATTCCTATACCGTTGGACTCGGTGAACATCCCGATGCAGGCCGCCCAGTTCAGGCCCCGGATGTCCTGAGCGAAGATCACATCGAGGTTCATGGTGATGCGGTTCAGCCCTTTGCCGATGTCGCCCATGTCGCCAAAGTAGGCCACCGCCATCAACGCGACGCCGACGCCGGCGAAGCCGAGCAGCCAACTGCGGAAGCGCGACTGGCCCAGCGCCACCAGTACGCCGCCGATCACCACCGAGTAGGCCCCTCCGCGAGACCCGCTGGTCATCATCGAAAAGAAGATGAACAACGTGGCGAACAGCAGCCCCCACCGCACCCTCGGACGCTTCTGGACGAGCGCGAACGCGGCGCAGGAGTGGATGATGAACATCAGGTTCATCGCGAACCAGTTGGGCTGCTGCCCCAGCCCGGTCTCGCGGCCCCCGCTGGAGCTCGCTTTCCACTGGGAGGCATAGTTCGTCAGACCGAGCGAATCACCGAAGAAAGCGAGCATTCCCACCGCGATGCAGGTTCCAATCCAGAACCAGATCATCAGCTTCACGTCGTCCCACTTCTCGATGAAGCAGATGATCACGATGTTCGTCGCCAGAATCACCATGAGACCGAGGATGTCTTTGAGCCCGTCGGAGAACTTGGTGCACCAGAACATGCCCATCAGGCTCCACGCGCCGTAGGCTAGGAACGCGGGCTGCCACGGCCACGAACGGATAAGCTGCTTCTGGGTGAGCATCGCCTTCAGGCACAGCGCGACCAGCGAGAACAGGAGGACCGGCTCGAACAGGCCAATCGTCACCTTTCCGATCGTGAAGAAGCTGGTCGTCGCCGTCGCAGAGATGCGAGCCCCGAGCATGCACCCGACCGCCCAGATCGGCCGGTCGAGGAGCACGGTCACGATGACGATGCCGGACACCAGAACGATGGACAGGCGCCAATCGTAGATGAACAACGCCAGCAGCACGAACTGCGCCAGCACGACCCCCGCCCAGAACAGCGGTGTGGCGCGGAAGGATGGGGCGAAGGCGTCCAGACGGCGACCTTGAGAGCAGGGGGGTTAATCTGAATCACCGTTCGCGGCGGGGGGTGGTTCAGGGCCTCGGGCTGCGATCGTGAAAACTCTTGACAGGACACCTGCCCGTCGCTGTTCTGGCTCGGTCTCGGCCCTACCGGACCGTAGCTCGTGCCCGGCGGTTTCCGGGTAAACACAGTGAGGAGACCCCAAGAACGCCATCAAGATCTTGCTCGTCCTGCTTGCAACCTTCGCGATGACCACCCAGATCGTTGCCTGCTCCGGCTGCGACGACCGCGCCGCCGCCGAGTAACTCTCAGTGGCCGTCCGCTTCGGCGGGCGGTAGTGCGCGGAGCCCCGATCCCCGGATCGGGGCTCTTTCCTTTTTTGAGCCGAACCTCCCGCAGGCGTTCGGGTCAGGCGGGGAATACGCCCGGCCCATGGCGCGATGGCCGCGATTTCAGGCGTTCTGGCTTCCCGGGGTCGGGCTCTACCTGTGCCTCGCGTGCTTGAGCGCGCGCGAAGTCGGGCTGGTCGGGGAGGTTGCGATCGGCTGGGGTGCCGCTGAGCCTCCGCGGGTGCTCGCGCAGCTCGACCCGCCCGAGGTCCTCGCGCCCGCGCCGTGGGGACCGCTGGTCGCGTCCCAGACACGGCCGGTCGAGCGGCTCCTGGTGGGCGATCTCTCGATTCCGATCGCCGTCAACGCGTACACCGGCGGGTTCTCGGACCTCCCCGGACGGGCCGTGAGCGCTACGCTGGGCTGGCAGGCTGGCGCCTGGGTGGGCGTGGGGTTGGGCGCCATCCTCATCCTGCTGGCGTCTCGGTTTCTGAAGATTCACGCTGGCGTATTGCCCGCCGGCCTGGTCGCTGTGCTGCTTGGATCGGACTGGAGCTTTGTATTCTACAAACGCGCTCTCTCGGGGACTGAGGTGCTGCTGCAGGCCGGGGCCCTGCTCACGGTGTGGGCGATCTGGTCCCGACGTTGGCGCGGCGGCGTGCACGGGACGCTCGGGATCACGCTTGGGATCGCGTTCGGGCTTGAGGCCAAGATCACGTTCGTTTGCACACTTTTTGCGATCGGCCTCGCGGCGCTGGTGACCCGCTGGGACCGGCCAGCGCTCGGACCACCTGCGCCGCTGCGCGGATCAGTGCTCGGTCTTGGGCTGGTTGGGCTGCTCCCCGTGGCGCTTGCCGCGGCGCACTCGTCCCAGCTGCCGGAGGGCTGGCTCGTTCACAGCCACGACACACTCGGCCTGCAGCTGTCTAGGTTGGGGAGCGGCGCGGACATGGCGCGGGAGAGTTGGCGAAACCTCGCCGCCTTCACCGGGAACCCGAACGCGTTCTGGGGTTGGGCGCTCGCAGCCGACGAGGTTCCGGTCCTTTCGCCCGCCCGCCTGTGCGGCTTCGGGGCGCTGGCGGCGGGGACGGCCCTCGCGTGGTCTGGGCCTCGAGGCGCGCCGTCCCCGTCCGATGCCCTCCTGCGGTTTCTCTCGGTGCTTTGCCCGGTCCAAACACTGCTGCTGTTCTTCGCCAATCGCGACCTGCACCATCTTGCCCAAGCGAGCCTGTTCTGGGGGATGTGGATGGCGCTCGCCATCAGCCGGCTGGCCGCGGTTTTCGGGCGGGCGCGGTCCTTGAGGCGCGCGTTGACCGCTGGGCTGCTCGCGGCCCCGGTGGTCCTTGCGGGAGGACTCCAGCTGCTGGAGACCGATGCCGTGCTGCGCACCGCCCCGCAGTCCACGTTCCGTGAGAGCGGTCAGGCCGCGCTCGTGGCGTTGCTGAAGGACAACCGGGTCGAGCGGCTGCTCACAAGCGACTACGAAGTGTACGGGATGATCGACATCCGCTCTCCTGAGGTGGAGGTCACCCACGCCTGGGCTGCGTTCTCCCGCAAGGTCCGGGAGCCGTGGCGCGTGCTGTCGCTGGCGCGGGGGGGGCACTACCTTTCGCTACGGCCAACCGCGCCGATGATCTACAATTGGAGCCCGACCCCTGATCAGGTGCAGGCCGCCGCGCTCACGGCCGGGGTGTCGGTGACCGGGGTTGGAGAGCTCCGCGACCGCGGGGGTGTGTGGGCCAGTCTGTGGCGGGTTGACTAGGCGCATGCGGATCCTGCAGGTCGGTGCCTTTCCGTTTCCGTCCCCTCAGGGCTCACAGTTGCTGCTGGCCGGGGCCGCGCTGGCGCTGCACCGCGCCGGGCATGCGGTGCGGATCGTCTGTTACGGACACGGGGATCGGGCGGCCGAGGCGAACGGGGCTCTGGCGGGGGCCCATCGAAGCGTTTTCACCCGCTGTCGCGAGGAGCACGTTCCTGTGGTGCGGGTGCCGGCGCCTCCGGGGTACCGACGGATGAGGTCGGGACCCGACGGGGTGAAGCCGCTGCTCGATGTGCTCCTTGCCCGCGCGGTCTTCCAGACGCTCGAGCGGCAGGGGGCGGACATCGTGCACGCACACAACCACGAGGCGCTGTTGGCCTGCGCCGTGGCGGTCCGGAGCCACTCCCTCCGGGCGCGTGCCCGGGCGGCTGCTGGCCGGGGCAGGCTGGGCGGGGGCAGGCCGAACGGCGGCAGCACCGGCGGGGTTCGGCCACGCCTCGTGTACGGGGAGCACACGTCGATGGCCGAGGAGCTCCCAAGCTACTTCGCCGCTTCGGGCGCGACCTGCACCCGTGCAGCTGTGGCGGCTGGGCGGGTACTCGACGCCGTGGTGCCACGGCTTTCGGATGGGGCGGTCGCCCTCTCGCCCCGAGGGCTGGCTGCGTTGGAGCGGTGCGTCCCGGGTCCTGTGGCGCTGATTTCACCGGGGGTCGACCCGGACGACTTTCGCGGCGTGACGCCGCGCCGCGCTGGTCCCGGTCGATGGCTGGTTTACGCGGGCACCATCGACGATTTCCAACGGTTGGATCTGTTGCCGCGCGTGCTCGCCGCGATGCCGGGGTGGCGCCTGCTTGTGGTTACCCACGGTCCGAAGCCTGAGATCCCCGGAGCGGTCTGCGTGGGCGGGCCATGGCGCGAGGTTCGCGACTGGATCGCTGGCGCCGATGTCGCCGTCGTGCCGCGCCTACAATGCCTGGGGTTCCCGATGAAGTTGCTCAACTACGCGGCCCTTGGCTTGCGAACGGTGGTGGCGAGCGGGAGCGCTCGTGGGGTGCCGGGCGAAGAGATCGTGAGGGGCGACGACGTCGGGGCGTGGCGCGCCGGGGTCTTGAGCGCGGCTGGGAAGCCCGCAGCGGACCCGGAGCATGTGTACGCTGATTGGGGCTGGGACCGCCATGCCGCTCAACTGGCAGCCCTTTACGATGTCACAGCCGGCGCCGCCGCGCCGTAGGTGCGGATATACTCCCACCGTTCCGGAGCCATCTATGCCTCGTCCGTCTGGTCACCTGTCCCGCTCGCTGCGATGTGGCGTCGGCGCGCTCTACGTACTCTCGCTCGCGTCCATCGCTTCGGGTTGCAGCGAGACCTCCCTGGTCTACACGCCGAAGGATGTGCCCGAGATCGACCCGGGCGGCATCAGCGGGCGCGTTTGCGATACCTCTGGCCGGACTTGGCTTGCGGACGCGATGGCCTACGTCAACCTTTACGACGAGAGCGGAGCGATCTACCAGACCATCAGCTCTTACTCGAATGAGGATGGCCGATGGAGCTTGGCCGATCTCCCGGGCGACCGGGACTACCACCTCTACGTCCAGTCCGGCGGGACGATCATTCAGGAAGAGGACTTCTACCTCGGCTCCGGGGAGCAGATCACGCTGGAGGAGCCGGACTGCTTTGACCCGCAGAACCTGAACATCGCGATCGTGACCGGGTTGTACGACGACTTCGACGTCGTCCTTCAGCAGCTCGGCTTCACCAACTACACGGTGGTTGATGGGGAAAGCTCGGAGGCGGCCAACGCCTTTTTCAGCGATGCGGATGGAATGGCCGCTTACGACATTATCTTTGTCAACGGTGGGTTCACGGAGGACGGGGTCGTCTACAGCCTGACGGACCCGACCGATCCGGTCCCCGCGCAGAACCTGCTGAACCTCCAGCAGTATGTTCAGGCGGGCGGCAGCCTCTACGCGAGCGACTGGGCGTACGACGCCATCGAACTCGCGTGGCCCGATCGCATCGACTGGGTCGGGGCCGACGAGCTGCCCAATGACGCCCAGACCGGGAACTACGACGTGGTGAGCGCTGCGGTCTCCGATACTTCGCTCGCCGAGTATCTTGGCAAGTCCTACGTGGACATCCAGTACGATCTGCCGGTGTGGCCGCCGATCGAGAACACGTCCACTGCGGTGTCGGTGCACCTGACCGGGAACATCTCGTACTCCGACGGCCTCGACGACTACACGTTGACCTCGGTGCCCATGCTCGTCAGCTTCAACGATGTGCAGGGGAAGGTGGTCTTCAGCACGTTCCGGGTCATCCCCAACACCGATGACGACGTGTTGGCGATCCTGCAGTACATGCTCTACGGCCTGTAGGACGAGGTGGCTTGGGCCTGCGT
>SHYV01000034.1 GCA_009692605.1 Myxococcales bacterium
GAGTCGTCGAAAAGCTGACGTTCCGCGTCAGCTATGTGACAAAAAACGCCACTTTTGATGGAAGCTCGCCGACCCGGCTCGCTCCGAGCATCCGAATGTTGGCTTCACGATTCAATTTTTCGGCGTTTTCCCATGATGTATACGGCGACCGGCCGGGCCAGCGTCAGCGGGTCCGCCCGGGGGTCCGCGTCGAGGATGAGGATGCTGGCTTGTTTTCCGACCTCCAGAGTCCCGAGATCGTCGAAGCCCCAAAACGCGGCAGGTTCACGGGTCCCGGCGGCCAGAATCGCGGACCCATCCATGCCCGCGTCGAGCATCCCCTGAAGCTCTGTCGCGTTGATCCCTGCTTCTTGCGAGTTGCCGAAGTCCGTTCCGTACAGCACCCGCGTTCCGGCAGCCAGAAGCGCGGACAGGTTTGCTTGCGTGGCCGAGCTGTTTCCGAACGCGACGAGGGTGGTCACGACGGTTCGGTCTGCCCACGCCTCGACCGTTGACGCGGAGAGGGAGCCGGTCGGGGTGTGCGCCAGAACGTCCACGCCCGCTTGGGCGGCCCGGGACGCTTCGTCGTCGCCCAGCGCGTGTGACGTGACTCGAACGCCTCTGGCGTGGGCTTCGGCGGTCGCCGCGGCGAGCGTCGCGGCATCGAGCTGTCCGTCGCCCGCCGTGCCGATGATCGGCAGCTTGATGAGCCGCGCGCCTTGGTCGACGAGGTGGTCCACCATGGCGACCGCCGCGGCCTGATCCGCGCACTCAGCGCCATAGCCGTTGCGTCCCCAGCTCTGCGTCGGGTAGCCGCCTACGGCGGTCACCATCGGGCCGCTCGCCATGACGCTGAGCGGCGCGTGCGAGCTGGAGAGGAAGCTCTCGGGTGCGGCCATGTCCACCGCGCCGGCGATGCCGCGGTCTGCGAGCGTCGACCCCTCCGGTAGATAGGCGAGGTGCACGTGGCTGTCGATGAACGCGGGTGCGATCCACCTGCCGGAGACGTCGATGACCACCGGGCCGGGCAAGCCCGCCCCCAATCGGACGATTCGACCTCCCCTGACCTCGAGGTCCTGCGTGACGGGCCCGGCGGGCGTCAGCAGCGTCGCGCCACGAAGGATGAAGGCCCCCGCGGACACCCCGAGCGAGGCCGCCGGAGCGGGTTCGTCCGGCTCGCCTGCGGACAGCGCCGCGGTGTCGTCGGCGCGCATCGCCTGTGCCGGCGAGGCGCATGCGGAAGCGGGCAGGATGGCGACGAGGAGAACGATACGGCAGAGTGGGGTCATGGTGGAGGTACGACGCAGCGGCGACTCCGGCCCGGTTGACGATAGATGGACGGATGTCCCAGAAGCCAAATCGTCCCCCTGCTGTCCCCGTTGACGTTCCCGCTGGCGCTCCCGCCGGGGTCCCCGATCTCGAAAGCGCGCTTGAGGCGGCGACCGCCGGGTTCGCCTCGCTCGCCGTCCGCCAGGAGACTCGTGACGCTGCCCGCGTCCATCTTCGCCGCTGGATGACGGAGAGGGCATTTGAGCCCTACTGGCCGGCGATCGCAGCGTTGGTGTACCGCGAGCGCTGGGACCTGCTGTTGGACAGCTTCTACCAGGTCTTGCCATTCGGTACCGGAGGCCGACGCGGGCCGGTCGGGATCGGGCCCAACCGCTACAACCCCTGGACCCTGGGCGCGAGCGTTCAGGGGCACGCCATCTGGCTCCGGGCGCGCGTCGCGGCGCGCGAACCTGCCCGCGACTTCACTGCGCGGCCACTCAATGTCGTCGTCGCCTACGATGTTCGACGCTATCTGGACGCAAACGGCACCTACGCTGTGCTCAAGGCGGACGGCGTCCCGAACCCATGCGTGGGGCTCTCCAGCCGGGACTTCGCCGAGTTGGCGTGCGGTGTGTACGCGGCTTTGGGGGTCCACAGCACCATCCTGCCGGCGTCGAGCGACACCTTCGTGAGCACGCCCGAGCTCTCGTTCGCCATCCGTCACCTCGCCGCCGATGCCGGGCTGAACATTTCGGCGAGCCACAACCCGCCGGATGACAACGGCGGCAAGTTTTACAACGCGCTGGGCGGCCAGGAGGTGCCCCCCCATGACGAGACGATGGCGGACGAGGTGGACCGCGTCGGCGAGGTAGCCATGATCGAGTTCAGCGCCGCCGCCGAGCGAGGCTTCGTCCACGACTATACGCTGGACGCGCACGATGGCTACGTGGCGGTGAACCAGGGGCCCGTCTACAGCCGAACCCCCGCGCACCTCCGCAAGGACGTGCATGTGGTCTTCACCGCCCTACACGGAACAGGCGACACCACGGTCGTCGAGGTGCTGCGGGCCGCCGGCTACCGGGTCACCCTTGAGCCTACGCAAGCCAGCCACGACGGCAGCTTTCCGAACGTGCCTTTTCGTGCTCCGAACCCGGAAGTTCGAGCGAGCATGGGGGCGGCGGTCGCGTTGGCCGAGCAGCTCGACGCCGATCTGGTGATGGCCTGCGATCCCGATGCCGACCGCATCGGGCTCTGGGCCCGGGACCGCGAGGTCAGTCGTCCCGACGGGTCTCCGGGCGGCTTTCGGTTCTTCAGCGGCAACGAGATCGGCGTGCTTTGCGCTGAGCACATCGGTCGCAACCAGGCCGCAGCGGGCACCAGAGGGGGTCTTACCGGCCGGGGCATCGTCATGAAGACCGAGGTGACCACCGACCTCATCCGGCGGGTCGCTGAGCACTGGGGCTACCGCACGGTGAATCACCTCATGGTCGGCTTCAAGTACATCGGCGACGGCATCCACCAGCTTGAGTCCACCGGTGCGTTCGCCGGTCTGGACGGGACCACTTCGGACTTTACCCTTGGCGTGGAGGAGTCCCACGGGGTGCTCGTCACTACGGCGATGCGCGACAAGGACGCCGCAGGCGCCGCCCGCCTGCTCGCCGAGATGGCGCTCGACGAGAGGGCACAGGCTGACCTGTCGGACCGCGAAGGAGCCCTGCCCCCCACCCTCGCGGATGCCCTCCGCTCGATTTGGGCGCGCCACGGGTACGTGCACAACGAGCTTGTCTCCACGGTGATGCGGGGTGCGGCGGGGAAGGGCACGATCGACCGCATCCAGGCCAGCCTGCGCGCGGACCCGCCGACCTCTGTCGGAGGCCTCGCCGTGACAGCATTCGCGGATCGCGCTGACCCGGCGGGCCCGCTGGGGCCGATCAAGAGCGGGACGGACGCCGCCAGCCGGGACGTGCTGGTATTTCAGCTCGGGGACCGGGCGCGCGTGATCCTGAGACCGTCAGGCACTGAGCCGAAGAACAAGATCTACGTGGAGTTTTGCGGTGAGCCCGGGGAGCCGTCCTCCAGCGCGATCCCGAGGGTCAGCGCCGCGGCGCGCAACCTCGCGAGGAGCTTCACGCAGCTCATGCTGCAACGTGTGGGGATCGATCTGCCGGATTGGGCGCTCCTGGTGTCGGATCTGGTGGCCATCGAGCAAAAGCGGGACTTCGCTTTGGTGTTCGTGCCCGAGCTGGTGGCGCGGCTGGAGTCGGGGGCCTCGGATCTGCAGCCGTGGGTCGACGACAGCTTACGCTCCTACGGCAAGGACGGTCGTGCTCTGGTCCGCGACGCCCTCGCGGCGTGGGCCGGCGGTCAGGGGCCGATCGGGGCGCGGGCCGTTGCGGCGCTTGGGTGACCCACAGCGCGATCTGCATCCGCTGCGGGGGCGCCAAGGAGCTCGCGCTGGCGCGCTGCCCGGAGTGCGGGTTGGTGCCGATCGCGGACGAGCGCGCGCATAGCCTTCTCGCCTCGTCCCGCTTCCTCGGGGCGCCTGAGCTGGCCGAGGTCCAGCGACGCATCCGGGCCGGCGAGCCGCTGCGGCCGGCCCGAGAGCGCGTTGAACTGGCGCGAACGATGCTCGCCGGATCCGCCCGGGTCGAACCGTTCTCACTCAGCCCGCGGCAGGCAGCGGCGCTGGTGGCGGCGAACGTGCTGCTTACGCCAGCGCTCGGCTACGCGGTCTGGTTCGGCACCCGGCACCGGCCCGGGCTCGGAGCGCGTCAGGCGCTCTGGTTGACCCTTCCGGTGAGCTTCGCGCTCGCGCTCGCGTGGGGGTTTTTCGTGGTGCGATCCGCCGGGGCGTGAGCTTCCGCGTTCGGGGTTCCGTCCGGCCCGTCAGATCGGTCGGATCCCGTAGGCCGTGTCAAGCAGCACGACGCACACGTTGCACCAGGCGTGAAACAGCGCGCCCGCGAGGGGGCCGCCGGTCTTCTCTCGCAGCAGGCCGAACGCCAGGCCGGGGAAGAACGTGGCGAAGTGCCACCACTGGACGCTCACGAGCGAGTGTCCAAACGCGAAGTATACGCAGGCGATGGGCAGGCCGTAGCCGAACGGAACGCCGAAAATCAGGAACTTGCGTGGAAATACCTCGTTCAACCTCGTCTGGAAGTACCCTCGGTAGAAGAACTCCTCGGGGAGCGCCACGAAAAAGAGGTGGTAGGGGGCGAGCAGCCACACGTCATGCGGGATCCTCCAAGCCGGGTGGGCGTTGAACAGGGCGGTCTGGTAGACGTGGTAGCCGACGACCCAGGGCACCAGAATGACGGCGATGACCTTTCCGACAAGCGCGAACGCTTCGGCCCAGGCCTCCCGGTCGCCGAAGTCGGGGATGGCGAGCCTATACCCGTAGCTGTCTACTTTGCGGAGATGGCAGAGGAGCACCGGGGCGTAGATGAACAGGAAGGGGACGAGCGCGAGCGTCCAGTCCGGGAGCCCCATCGTCTGGGTGGCGACCACGGCGCGGACCGCGAGGAGCGTCCCAATCCAGAGCAGGGTCAGCTCAACCAGCACGCGTCGCCTCTGGTTGTGAGGGATAGTGCCATCCGGACCCATTCGGTCGCCAACCCCGAGGGGCCGGACCGGCAGCGCTCCAGGATCAGCCGAGGTCTCGCTCACCCAACGACCGCGCGGATCCGTGGGCCGAGCTGGTTGTCCGTGAGCGGGTCGCGCTCGCGGTCGTGCAGCGCGACGAAGTGGTCGATGATCGGCTCGGGGACTGTTTGGGCCCGCAGCATGAGCGCTTGCACCGGCGCCCGCGAGCGCTCCAGCAGGTCGCGCCAGACGATGCCTGCATCCGGACGGGCGAGGGTGTGCTCCCACAGCCCCGCGAGCGCATCCACGCCTGTTGCCCGGACACCGGCGCTGATGGCGATCTGTCGCAGGTGCGCGAACATCGGAACGTGCAGCCCGCGCCGGGCGTCCTTGAGCACCTGGGCGCAGAGCACGCCGTGCCCGCCCTCCCAGGCCTCCAGCACGAGGCTGTCGCGCAACAGCCGTGGCAGTACGGAGAACTCCTCGATCGCTCCGTTGCCGCCAAGCACTTCGATCGCTTCTCGGACGCCGGCAGGGCAGGTCAGGGCGGTCCAGATCTTGTTGAGGTTGACCAGCATGCGCCAGACCGTGCGCCGGTCGGTGTCCGGGCCCGCGAGGGTCAGTTGACCGTTGGCGAGCGCGATCTCATCGGACAGGGCCGCTAGATGAAACGTCAACGACCGGGCAGCGTAGGCTTCGCACTTCAGTCGGGCGACCGTGCGCGCCACGGCCGGGAAGTCGAGGATTGGCTTTCCGAAGGCGACCCGGGTCCGGGCGAACGCATCCGCCTCTCGCCACGCTCGCTGGAGGATCGCGCACGCGCACACCGCGTTGTAGAGGCGTGAGGTATTAAGCACGATCTCGACGGTGCCCTGAAAGTCCGCCACGGGCCAGCCGTACGCCCCCACGAAGTCCACCTCGGCGGATGCCATGGAGCGCGTCCCAAGCTTCCACTTGAGGCGCCGGACCGCGAACAGGTTCGGCTCGCTGGTCGGTGATCGGGGGTCTAACCCGGGCAACGTCCGTGGGACCACGAACGCCTTGAGCCCTGCCGTGCCGGGTTTCGCCCCTTCAGGCCGCGCCGTGACGAGGAACAGGCTCGCGTCAATGACCGAGCAGAACCACTTCTCGCCGGTGATGCACCACCATCCCGCCTCGGGCGCCCGTGGGTCACCGGGATCGGCCGGCTTCGCGGTGACAGCGTTCGCGCCCACGTCCGAGCCGCCCTGGATCTCGGTGAGGAATTGGCTCGCGTAGAGCATTCCAGCAAAGTCGGGCGTGAGCAGACGGCCGAGCCAGTCGGAGGGCAGCCCGGACTCGCCGCGGTCTGCGCGCTCGGCGCTCTGGCAGACCTTGATCATCCCGGCTGTGCAGGCCATCGGACAGCACCAGCCGCCTTCGCCGTTCTGCGCGAGCAGGTAGAGCAGCGACAGGGTCTCCCGCTCGTGCCCTGGCTCCCGGTAGCGTCCTAGCAGGTCGACCGCCCAGATCGCCTCACCGATACGCTGGTGGTCGGGATGAAAGACGATGCCCTCAGTTCGGCGCCCGTCGGCATCGAAGCGCTGCAACCGCGGCAGGTGCTCGTCGCGGTTGGTGTTGCGCGCCCACGCGTCGATAGCCGTCGCGCAGGCCGCCGCGAACGGTCGCAGCTCCGGAAAGTCGGGCGCCAGCGAGCTGAAGTGAGGGTCGTCGGCGAGCCAGTCGCGGGAGGTGGCCTCGCGCCAGTCCGCAAGGGCCTCACGCGTCGAGGCAGATGCAGGGGTCGTGGACACTAGCGATGGGATGCGAGGATCGCCTGAATCCGGTCCTTGCCGCGGAGCTTCAGCCGCTTGACGCGCGCGATCTCCCGCAGCTCTGACTCGCTCGGGTGCCGAACGGTCAGGCTCGAGAGCTGGCCCTCGTACTTCTGGTGTTGTGCGTACAGGTGGCGCAGCTCGTCATTCTTGGCGGAGAGGTGGCGAATGAGGTCAAGCTCGGTGGACTCCATGAACATCGCTCCTGTGCCCGCGGAAGGGCGGGCAAGTACAGTCTAAAGACGTCGTTGGTCCGGAGTCAAGGGGAGTCAGTCCCGCTCGGTCCTGACCAGCGACCGCAAGTTGCCTTGCAGCTGCTTCTTGCGCATACGGATGCTGCCCGGGGTCACCTCGACCAGCTCGTCTTCGGACAGGTATTCGAGCGCCTTCTCCAGGGTGACCTGGATGGGAGGGACGAGGATCTGCTTCTCGTCCGCGCCAGACGCGCGCACGTTCGTGAGGTGCTTCTCGCGCACGACGTTGATGATCATGTCGTTCTCGCGTGCGTTCTCTCCGACGATCATGCCCTCGTAGACCTCGCACCCGGGGATGATGAAGAGGCGCCCGCGCGGCTGCAGGTGCCAGATCGCGTAGGTGGTGGCCTTGCCGGTGCGGTCGCTGATCAGGGAGCCCTGGATACGGGCCTGAATGAAGCCGGCGTGGTCGTCCCAGCCGTCGAAGATCGTGTTGAGCAGGCCCATCCCGCGGGTGTCGTTCAGGTATTCGCCGCGGAACCCGATCAGCCCGCGCGCCGGGACGCGGAAGTTGAGGCGGACGCGGCCAGACCCGTCGGACTTCATCTCGGTCATGCGGCCCTTCCGAAGGGCCATCTTCTGGGTCACGACGCCCATGAAGGACTCGGGGAAGTCGAGCTGCGCGTCTTCGTAGGGCTCCAGCTTACGGCTCCCCTCCTGACGGATCTTGACCTCGGGCTTGGAGACGCTCATCTCAAAGCCCTCGCGCCGCATCTGCTCGATGAGGATCGCGAGCTGCAGCTCACCGCGGCCGAAGACGCGCATGGTCTCGGCGCTGCCCGTGTCCTCCAGGCGGAGTGCTACGTTGGTCAGCATCTCCTTCTCGAGCCGCTCGCGGATCTGGCGTGCGGTGACGTACTTGCCCTCGCGGCCCGAAAACGGCGAGTTGTTCGAGGAGAACGTCATGCCGATGGTCGGCTCGTCGACCGTGAGCCTGGGCAGCGGCCTCGGGTTCTCGACCAGCGTGATGGTGTCCCCGATGTTGATCTCGGGGATGCCGGCGATGGCGCAGGAGTCACCCGACTGGACGATGGACGCGGGGATGCGCTTCATCCCGTCAAACGTGAAGAGTTGGTTCACGCGGACCTTGCGGGCCCCACTCTCGCCGTACAGCAGCAGGTCGGTCTTCTCTTTCAGCACGCCGTTGAACAGCCGTCCGATCGCGATGCGACCCAGAAAGTTGTCGTAGTCGAGCTGCGTGATCAACAGCTGCAGCGGGTGGTCGGGGTCGGCCTTGGGCGGAGTGATGCGGTCCACGATGGTGTCGAACATCGGCTGGAAGTTGTCCCCCTTGACCTCGGGGTCGCGGGTGCACCAGCCGTCGCGGGCGCAGGCGTAAATGACCGGGAAGTCGATCTGCTCCTCGGTGGCACCCAGATCGATGAACAGGTCGTACACCTCATTCATGACCTCGGGAATGCGGGCGTCCGGACGGTCGATCTTGTTGATGCACACCATGATCGACAGACCGGCCTCGAGCGCCTTTCGGAGCACAAAGCGGGTCTGGGGCAGCGGGCCTTCCGAGGCATCGACGAGGAGCATGGCCCCGTCGACCATCTTCAGCGTGCGCTCGACTTCGCCGCCGAAGTCTGCGTGCCCTGGGGTATCGACGATGTTGATCTTCACGCCTTTGTAGTGAACCGACGCCACCTTCGCCATGATGGTGATTCCGCGCTCACGCTCGAGGTCCATCGAGTCCATTACGCGATCGACAACGTGCTCATTGGAGCGCCAGGTGCCGGCCTGCTTGAGAAGGCCGTCGACGAGCGTGGTCTTGCCATGGTCGACGTGGGCGATGATGGCGATGTTGCGGATAGGGATAGTCGCTGCCACGGGGGCTCCGGTCGGAAAGGGCGCGCGTGGTATGCCGCGCGCGCGACCGTGTCACCCCTGTGGACACCGATGGGCCTACCGGCCGGCGGTCACGTCTGGAACGGGTAGGTCAGCGTGATCGCATCGCCTTGCGAAGGCGGGAAGGTGATCGCCTTGACCGCGGTGCCGAGACAGGAATCGAAGGGCGTTCCATTGTAGTCGCCTTGCGTGGACGCCTTGGAGACCTTGCCCGAGGGGTCGATCGTCAGCTTCACCTTGACACCCTTGGGCACCGAACCCCCGTTGTCGTGCATCTCGTTGATGAAACAGGTTTTCACTGCCTTGTTGGAGCGGAGCATGACGTCGACGACTTGCAGGCTGATTGCAGGGGCCGCGCTCGTTGTGGCGGTTGACGAGGTGCTCGCGGGGGGCGACGACGACACAGTCGTCTTGCTCGTCGTTCGAGCGGCAGCGGCCTTGGCGTCGGCGGTGGCCTTGGCGGCTGCTTTGGCCTCGGCCCTGGCGTCGGCAGCGGCCCTGGCGTCGGCGGCGGCCTTGGCGTCGGCGGTCGCTCGAGCTTCCGCCGCCCTCGCTTCGGACTCGGGGCTGGGGGCGATGCGGGTGGGCTGGGCCGCAACAGGCGCGGGCGCCACAGCGGGCGCGGCCACCGGCTCCACAGCTGCGACGACCGGCTCCACGGGGGCGACGGCCGGCTCCACTCCCTCGAAGAGCAGGGGTTCCGGGGCCGTGGCGACGTCCGCCATGGTTGCGGCTGCATCCGCCTTGACGGCGGGCGGTGGTACGACCACCGCGACCACCGGGTTGGACCCGACCCGCAGCCAGTACCCCCCGGCGCTGGTCGCCAGCGCGCCGCCCATGCCGATCAGCAGCGCCACGGGCACGGCCATCAGGGGAGCGGCCTTACGGGTGCCCCGCCCGCCGGTCAGCAAGACGCCGACCACGACGAGCAGCCCGAACAATGCGAGGAACGACCCGCCAGCGCCCAGCCACGCGTTGAACATCAGGTTCGCGACGACGAGCAACGCCACCCCGAGGAGCGCGACGGTGGCGCCGAGCAGCGCGAACGTCAGATCAACGGACGGATCGTAGGTCGGGGACGAAGTCAACGACTCCAGCGGCGCGAGCGACGCGGCAGGAGCCGCCTGGGAGACAGGCGAAGGGAACGCAGCCGCGGGCACAGGCTGAAGCCCACCGGTCACCGGGGCGGGCGTGGGCCGAGGCGCCAGCGAAGGGACGGCCGGCTTCGGTGGGGCTGCTGCGGCGGGTACAGAATGGCCTGCCGAGCGTGGGTAGCTTACGGGCTGCGAGGCGATGGTCGGCCGGTCGCGGTCGATCGACGGGCCGTTGAGCGAGTACCCGCCGCTTGGCTGCGGGCGCTTGTCGTTCGGCAGGAGGGTGACGCCCCCACCGCGCAGGCTGTGCCCCGCATCCCCCAGCATCGGCTCGTCGCGCGGGATGGTGGACTCGCCACCCGACGCGTCGTGCTGGACGGCGGTCGGTCGGTCGAGGTCGGCCACGGACTTGATCGCCGTGCGCTCTTCGCTGGGCTCCGGCGTCGCTTCGACGTTCTCCGTGCCCGTTTTCCGGATGTAGATGGCGTGTCCGCACTTTCTGCAGGTCGCCTTGTTGACGTCCCGGGTCAGCTTGCTGTCCGGGATTTTGTAAGAAGCACCGCAATTATCGCAAACGACACGCATGTTGGACCTCGAATCGCCTGTGGGGTAACCCCGCTGTTTACGTGTGTGGTCCCTTGTTGTCAACCCTATCGCCGTCGCGACGGGCTCAGCGCGACGGAAGATGGACGATGGGGGCTACAATCCGTCGATCCGGACGCTCCAGGTGTCTGGACCCGCCACGATGGCTGGGGCCGGCTCCCAGAGTGCGTACCCCACCAGCACCCCGCCGCCGACGACGGCCGCAGCCCCGGTCCAGAACCACCACCGCCGGGCGGGTAGGTCCACGCTGCGTCGGGCTGCCGCTGTCGGCTCGTCGTGGGATCGAACAACCGCCCGGTCCGGCGTGCCCCCCGGGTCCGCCCGAGCGGGGCCCGATGCCGCCGTCCGCTTGCCGATTTCGGCCGCGATGGCCCGCCACGTGTCGGTGGGGTCGGACGATCCCAGATTGTAGTCGTGCAGCGCGGCGATGAGCTTCACGTCCTGGTCCCCGTCCCCCCCTTCTCCCCCTTTTCCCCCTTGCCCCCCGCCGGGGCCCCACACCTGCACCTCGATGCCGCCGCCCTCATCCAGCGAGCCGGTGACAACCCAGTCGACGTCGAGCGCGTGGAGCACCTCGGCGACATCGGTACGATCGACCTGCGATTGGCCGGTAGCCGCCTCTGCGGCTGCGATCAGCGCGCGGGCCGGTGGCGATACGTTCGCGGCCCGCTCCTTCAGGTAGCGGGGGTAGAGCTGGGCGACGTGCTCGAAGGCGTCCGCCGCAGTTGACGAAAGCCCGCTTTTCGAGCACGCCGCCCCCAGCGTGAACCACGCGTCCGCCAGCTCGGGGCGCCGGCCGACTTGCGAGAGCGCTGCGGTGTGCTCGCTCACCGCGGCGGTCGCCGCGGAGATCGCACCCTGCAGATCGCCGGCGAGGTACAGCCGACGGGCTTCGGATGCATGTCCTCTGGCCGCCCGCAGCTCGGTCTCGGTGGTCGCGGAGACCCCGGCGGCGATGTCTGAGCCGGGGAGCGCGACGAGCCGCCCCTCGGTCAGCAAGGCGGCCCGCACGCCCTCAGTCGTGCTCTCCGTCTCGGCCTGGCTGGCGCCCCAGGAATGGAAGTCGAGCACCGCTACGGTCGCCGCGTTCGCCGCCGAAAGCGAGTGCAGCAGCGCGAAGGCCAGCGTCATTCAGGGGGCTCCTGAACAGAGTGTAGCCGTCTCTTCACAGTTCGCCCTCCTCGACATCGCCCCCCTCGGCCTGAGGCGTGTAGCCCTTCGCCGTCAGCCGGTTCTCCCGGGGGGCGCGCGGGCAACGCCCCGCGGCGTGCTCGACGCTGGTGTAGATCCGGCCCTCGACCCGCGCCCAGGGGAACACAACCTGCGCCCCGCGGGCGAAGTCTCGGGCCTGAGCCTCGACCTTGTGCAGTCGTCGAGCCTTCGCCCTCTTGTCCGTCACCTTGATCTCGACGGCCAACAGCTTCCGGTCGCCGTCGAAGAACAGGAGGTCGCCTGCGTGCCCGGTGCGCGCGGACCACTCCAGCCCGACCAGCAGCGGAAAATCCGGCAGCAGCGTCGCGCTGTGCAGCACAAGGTGCCGGCGCAGGCTGGCTTCGCCGGTCAGGTCCCAGTCGCACCCCGCCAGATAGGCGCGCAGCACGCCATCGCGCCGCTCGGCCTCCGCCCGCCCGATCGGTTCGGAGGCCAAGGCCCTACGCCAGCAGGTCCTTCACGGTCTCACGCTCTGTCAGCAGCTCCTGCGTTGTCGCGGCGATCTTCGCCTTGGCGAAGTCGTCGTGCGCGAGGCCCTCGACGATGCTGAAGTTCCCTTGGCCCGACGTGACCGGAAAGCTGAAGATCAGCCCCTTGGGCACGTCGTACTGGCCGTCCGACCAGACGCCCATCGACGTGAAGTCCCCCGCGGCGTTTCCGTGCCACAGCGCGGACATGTGGTCGATCGCTGCCGACGCGGCGGACGCCGCCGAGCTCTGGCCGCGGGCCTCGATGATCGCCTTGCCGCGGGTCGCCACGGTCTTGAGGAAGTCGCCCTGAAGCCAGTCCTGCCCGACCTGCCCAGGCACCGGCAGACCGCGAACCTTCGCGTTGGCGAAGTCGGGGTACATCGTGTCCGAGTGGTTGCCCCAGATGCCGAGGTTCGAGACCTCGCCGGGGAGCGCGCTCAGCTTTTTGGCGAGCTGGGCCTTGGCGCGGTTCTCGTCGAGCCGGGTCATCGCGTGGAAGCGGTTCTTCGGGATGCCAGGAGCCGAGTGCGCCGCGATCAGCGCGTTGGTATTGCAGGGGTTGCCGACGACCAGGACGCGGAGGTCGCCCGCAGCGTTGTCGTTGAGGGCGCGGCCCTGACCGGTGAAGATCGGCCCGTTCGCAGAGATGAGGTCGGCGCGGTTCATGTCCTTGGTGCGCGGCCGTGAGCCGACAAGGAAGGCCTGGTTGATGCCAGAGAACGCCTGGTTCGGATCGTCCGAGATCTCGACGCCGTGCAGGAGCGGGAACGCGGAGTCGAGCAGCTCCATGACCACGCCCTCGAGGGCCTTCATGCCAGGGGGGATCTCGAGGAGCTGAAGGATGATCGGCTGGTTCTTGCCGTAGCAATCGCCTGAGGCCAAACGGAAGACGAGGGCGTAGCCGATGTTGCCTGCGGCGCCGGTGACAGAAACGCGGATGGGTGCGGTCATGGGGACTCCAGAAATGGGTCGCGTCATATCCGGCCGGGGGGCAACGACCTACCCGTTTTTCGCGGAATCCGGCACCAAACGACGGTACAGATCCAGATGCGCGTCCACAGCGCGCTCCCAGCCGAACAGGGCGAGCGCCCTCTGCCGCCCCGCCTCGCCGCGAGCGACCCGCTCAGGCTCCGGCCACGCCTCCAGCGCCTCGAGCGCACGCGCCCACGCCTCGGCTGAACCCTCCACGATCTGGCCCGTCTCGCCCAGCGCCTCCCGGACCGGGGGGATCCCGCTGCCGAGGATCGGAAGCCCGGCTGCCATGGCCTCCAGAAGCGCCAGCGGCATCCCCTCGGTGCGGCTCGGCAGGACGAACGACCGGGCGTGGGTGAGCAGCATGCGCTTTTCGAGGTCGAAGCGGCTCCCGGTGAAGATGACCTTCGGAGGCGCCGCCGCTCGCAGGCGGGCGGCCCATCCATCGGTGTGGGACGCGCCGCCGGTGATCACGATCGGGTCACCCCTGTGGGTCCGCGCGGCCTCCACCAGCAGGTCGAGCCCCTTCTCCGGCACAAGCCGCCCGAGGAACAAGTGGTACCGACCGGGCTGCAGCATGGGAAATACGGTCGAATCCCAGGGCACGGGCAGATGGGCGCCTACACCGTTGGGAATGTGGACACAGCCCGGCCCGAAGCGATTGCCCCACGCGGCCAACCCGGCGGAGACCGCAACCAGAGCGTCGGCGGTGCGCCCCGCGACCTCTGCGCCCATCCGCAGCACGCTTCGCGCTGTGGGGCCCCATTTTTCACGCTGCCAGTCCGCGCCGTGCAGGGTCACCACGGTTTTTCGTCCTAACAATCTGGGGATCGGCGCAAACAGACCCGGCCCGCAGGCGTGCAGGTGCACGATGTCATGGTCCTTGGCCGCGCGGGGGGCGCACAGCAGCGTGTGCACGAACGCCTCGCTCGCTCGCCCGTACACACTGTCGACATCGACGAGGCGGACACCCTCCCGCATGCAGCTGCCGTACGGGTTGTAGCGGGTGCGACAGTAGACGGTGACTTGATGGCCCGCCTTCACCAGCCGGGGGGCGAGCGCCGCCACTGCCGCCTCCACGCCTCCTTCAACACCCCAGGGAGCGCGCAGGCCCAGCATCGCGATCCTCACGACGCGTCGGCCGGGTCGATTCCCAGTTCGGCGCAGCGCGCGCGGTACTCGCGGATGACGAACCCCCGGAAGTCGTGGAGGTGGTTGGTGGCGCGGTCCGAGGACCGCTTGAATCGACGGGCCCGGACGTCGTCCGCGAGCCAGTCGTATTTTCGATTCCAGAGGCTGTCCCACCTCCGTTGGAGGCGATCATCCAGACAGCGCGCCAGCGGGGCCAGCCGGGACGGGTGCACCGTTCCTACCGGCGCCGCCTCGGCTCGGGCGACGGCCCAGTCCAGCCCAGGGATCCACCTTCGGGCCCACGCGTTCGCCCGGATGAAGTCAGCGCACAACGGCCCACCGGAGAGCGGGATCGATGTTGCTAGCTCAAACGCGGTGAAGACGTCCCGGTCATCCAGCTCCAGCGTGTGGGTGGACAGGAGGTAGTTGGTGCAGAACAGGCGCCGCAGATCTTCGGGGAGGCCGCGCCGCATGACCTGCAGCGCGGTCTTTGTGGTCCAGACGCACCCGGGCTCCACCAGCAGCAGAAAATCGGCGTCACCGCCAGGCTCGGAGCTCAATTTTGACAGGCCCCCGGTCAACAGCACACCGCGGACGAAGGGCAGCGAGGAGAGCAGCCCCGCCGCGCGCATCGCGGCCGGCCACAGGCGCTCGGCGTGCTCGGCGCGCTCCCGCCTTCGCTGCACGGTGTCGGCACGTCCGGGCCGGACCAGAAAACCTTGAGTCTCTACGAGCGCCCCGGCGCTGACCGCCTCCCGGATGACCCCACCGACCGGGCCCCCGCACATCCACGCGGCCTCTGCCGGACGAACGGGGTGCCGGAACACGTCAAAATACAGCACCACCCGGAGCAACGAGGCCAGGTCAGGCCGGTGTCCTCCGTGGAGATCGGGTGGCGGATCGAGGGGGAACGGGTGAAGGGGCAGGCCGCATGACCGAGGTGGTTTACCGATGCTATCTCGCCGTGGTCGCGCTCCTTGCGCTCCACGGAGTCCATCGCTTGGCGCTGCTTTGGGCGGTTCGTCGTCGCGCGCCGGATCCGGTGGCCCCAGCGCTTCACGACCGGCCGTTCGTGACGGTACAGCTCCCGGTCTACAACGAGCGCGACGTTGTGGCGCGGCTCGTGGACGCGGTCGCCGCTATGCGTTGGCCTGCGGACAGGATGGAGATCCAGCTCCTGGACGACTCGACCGATGACACCGGGCCTGCGGCGGCCCGTGCGGTGGCGGGCGCTCTGCAGCGCGGGATCGCCACCGAGGTCGTGCGGCGCAGCGGCCGCGCCGGGTTCAAGGCGGGGGCGCTCGCGCATGGCCTCGAGCTGGCACGCGGCGACTACATCGCGATCTTCGACGCGGACTTCGTGCCCGGGCCCGATTTTCTCGAGCAGACGCTCCCTCACGTCGTCGCCGGCGCTGGCATGGTGCAGGTTCGGTGGACGCACATCAACCGGAACGAGAATCTGCTCACCCGCGCTCAGGCAGCGCTGCTCGACGGCCACTTCGTGGTTGAGCAGCCGGCCCGTCAGGCGATTGGGGCTTGGTTCAACTTCAACGGCACCGCCGGGGTCTGGCAGCGGGACGCCATCGTGCGCGCAGGCGGCTGGCAGCACGACACGCTCACCGAGGATCTCGACCTCTCCTACCGGGCGCTGCTCGATGGAGAGCGCTTTGTGTATCTTTGCGACAACGCTGTCCCGGCCGAGCTTCCGGGCGGACTGCCCGCGTTCCTGGCCCAACAACGACGCTGGGCCCGGGGCAGCCTCCAGACCGCGCGAAAGCTGGCATGGCGCGTCGTCGTCGCCCCCGTGTCGCTGCGGGTGCGCTTCGAGGCGCTGGTGCACCTCACCGGCAACCTCGGTTGGCCGCTCTGCGTCGCCGTCGGCGCCCTCCTTCCCTTCGTCGTCCTGACCCGCGGCTCGGCCTCAGTCGGCGACGTCTGGCTGGACCTGCCGCTTGTCGGGCTGTCCCTCCTCTCGAACGCCGCTTACTACCGCGCCGGCGGGGCCCGCTGGCGGGACCTGCCGCTGGCGCTCGCCCTCGGCATCGGCATGGGCCCTTCGCAAGCGAGCGCTGCCTTTGAGGGGCTCTGCCTTGGGCGAGGAGAGTTTGTACGAACCCCCAAGAACGGCGGAGGGCCGGGGAGCTACGGCGTCGCCCGCTCGCTGCCGCCGGTGGAGGTCCTCCTCGCGGCGCTCAACCTGACGGTGGCGGCGTGGGCGGGCGCGAGCGGCCACGTCGCGGCGACGCCGTTCCTGCTGATCTTCGGAGGTGGCTACGGCTGGGTCGCGGTCGAGACGCTCCGGCGGCCCTCCCCCACGAGGTCTCTCGCCCGCGCAGTCGTGCCCCTTGCACCCCCACCCGAACGCGAAGCCGCCATGGCCGGGAACTAACGATGGACATCTCTCGCAGCCTGAGTGAGACGTACAAGTTCTGGTTGTGCGGCGGAGCGGTGCTCCTCGCGCTCGCGTGGGTGTGGCTCAAGCCGCGGGTGGCCCGCGGCCTGCTGGGCGCGCTGCTGCTGATCAGCGTCGCCAATTATTGCCGGTTCGGCTTCAAGCTCCCGTTCCGCTCGGTCGACGCCTACGACCTGATCCACTACTACCTCGACGCCAAGTACTTCGACGAGCTCGGCTACTACGACCTTTATCCGGCCTGCATCCTTGCCGATCACGAGAGCGGGGGCCCCCACTTCAAAGAGGGGAGCAAATACATGGATCAGGACGACGACGGCCACCACTACCAGCCGATCTCCGTGGCCTTGGCCAAGGGCGCGGTCGTCAAGCAGACCAAGTTCACCCCCGAGCGCTGGCAGGCGTTCTCACACGACTTTCTGTACCTGCAGCGTGACATTGAGGGGATGAACTCTGAGCTTTGGCGACAGCTCATCCAGGACCACGGGTTCAACGGAACCACCGTTTGGGTGGCGCAGGCGCTGCCGTTCACCCACGTTCCGGTCGAGTACATCAAGACCCTCGGCTACCTCGACCTGGTCTGGCTCGGCTTGGCGATCGTCTCGGTGGCGTGGGCCTGGGACGCGACCACAGCGGGCTGGGCCGCGCTGTTCTTGGTGCTGACCTACTCAACGCGCTGGCCGACGATCACCTGGGCGTTTTTTCGCTACGACTATGTCTCGCTGCTCGTGATGGCGATGGCCTGCATTCGGAAGGGGCGGCCGGTGCTCGCTGGCGTGCTCACCGCGTGGTCTGCGACGGTGCGCATGTTCCCGGCGGTGTGGCTCTACGGGCCGGCGATGAAGGGGCTGTTCGGACTGCTTAGCAGGCAGGTGCACCGGCCGTTGTTGCGGCTTGCCCTTGGGTTCGCGGTCGGCCTGGTGGTGGTTCAGGGGGTCGCGACGGTGATCGTCGGCCCGGGTCCGGTCCTGATTCACCTCGACAACATGACCGACCACAACAAGTCGGAGAACTTGTCGTCCCGGCGCATCGGGCTGGCGCTGGCGCTGCCCTTTCAGGGCGAGCTGCTCCCGAAGTTGATCACCCGGGAGATGAAGGAGGTCGTCGAGCAGCAGAAGCCGGTCCGGTACGGCCTCGCTGGGGTTGTCATGCTGGTGATGGGGTGGGGCTTGAGGAAGCGGCCCGACGAGGAGGGCTTTGCGTTCGGGTTCATCCCGTTCTTCCTGCTGACCACGGCGAGCTACTACTACTACGTTGCGCGCTGGACACTTTGGGTGATTCACGCCGCCGGGATGGTGCAGGGCGGGCCTCGCGGGCCCCGGGCCCGCCACACCGTCGGCCTCGCCCTGCTCGCCTCGATGGAGCTGTGGACGAACTACACCGAGGTCACCCACCCCGACCACCGCGTCTACCTGGTGGGAGGATTGGCGTGGATGCTGTTCGGGTATGCGGTGGTGATGGCGGTCTGGCTGGCCGTCGAGTCGCGCCGGACCTCCGAGCCCGCCAGCGCCGCAGCTCCTGTCGCGGCCAGCGGGGAGCCGGGCTGAGGTGCTCACCAAGGCACGCCAGGTCGTCCCGCCGAGCCTGTGGGACCGCGCGCGCGGTCTCGCAGAGGCCGGCGGCGTAGCGCTCCAGAAGCGGTCCCCGAAGGAGGAGACCTGGCTCGTCCGTGTGCCTCCGCGCGCCGCGCCCTACGAGGTCACCTGGTGGCCCACCGACTCGGACTGGTACTGCGACTGCGAGCAGAAGGCCTGCGCACACTTCGCCGCCGCGGCGATCGCGCGTCAGGCGGGGACGTTCACGCAGCGCGTCGCCGGCCGCGTCCAATGGCGCCTTTCACGCAGCCCCGAGGGGCTGCGGCTCGGGTTCGCCGCGGCGGCCGACGCCGTCTGGACCGACGACGACCGGCTGGTCCAGCGGCTGGCGAGGGAGTGGCTGGTGAGCACCACCGGTGAAGGGTCGCCGATCGTGCCCCGCTTGATCCTGATGGACGTGCTGGCCGCCCTGAAGGGGCTTGACCTCACGCTCGACGGCAGCGCGGTTCAGGCCGACGGCGCTCCGGTGCTCCCGCGGGCTCTCGTCATCGACCATGACGGGGGATGGAAGGTGCACCTGGTCGCGGCCAGCGGGATCGACGAAGCGTTCCGTAATGGCGTCGTGCGGATGGGCACCGTGCTGCGGCCGTTCACCGATGGCGGGCTGGACGTGGAGCTCAAGAACCGGCTGAAGAGCGGCCTCATCTACAAGGCGAGCGACGCTGAGGAGCTGCTGACGCGGTTCTTGCCGCGAGTCGAGAAGTTGATCCCGGTGGAGCGACGCTCCGCTCGACTGCCGAGGGTGGTCTCGGTGCCGCCGCGCATTGAGTGGGAGGTCACGGCGTCGCGTTCGGCGGTGGGGGGCGAGTCGGCGTTGGCGGTCACGCCGCAGATCGTCTACGGGGACCCGCCCATCGCGCGGCTCAAGCACGGCGCGCTGGTGCGGATCGGCGGTGACCTGCCTGCCCGCGACATCCCGGCTGAGCGGAAGTTGGAGGCCGAGCTGGGCGAAATGAGGATGGCGCCCGGCTCCGGCTCGGCCCGCCTCGGGCAAGAAGCCGCCCGTTGGGTCGAGGGCTTGAAGCCGGCCGTACGGGCGTTAGTGCTCGAAAAAGCACCACAGTTTCGTATCGAACGGGCGGCGGGCGATCCGTCGATCACCATCGGGGACGATGCGGACGCAGCGGTGGTGGGGGCTCGGGGCTTCGATCTGCAGATCGACGCGGCGGGGGCGGATCCGCGTGCGCTGCTCGCGGCATGGCAGGAGCACGTCTCGCTCGTCCCGCTGCTGGAGGGTGGTTTCCGCCCCGTCCCGAGAGAGTGGCTGGACCGCTACGGGCCGCTGCTCGCCGAGCTGCTGGACGCCAGAGGCCGGGATGGAAAGGTGGCGCGCGCGCGCGCGGCGGTGCTGATCGACGCTGCGGAGGCCCTCGCCCTCCCGATCCCGCCTGCCTTGGCCGCGCTCAAGGCGCTCTCCGGCGATTTCGACGCAGTCCCGGCTGCGGCGCTCCACCCGGGCTTCGTCGGCGTGCTGCGGCCCTATCAGCAGCGCGGCCTTGACTGGCTCACCTGGTTGGCCACGCTGGCCGAGCGCGGTGGAGGCGTGCTCGCCGACGACATGGGGCTCGGCAAGACCATCCAATGCCTCGCCGCGCTGCTCGCCCGCAAGAAGTTGGGGCCGGCGCTGGTGGTGGCGCCGACCTCGGTGCTGCGAAACTGGGCGACCGAGGCTGCGCGGTTCGCGCCTGAGCTGCGCGTGAACGTCTACCACGGTCCGAAGCGCGTACTGGACCTCGAAGCCGACGTGACGGTCACTACCTGGGCGCTCCTGCGGCTCGACGTCGAGGTCCTCTCGGGGGACGGCAAGCGGGGCGGGGGCGAGTGGGCCACCTTGATCCTCGACGAAGCGCAGGCGATGAAGAACCCGGATTCGCAGGCTGCCGAGGCCGCCTGCCGGGTCCCTGCCGCGCTCAAGCTGTGCGTCACCGGGACCCCGGTCGAGAACCGGCTCGAAGAGCTCTGGTCGCTCTTCCACTGTGTGCAGCCCGGCCTGCTGGGTAGCCGAGCCTCCTTCCGGGACCGCTTCGGAGCGCCGATCATGAACGGCAGCAAGCGGGCGCGGGACGACTTGAGAAAGCGGGTGCGGCCCTTTGTGCTGCGGCGCCTAAAGGTCAACGTCGCGAAGGACCTGCCGCAGCGCACCGATCGCGTCCTCCGCTGCACGCTGTCCGGCGAGGAGCGCGCGATCTACGAGTCGGTCCGGTCGCTGACCCGCGCCGACGTCGCCAAGATGCTCGGCGGCGGGCGCACCCTGCAGGTGCTCGAGGTGCTGCTGCGCATGCGACAGGCCGCGTGCCACACCGGGCTCCTGCCGGGACGCAGCGCGGAGAGCAGCGGCAAGGTCGACATGCTGCTGGGGGCGCTGGAGGATCTGGGCATCGGCGACGCACCGGACGCGACCGACGAGGCCGACGAGGCCGACGGTGCGGCCCGCGTGGTGGGGCACAAGGCGCTGGTGTTCAGCCAATGGACGTCGATGCTTGACCTCATCGAGCCTCACCTCCGGGCGCGGGGCATCCCGTTCGTGCGGCTAGACGGCAGCACGATCGACCGGGCAGCGGTGGTCGCGAGCTTCCAGGCATCCGATGGGCCGCCGGTCTTCTTGCTCTCGCTTACCGCAGGGGGGACCGGGCTGAACCTCGTCGCCGCCGACTACGTCTTCCTGATGGACCCATGGTGGAACCCGGCCGTCGAAGATCAGGCGACTGACCGCGCGCATCGGATTGGGCAGACCCGGCCCGTGGTGGCGACGCGGCTCGTGGCGGAGGGCACGGTGGAGGAGCGGATCCTCGAGCTGCAATCCCGGAAGCGGCTGCTCGCTGCCGCCGCACTGGATGACGAGGCGCTGGCTGGTCAGCTCACGCGGGATGAGATCTCGGCGCTGTTTGATTGAGGTGGGGTCCTACATCCCCCGCACCCGCACCGACTTCCCGCCCACCTCGATGTCCTCCACGGTCAGCCGTTCCTCCCAGCAGAGGCCCGGGCGCTGGTCGAAGATCAGCAGCCACCCTTCCTGCACGCCGACGGTGTCGAGGTACCGGGCGATCTGCGCCAGCCCCGCCTCGCGCACGTACTCGCGGCTCACGTGTCTCGCGGGGATGCGCTTGATCTCAAAGACATGGCTTTCCCCTGCATACTCCAGCAAAATGTCCAAAGCGCCCCGCCCCGCGGCATATTCCCGCGTGATGCGACCCCCGCCGTTGACCACCCGCTGCAGGAACGCCATGAATACGAGGTGGGGGACGGCCTCGCGGTACCCGTTCTCACTCCGCTCGTCGAGCACCGCTGCGTTGTGCCGCCACCACCCGATGAACGCAGCCACCAACGCTGGGACATCGAGCGTTCCGTCGGGGCGGGACCACGGCCACCACGGCCGGGGCAAGTTTCGCTGCTCCTCGTAGCTGAGCTCTCGAGCGAGCACCTCGCGGTAGAGCGGATTCGCGATCGTGGCGCCGTCCGCGTCGTTGGCGATCAGCCCGAGATCCACCGTGTAGGCGTAATCATCGCTGGCGTAGGGGACTTTGGAATCTCCGAGCAGCACAGCCTCCACCACCCGCGCCACCCTCGGCTCCCGCAGGCGTTGCCCCAGCGCGTCGAGATGCGTGGTTCGGGCGAGCACCAACGCTTCTTTGGCGGCGTCGATATCGTCCGCGGTGATCACGCGGGACCGGTCCTTGACCCGCTCCATCACGCAGTCCCGCGCCAGTGCGTTGACGAGGAAGGGCTGGCCGCTGGTCCACCAATACGCGCGCGCTACCGCCTCCGGCGTAAACACCTGGCCGGTGTCGGCGGTGTGCTGCGCGTAGAGCGCGGCGACGTCGGCGTGGGAGAAGTTCCGCAGGGTGAGCGACGCCGCCTTGATGTTGAACGGCGAGCCTGAGTTGATCTGGCTACCGTCCTTGGCTTGCGCCAGGTAGTCGCGAAGGTCGCGCATCCCGATCAGGCCGACGGACACGGGAAAGTGGCCAACTCCACGGTCCATGAACCCGGCGCGCAGCTGCCGAAGCAGGTTCACCAGCGCGGGGCCGATGACGACGTCGGCTTCGTCGAGGAGCAGGACGATCGGCGCCTGAACCTTGGCCGCCCACGCGCGAAGCATGGCACGAAGCTGGCTACCCGTCGCCACGGATCCGTCCGGCGGGATCGGCGCCGGCCGCTGGTCGGTCGGGAGTGAATCCTCGGCCGCAAACTGGAGGGCGAGTAACCAGGTAGGTTCAGCCTCCCCGATCTCCGTGCGCCCCTGACTCTCCTCCAGCGTGGCCCACACCGCAACGTACCCTCGTTCCCGCAATCGGGCGGCGAACGCCCGCATTGCGGTCGTCTTCCCGGTCTGTCGGGCCGCATGCAGGACAAAGTAGAGCTGCTCCTCCACCCACGGCACGAGATCCGGCAGCCGGGCCTCGGCGGGGAGCATGTAGTGCCGCGCTCCGTCGCAGGGGCCCGTGGTATTGAAGGTGCGCGGCATCGGCCGGATGTAACCGGGTGGGGGGCGCGGGCTGACGCCGCCTACCTCACCCAGATCGCCTGCGCCCCGCCCGCTGTCCCGTAGTACGAGTAGCTCCCCGCCCAGCTCGCGCTCAAGAAGTAAGAGCCATCCCCGCCACAGAGCGTCAGCCCCTGATTCGCGTAGCCGGATTGGGAGAAATCCCAGCCCGAGCCAAGCGAGCCGTGGGCCTTGCAGTCTGGAGGGGCGCCGGCTGGGTTGTTGATCGCCCCCACGCCGTAGTCTGTGTAGTTGCGGTCCCCACCGCACCAATAGTAGCCGGTCGCGCCGCCATACAGCTGGTATCCGTCCTCGCCGAACGCGATCCGCAGCTCGGAGCGCGGAATGTCGGACGACAGGTAGGTCTCGCTGCTGTTGCTGTACGCCGCGAGCCGCAGGGTGTCGTAGGAGTAGGCGTTGAGGTCGAGCCACCCCATCGCTCCGCCGGACGCGCTGCTTGCGTTGGCGGCGGAGTCGGCGAGCGCCGCGGTGCTGACGTTGCCTTCGCCGAAGTTGGCCTGGCTGTCGGTAGCCGCCGTGTTCCGCACGAACGCGAGGGTCCAGCCGCCGCCGTCGGTGGTCTGGTCGCACCACACCGGCGCCACCTCGCCGAACGGGAGGGTGATCCAGGTCGAGCCGTCCTCGGTGACGCCGTTCTGTGCCGCGTCGAGGCAAGTCGAGGCCGGGCAGGCCGAGGTCGAGCCGAGCGAGTCGCTGGCGATGCCGTCGCAGTCGTCGTCGATGGTATCGCAGGCCTCGGTGGCGCCCGGGTGGATGGCAGGGTTGGAATCGTCGCAGTCGCTGCCGGCGAGCGAGTAGCCTTCGAGGAGCGTGCAGGCGGTGGCCACGTCGGTGCCGTAGCCGTCGCCGTCGCCGTCCGCGTAGAACGGGAGGCCGTCGACCGGCTCTTCGTCGATGGCTCCGTCGCAGTCGTCATCCACGTCGTTGCAGGTCTCGCTCGCGCCCGGGTGCACGCTGGAGAGGCTGTCGTCGCAGTCCGCGTCGTTCGCCGATGCGGCACCCCCGCACGCGATCGCGGCGTCGGGGGAGCCGTAGCCGTCCTGATCGAGGTCCCGGAAGCAGGAGGCATCGGGGTTCGGTTCGGTGCCCGCGGGGCCGGAGCTCGAGTCATCTGTAGGCGACGACGCGCCGGTGCATCCGGGCAGCAGGGCCAGCAGGGCCATCGGCACCAGCGGCACACCGAGCGCGACTAGCGCTGGGCGGGATCGGAGCCGCGCCGCGAGGCCGGCGAGCAGCAGTAGTAGCCCGGACGGGCCCGTGCCGGTCCCGCAGCCGCAGCCGGCCCCCCCCTCGGGCCCGCCCCGCGGTGGGTCCGCCGAGTCCCCCGGGGCCGCGCCGGTGTCGCCGATGTCGTGGATCGTGCTGGTCTCCCCGCGCAAGTCGGACAAGTCCTGCTCCCCGTCGCTCCAGCGATTGGGTGACCCGAAGGTCGAGCCGTTCGACGCCCGGTAGGAGCCGGTCCACGGGCGGAACTCCGCCCCTGGCGTCTCGGCAAGCTGCCCGGCCTCGTCGCTGCCAAGCCCCGCCAGCCCGTTCACGCCCTCCCCGACCGGGCTGGCCCGGGTCCACCCATCGGCGTCGACGATCTGCGCCTGCCAGTCCGTGGCGGTGACCTCGAAACCACCGGTCGCCGACACCACGCCGGTTGGCCGAACGTACGCGCCGTCTTCCGTGACCCGAAGGTGGAAGCGCCAGTCGCCGGTCTCTGGGTCATAGGCAGCGTCTTCGGGCAGATCCTCGGCCAGGGTGACGATCGTGCCCGCGCGCAGGTCTTCAAGCAGGGGCTGGTCGGTGAAGGTCAGCGTCCAGTCGACCTGATGGCGGTCGCGCATCCGGATGGACCAACCCCGAATGTCCAGATGGTCCTCTACGACGAGGAGCTCGATCCAGTCCCCGCCGTTGCCGTCCACGGTGCCGAGCGCGCTGTCCCCGTCGTCCAGCACCTCGCCGGGCTCGACGGCGCTCCACTCGTTCAGCACCAGCGGCGCCGCCTCGTCTACGTCGAACTCCGCTGACTCGACCGGACCCCACGTGCCGTCCCGCAGGATTCGTGCCTGCAAAAGGGACCCGTGCACCAGCGTGATGGCCTGCGACCGGCTCGGACCCGTCGCCATCGGCGAGACGGTGCCGTCCTCGGACCGCGGGTCGCTCCCGTCGGTCGTGACCCAAAGGTCTCCCGTCGAGCTGGCGGGCGCATCGGCCACCACCACGGTCCCCACGGGGACGAGTCCGCCTATGGTGTCAAAATTGGGGGCGTCGAGCGGGTACCAGCCGGCGGCCCTCACTTGGCCGAGCAGGTTGCTGGTTCGGAGCACGAAGAACACGTTGAGCAGCCAATCGCGCTGCGGGATCCAGTCCCCGTCCCGGCTCCACCCGCCGTACCCAAAACGCGCCGAGTCGCCGATAACGCCGTCCTCGGCGAGCCCCGCGATGCGCGCGTACCGCTCGGTTGAGCGAGCCGAGGTGAGCGGCCCCCCGCTCTCGAGGTTCCTGTGGATGGCGTCGGCCAACGCGACCATGAACTCCGGGTCACGGCTCGTGATCAGGTACTGGTACAGGTACGACGGGCCGGCATTGGACAAGATGTTGGTATTTGGAGCGTAATAAAGGCAAATGTCCGAGTCGGACGAGTGGAAGATGAACCCCCCCTGGTTGGGCTCACTTGGGCCGGCGGCGATCCAGTTGTGATCGGGCGACCAGTCCCACGAATTGGCCGCGTACCAGTTGAGCACCATGTAATCGAGGAAGTTCTCGACGTTCAGCAGCGATTGCACGCCCACGTAGTCGCCCACCGATGCGTAGGTGACCAGCTGGTTCCACGCGGTCGACGTGCCGTCGAACACCGAGCCGCCGTTCACCGCGTCGTAGTCCTCCTCCTCTCCGCCCAGATAGCTGGCCATGAAGCCCGCGTCGAAGCGTTCGCGCACGTGGTACTGGCCGTTGTAGCTGCCGTTCACGTAGAGCTGGACGTACTTCCCGTGCGGTGCGAGGTGCCCCATCTCCAGCTGGGTCTCGTCCATCCAGTAGTTTCGGGTGTATTGGCCCGCGGTTCCGAGGTAGAACAGCGAATCATGGTTGCCGGATCGCAAACTAAGCGCGTCGAACTGCGTCGCCGGGGTCACACCCACTGGGGTGTCACCGTAGATGTCAAACTCCCACTTCGAGGCGCCGTACTGCGAGCGGAAGTGTAACCGAAAGGTGGTCTTCTCGTAGACCTGACTGGTCCCACCGATGATGTTGGCGCCGCAGTTGACCTGTGAGCTGTCGGACGGGTCGGCGCCCGCCGGGTCGATCCACTCCAGTGAGATCGCCTGCTCGGTCTCGCTCATCGGGCCGGGGAGCACGATGGAGATGCTGGGACTCGTCCTGAGCGATTCGTCGAGGATGGGCCCGTACTCGTCGCTCTGCACGATCCCGGGGTCCATCCTCGCTTGGGTCAGGATGTCGGTCGGGAAGAGGTAGGTCTGCGTCGTTGTGGGTGACCAGACGCCGTCTGCTCCGAGGGCGCGGACGCGCAAGGTGGTCGTCGCGCTGACGGTGAGCCCGGCCGCGCACCGGGCGGTAGGCTCGCTGCGATCGGTGCTGCAATAGAGTGTGTCTGTCGTCAGGCTGGGTGTCAACGTCAGGTCGAAGGGCGCATCAAACACCCCGCGCTCTACGCTGAAGGCGGGGAGATCGGCGCCGAGCGCGATCGAGGAGGTGAGCAGGAGAACGACGTGGGGCACAAGGTGCGGTAACGCACTGGGCGGCCCGGGACGGCGGATTGGCAGCCCGGGGGCGGCCCGGGCCGGCTGGCTCCGTTACCGGCCCAGCAGGACGCGACCGGCGGCCGAGATGTCCTCCACCGTCCACGGGGGCTCGAAGGATCGGTCCACCTCCGCGTGGTAGCCGATTCCGGCCAGCGCGTTCACGACCTCTACGACCAACGCTGGGCCGACCGGACACCCGCACCGGATCGCCATCGACCGTGACCCCCCGGATCAGGCCCATCGCGACGATGTCGATGCCCAGCTCGGGGGCGACGAAGAACATGGGCAGCAGCACGCTCCCGTACCCGTTGATCGAGCCACCCACCCAGCCGGCAAGCAGCAACGCGACGTGCCACGCGATGGCCGGCAGCGGGTCGTCGAACACCGGGTGCCCGACCCGGCCCGCCCACAGCGCCGCGGCGACGCCCAGCCCCAGCCCCAGCCACAGCCACAGCTCCGCGCCGACCAACCACCCGCGCGCCACCCTGCTGAACCTGCATGACGACCGCTTCCGTTCGGGGTGCGGGAGCAGGTGGTTGAAGAGGGGGTTCGCGGCTCGTTTGATGCTGCGGTGGCTGCGATCACCGCTTCGACGGGTGCCTGCGTGGCCAAGCGTCAGGCCGAGGAGATCGCGCCAACCAGCCGGCGTCGGCGTCGCGCTGTGGGGTCCGTGCCAGCCATCATCGCCCGGTTGTGCGCCGGCCGATTACATGACGTTCCATGCGCATCACCCCGCTTGTCTTGTTCGTCCCCCCGCTCGCCTGCTTTCTGGTCTCGTGCCAGCGGCCGGGAGATGACTCCCAGCCCGCCACGGCTTCCGGCAGTGCGCCTGTGGTCGCCTCCGTTGTCATCGGCCCGGTCGATCCCATGACGGGCTCGATCCTGTCCGCCGAAGTTGCCGCGACCGACGCGGATGGCGATGCGCTGGTGATCCACTACGCATGGACGGTGGACGGCGTCGCAGCAGGCGAGGACTCGGAGGATCTGAACGGAGCCACATGGTTCACGCGCGGCCAGTCGGTGGGCCTTTCGGTCTGGGCCAGCGACGCGCAGAGGGACAGCGCGACGGTGGAGGCCGATCCTGTCGTGATCGTGAACTCTCCGCCGTCCGGGGTGGGCGTGATCATCGATCCTGCGTTGCCCGCAGCGAGCGTGGACACCCTGACCTGCAGCGCGACCGCAACGGACGCGGACGACGACGAGCTGGAGTGGGCGTTTGTTTGGACGCTCGACGGGGTGGATGTGGGAGAGGGCCCGACCTTCGCGCCGGTGAGCACGGGGACCTACACCTGCCTTGCGACCGCGGACGATGGAGAGGCGACCGCGACGGGGGCTCAGTCTGTGTCGGTTGCGGCACCCGGAATCGACGTGCTCGATCCGTGGACCGACCCGGGTACGTGGGTGGACCCTCCGGTGTTCATCGCGGGCGGCTCCGTGGTGGTGCACTACGCGGGGGCGTTGGCGGGCGGAGCCGAGGTCACGCTGCGCTACGGGTTCGACGGCTGGTGGGCGGCGGACGGCGTGGAGCAAGAGATGGAGGAAGACAGCGAGAACCAGAAGACCTACTACACGGACGTGGCGATGAGCCTCGTCTCCGCGGGGCGCTGGGAGGTGACCGTCGACGTGCCGGACGGGCTGAGGGCTCTCCACGTTGAGTTCACCGACGGGGTGACGCTCGACGACAACAGCGGGCGGGAGTGGCACGGTGGCACGGAGTTTCCCTACATTGCGCCCTACTTGTCGTGGAACGACGAGGTCACTCCCCGCGATGGCATGGTGGTGAGCTGGGAAAACTCCACCCCGTCGATCGGCGTGGTCGAGTACGGCCTCACCGAGGAACTTGGGAGCTTCGCGGTCGGAGATGTTGTTGACACACGTCACCACGTGGCGCTGATAGATCTTCCCCAGGGCGCACGGATCTACTACCGTGTGTACGACAACGCCGGCCACGCATCGGACATCTACAGTTTCCTGACCCTGTCGGACGGAGAGGACAGCTTCACCTTCCTGGTGGCGGCCGACATGCAGGACAACGGCTCGGACTCCGACCGTTGGCCCGCGGTAGCCGAAGCCATGTTGGTGCAAGAGGCCAACTTGATGTACGGACCGTCCCGCTTCCTGCTCGTGCCGGGAGACCTCGCGAGCACGGACAGGCCGGGCCATTGGTGGCGGTACTTCGAGGGGGGCAGGGATCTGTTCACCGGGCTGCCGATGCTCCCGGTGCCAGGGAACCATGACACGAAAATTGAGCGAGACCCGGTGGATTACACCTCGTTCGCGGCGTGGTTCGACCTGCCGGGTGAGGAGCGGTACTACACCATTGATTACGGCACCGTGCGGGCGATCGGGCTGGACACCGAAACGTCCGATGAGCAGCTGTACGGCGGGAACCAGTACCTTTGGGCGCAGGGTGTTTTGGGGACCGCTGATCCGGGTTGGGTGATCGCGTACCAGCACTACTCGCCCTACACGGTGAGCGTGATCCCGCCCAACGGCGATCTCGATCTGCAGTCGATCACCGAGCTGTACGACGGGCACCTGGACTGGGTCATCACCGGGCACAACCACTTGAACGAGCGCTATTTGCCGATGCGCTCCGGCGCGGAGCTGGCGCCGTCGGGCGAGTATGGTCGGGGTGTCGAGGACGGGGTCGGCTACCTGGTGGTGCCGTCGGCGGGGGACCACCCCTGGGAGGGCATCCTTGGTGCGGCGGACGACACGCTCGGACTGCGTCGCAAGGTGGCCTACCCGGAGATCCCCTCTGGGGTGGGCCTCCTCGACGGTCAGCACGGATGGCTGCAGGTGGACGTGGCCGGCAGTGAGTTGCATCTCCAGACCTGGCAGGTCGGGGACGCCGAGGCGCCGCAAGAGCGGTATCTGGCGGATGAGGTGGTAGAGCGAAGGTAGGGGTTTCTGATTAGCTCCGGTGCGTGACCGACACCCCCCAAAGCGGCGCGTCCGCCCCCCCCGCCGCCGCGCCCCCCGCCGCCGCCCCCCCCGCCGCCGCCCCCCCCGCCGCCGCCCCCCCCGCCGCCGCCCC
>SHYV01000035.1 GCA_009692605.1 Myxococcales bacterium
CCAACGCCGAGGGTAGGCTCCAGGACGAGCTCCGGCGGCGCGGAGCTGAACTTCTGCTCCGCGGTGATGTTCAGTGCCAGCGCGAGCTTGCCGATGTCCTTGCCGATGATCACCTTTTCCTCGATCTTCCTCTCGTTTAGCCCGGTGTATCCGACGTACTCGCCGTAAACAGCTACGTCGACCGGCCACACCCCCATCGGCGCGAGAGAGTAGCGGAAGCGCGCCTTGTACTTCGTGAATGCGAGCGGCCCCCCACCAACCTGCCCGGCGACGGCATACACGCCGAGCTCCAGCCGGTTGCTCACGCCGTACTCCAGCTCGACCTGATGCTCCCAGTCGGTCGAAGCGGGGCCCCCGTGGGTCTGGGCTGTCAGGTAGTGTTCCAGCTCGATGCCGCCCTTGGGCACGGTGCCCGCCCCATACGTCCAGGCAAAGAGGCGTTCGCCGGCGAGCGCGGGCGAAACGAAGGGGAGGGTGTGGAAGAGGACGGTGAACAGCATCGTGAGGTCTCCGAGATCAAATTGAAGTTGACTTTCATTATCAATAAGCTACACCGGCGAGGTGGATCCGGGAAGTCGAAAATGAAAATCAATTTCAAAATTGTGCGCACCACGGCGACGCTGGCGTTCCTCTGCGCTGCGCCTGAGCGGGCGCACGCCTACGCGTACTTTACGGAGGACTCGCTACTCACCTCGTTCTTCCCAGATAGTTCGACATCGTCCGTCTCGTGGACGCCGAACGCGACGCAGCAGGCGAGGCTCGTCGCCACCCTCGGGTACGCTCCGACGAAGCAGGCGTATACGTTCTTTGTCGCTCCCGGGTCCCCTGTCGCCCCCGGGGCCCCTGTCGCCCCCGGGGCCCCTGCGGGCTACGCCCTAATCGACGAACAGAACGGCCAACACGAGCCGATCACCTTCGGGGTCAAGCTGCGGGTCGACGCGACGATCGAGCGTATCGAGGTGATGGTGTACCGCGAGGCGTACGGGGACGGCGTTCGCGCCGAGAGCTTTCGTGGCCAGTTCACGGGACTTAGCTTCCGTGCCCCGATGCGCGCCGGAAAGGAGATCCGAATCGTCTCTGGGGCGACGATCAGCACGCGCGCGCTGGCGGTCGGCGCCCGTCGCGCGAGTGTACTTCTGGCTACGTGGCTCGGCATCCCATGAAGGACTTCGGAGCCCGCGCTGCACCCTCCCCTCGCGACGGGTCCGGCCCCGCCGGATCTGGCCCCGCCGGATCTGGCCCCGCAGGCCCGCAGGGGCGATCGGGGAGCGCGCTCCGCCGCCTCGATGTGACCGCGCGGCTGCTCTACACCGCGTTTCTGGTGTTCACGGTGCTTGGTCTGGTGAGCGCCGGCCTTCTGCACCTCGACGGAATGGGCACGGCGGCCGCGCAGGCGACCACGTACTGGCGAGGCGATGACCTCGGTGTTGCTTACCCGAAGTCGTACCGCCAGCTGGCCGAGTTGACCCACTTCCACCTGTTCACCGAGCCGGTGGTGCTGCTGGTGGTCGCCCACCTGTACAACCTCGGAGGCGATACACGCTGGCGCAAAGCGGCGGCGATCGTGGGCACATCCGTCCTCATGGCGGCGCAGATCGCGTTGCCATGGGGCGTGGCGTACGGGTCGCCAGCCCTTGGCGTGGCGCTGTTTCCTGTCAACTTTGGGCTGCTGGCGGGGTTCCTGTACATGTGCGCGTTGGCGACGTGGGACATGTGGGGGCCGCGGGCTCGCTCGTGAGGTGGGGGGGCATCGTCCTGTGCGTGCTCCTGTGCGTGGCGCTGGGCGCGAGCTTCGCGCATGCGGGGGCGCTGAGCCGAACGTCCCGACCCGGGGCGGGGACCGTGGTGGGCATCACCATCGCCGGAGCCGTCCCGTCCGGAGCCGTGGACGCCGCCTATGCGGCAATTTCTACGTGGGAGGCCGAGCTCTCGGAGTGGCATCCTGGCTCGGCGACCCGCAGGGTCATGGGCGGAGCTTCGGTGGAGATCGCCGTCGAAGCCTGGCAGTTGCTGGACCTCGCTGAGGAGCTTCGCGTCCGGACCGGCGGCGCCTTCTCGATCGTGCGCCTCGGCGGTCCCCTCGTTCGCACCGGTGCTTCGCTGTCGGCGCCTCCAGGGACCTCGATCGACCTGGGCGGCGTGCTGAAGGGGTTTCTCGCGGATCGCGCCGCGGACGCGCTCCTGGAGCACGGTGTGGCTGACTTCGTGGTCGACGCCGGGGGCGACATCGTGGCGCACGGCTCCTCGGGGGCCGGGCGCGCGGGTTGGCCGGTCACTGTGGCGGTGGCGGGTGTGACGCGAACCGTGCGCTTGCAGGACGAGGCGGTCTCTACGTCCGGAGAGGATCAGCAACCCGATCACATCGTGGATCGCAGGACGGGGGAGCCGATCCACACGCTCCGAGGGGTGTTTGTGCGCGCCTCACAGGGAGCGCTGGCGGACGGGCTGGCCACGGCGGTGTACGCGAGCGGCGGGCACCTTCAGCTCCCCGCCGGGCAGTGTGTGTACGAAGTGCGCGAAGGCGGGCGGGTGAGCCGGGTTTGCGATTGACCCTGTCCTCGCCGACTCGCTATGGCTTCCGGAGGGTCTCCGGCGAGTATTGCTACTGCCCGCTCCGCGGCGTTCGCCTGCGGCTCAGGATACCCTACAGCCATCTGCCCCTCCTGACCCCGGAGCCTGCGTCATGCTCATCGCCTCTACACTCACCCTCTGGCTCGCAGCAGCCCAGCCCGCCTTCGCCGCCGAAGTGACGCTGCGCGACCGGGTGCTCGACCTCGTGTCCGGCTACGAGGACGCCCCGACCCGCGACGAGCTGTTTAAGCTCGGAGATGGCGTGGATCTCGCCCTGATCGACATTGCGAACGACGCCAGCGTGGGCCGTACGCGGCGCTCGAGCGCGGTGTGGGCGTTGGGCTTCTTCCCTACCGACACCACCCACACCTACGTCCTCGGCGTCGTTCAGGACGCGCAGGCCGACTCCTTGCTCCGTCGCTCTGCCACCTGGGCCCTGTGCACCGGCTGGGGTGACGCCGCGCTCAGCGAGGTCGCTCCCTCCCTCAAGTCCGATGACGCTCAGCTCCGGAACCAGGCGGTGCGCGCGGTGGCCAAGGTCGGCACCCCCGCCGCCCTCGTCACACTGCAGCAGCGCCTTCCCCTCGAGAGCAGCGCCATGGTTCGCGACACGCTCAACGCATCGATTCAGGCGATCGGCGCTCCTGCGACGGGGGAGATCAAGTGAACACTCTCTCCTTCCAGTACATTCTCCTCGGCGGAACGATCCTCGCGGCCAGCCTGGCTGCGTGCGACGGAGGCAAGGGCGACACCGGCTTCGATGAAGGCCTCATCCGTGAAGACCTCGGCTCCACCACCACCGATACGGCCGGTGGTGCGGACATCTCCTTTGAGGCTCCCGCCGACGCGGTGTCGGCCCTCATCACCTGCGGCCCGTACGGCTACGATACGCTGGCGACCGCCGAGACGATCACCGATCCTAACGGCGGGACGATCTTCAGCTACGAGACCGATCAGGGCACCGCCCTGCGCATGCCGGTCACCGATGATCTGCTCCCGGTGCTGATCCCCCAGTCTCCCGACTTGGACCTCACGGCCGGCATCTACGGCATCCGGCTCTACTTTAGCGCGTCTGGGGCGGTGACCGTGGGCTGCAACGCCCTGTACCGGGTTCAGGAGCCGACCGCGTCTCAGACCGTCGACATCCACTTCGTCTTCGTGGGTGTTGATGGCGATGTGCCCGGCCTCAACGCCTTCTCAGCGGTGGACAACGCACCGCTGAACGAGACCCTCGCCGGAGTGGGCGAGCTCTGGGCTGGCCTCGGGCTCGCGGTGGGCGAGGTCACGTACGCCGATTTCGCGGGTGACGTGGAGCTTTACAACTCCGTGGATGGCGCCACCGAGTTCGGCAACCTGCTCAAGACGAACACCTCTGAGGACCGCGCGGTCACTCTGTTCATGGTCGGAGCGATCACCGACGACGATGGCGCGACGATCCTCGGTCAGGCAGCCGGCCCTCCGGGAGCGCCTGCGATCGGCGGCACCAGCAAGTCTGGGGCGGTCGTTACGGTCGGTTTTCTGGCCGACGGGGACACCGACACCGAGGCCCGGATCATCGCGCACGAGGTCGGACACTTCATGGGCCTTTTCCACCCGACCGAAAAGGACGGCAGCGGGCACGATCCGCTGTCGGACACGCCCGAGTGCACTTCGGACGCGGACGGCAACGGGACGTATGCGTCGGACGAGTGCGGGGGGCAGGGTGCTGACTACTTGATGTGGTGGGCGGCCAGCGCCGCTTCAGTCAACACCTCGGACGATCAGGGCTGGGTGGTGCAGCGGAGCGCGTTGCCGCATTAGGGCGTACCGCCCTGCCGCGTTAGCCCGGCCCTGCGATGAAGCTCTACCGAAACCTCCTGCTCCTCGTCGTCGTGCTTACGACGCTCGCGTCGGTGACCCGCGTCTACGCCGAGGATCCGCCTGCGTCGTCCGCTGCGTCGTCCGCTGCGTCGCCCGCTGCGTCGTCCGCTGCGTCGCCCGCTGCGTCGCCCGCTGCGTCGCCCACTCCGTTACCCACTTCGCCGGTGGCGGTTGATGGGCTGGCTGGGGCAGCTCGACCTGTACGCATCCAGACTGAAGCCGATGCCAAGGACGTGGCCGATCCGCGGGCGCTCCGTCGGGCGGCGGAGTTCCACAAAGCCACGGGCAACCTCGTCCTCGCCCGGTTCCTGTACGAGAAGGCGACAGACAACGACGAGCTGGTCGCCTACCTGCGCTACGGCAAGGTCATCCGCGAGGCGCTGGTGCTGGAGCAGCTTGGGGATTTCGCCGCGGCCGACACGCTTTGGCGGGAGAACGCCGACAGGGACATCCTCTACACGATCGAGACGCTGCGGATCGCGTCGATCCTGCCGGCACGGGATGCGCTGGTCGCCGAGCTGGTCGAGCGCATCAAGGCGATGGCGGCGCGGGTCAAGGCTGGGGAGAAGGACGTCACCATTTACGTGACGTCGAAGGGCGAGCCGCGCCCCCTCGAGTGGGTGCAGGACGACGACGTCCTCCCCCGACTGCAGGCGGTGGCGGCCGGGGACGAATCGAAGAAGCTTCGCTACTGCTACATCGAAAAGGTCGACCTGACCGGCGTGCCATCGGCGTCCCTGCCGCACCGGCTCCAGTTCGGTCAGTGCATCATCGGGTCGGTGAAGATCCCCGATGTCGACGTCGGTCAGTTGGTGATCAGCGGTGTAGTGCTCGGCGATTTTGACGTCGGCAAGACATGGCAGGGCGAGGTCAACAAGTCCGCGACGCTCCCCGGATCGCGGTTCCTCGAGATCTCCACCCGGGACACCATCTTTCTCGGCCGCGCCAACTTTCAGGACGTAAAGATTACTGGCCGAAAGGCAGCATTTCCGCTCACCGTGTTTGAGGGCGGCGCAGACTTTCGCGGCGCGATCATCCCTGCGGCTGCGGACTTTCGTTACAGCGTGTTCGGCGAGAACGCCAACTTCAAGCGCGCGCGGTTCCAGCACATCGGGTACTTCGGGAACGCCCGCTTTCGCAAGGAGACGACGTTCACGGGCTTGTATAGCGAGCGCGAGCTCTACTTCAACTCGGCGCGCTTCGAGGGGCCGGTCCACTTCGATCGCTGCGAGTGGCTGCGTGCCGCGACCTTTGAAGACGCCCGTTTCGACGGCCCGGTGGGCTTCATCGCCACCACCATTCGAGGACGGCTGAACATGAGCCGGGCGGTGTTCGCCACCGACCTCGACATGAAGGAGGTCGCGTTTGGCGGCATGGATCTGTTCGGAGCCAAGCTCGACGGTGAGACGCGCTTCGCCGACAGCAGGTTTGAGGGAAAGGTCCGCTTCTCCCTCGATGACGCCACGCGGTCACGCATGCTCGCCAATCCGGATCCACTGCTCTCGCTCTACCGCGACTACCAGGGCGACGAAGACGCCGATGCGCCGCTGACCACCACGTCGTCGTACGGCGTGGAGCACGTGGACGACCTCATCGCGAAGGTCCGCGGCAGCATCTCGTTCGCAAACTCGGTGTTCACTGGGTTCCTCATCTTCGACCGGGTCATCTTTGGGACGCCGGGCACCGCCTCGCTGGCCGATTTCTACAATACGCAGTTCGGCGGCGAGACGCATTTCGAGCGGACGAATTGGTACTCGGCGGCTGACTTCACCACGGTGTACGGCAATGAGCTGGCGCTGAACGAAGCGACGTTTCACCGAACGCTCGTGCTGGACGACGCGAACGTCCCCGGCCGCATCACCATGACCGACGCGACCTTCGAAGACGGGGCGACGCTCTCGTTCTACGGCGCCCAGATCGGCACGCTGCAGATCGACCGGGATCAGGTCAGCGACCAGGTCTCCGGTCAGCAGCGGCTCTGGTACGGCCGCTGCGCGAATGGCGAGGTCCCGAGCCCCGAGTCTGACCTGCGGATGCGCCGCCAGTTTCTGGGCGTCGAGGCGCCGTCACCAGATGACGTTCGCCGGATGTGCTACGACCGGGTTCAGGACGAGTTCGTCTCGCTGAAGCAGTCGTTCGGCGACCGCGCGATGTCCAATGACGAGGACTGGGCCTATTGGTGGTTCAAGCACGTCGAGACCGACGCGCTGCTTCACTTCGGCGGCGTGCTCGGGGTGGTCGGCTTCCCGGTTCGTTACTTGCTGTTCGAGCTGGCCTTTGGCTGGGGAGTGCGGCTCTGGAACCTGCTGGTGACCGCGCTCCTCGTGTGCATGGTGTTCGCCGTGATCTACCGGGTGTGGTGCGGCGACACCGTGATGTCGTACAACGGCGAGGACGTCGAGTACAAGGACATCCCGTGGTTGGGCATGTTCTACATCAGCCTGCAGTCCCTCGGCTCGTTCAATACCGGCTGGGACTTCGGCTACTCGGGGGCGCGCTTCCGGTACCTGAATACGCTACATACGTTCATTGGGCTGATCATCCTGACGTTCTTCGTGGGCGCGTATACGCGGATGATTCTGGCTTGACGTGACGATGAGGCGGGCGCCGCGCGACAAAATCTGTATGATTGTGCCTATGCCCCGTCGCCGCCTCTCGGTCTTCGCTCCCCTCGTATTGACACTCGGCGCGTGTCGCACGGCCGTCGTCCCCTTCGGCTCATTTGACTCGGAGCGCTCGGCGGCGGACTCCGCGCTGGACTCCGGGTCAGATTCGGGCTCCGGTCTGGACTCCGGTGTGGACTCCGGTACGGACTCCGGGGCTATCGACGAGCCGTGCGGGACGGTCGAGACTCTGGACGGCGCCGACTACACCAAGGTCTGCGGCGGCACGTTCGAGATGGGGTGCACGGCCGGTCAGTCGGACTGTCAGGGCGACGAGACCCAACACACCGTCACGCTGACCCATGACTACTGGACTGCGACTCACGAGGTCACTCAGCGGCAGTTCGAGGAACAGATGGGGTACAATCCGTCGGGCTTCGTGGGGTGCGGTTCGTCGGAGTCCGATTGTCCGGTCGACTCGGTGACTTGGCACGAAGGCGCGGCTTACGCGACCGCGCGGTCCGAGGGAGCGGGGCTGGCCGCGTGCTATGCGTGCTCCGGCTCCGGCGATGAGGTGGAGTGCAGCGTATTGGGCGATCCGTACCGGTGTGCTGGGTATCGAATTCCGACCGAGGCCGAGTGGGAGGGCGCGGCCCGGTGCGGAGAGGACCACCGGTACGCCCAGTCCGAGGCCCACCAGACGATCGACTGGGTCGCATGGTACCTCGACAACAGCGGGGAAACCAGCCATACGGTCGGGGGGAAGACGGCCAACACATGCGGGCTCTACGACATGAGCGGGAATGTCTGGGAGTGGGCGCTCGATGCCTGGGACCGCGACGACTACCCCGGGGATGAGACGGACCCGTTCGAGAACGACGGTATTTACAGGGTATTTCGAGGAGGTGGGTGGGATAGCCCGCCCGAGTACACCCGGGTGGTGGATCGCGCCGGGCTCGCCGCGATTGGTTGGGATGACAACCTTGGGTTTCGGCTCGTCCGTTCGGCGGGGGTCCACAGCGACTGAAGGCTCACGCCCCGGTCAGCGCGGTCCATCGGGCGTACAGATTGTCTACCTCCGCCCTCGCTGACCCCGCCCTGCCGGCGAGCGCCTTGACCTCGCCCTTTCCCTGCTTGAACGTGGCCGGGTCCGCCAATTGCAACTCCAGCGACGACGCGACCTGCTCGGCCTTCTCGATGGCGGCCTCCATCCCGTCGAGCTCCTTCTGCTCTTTCCAGGACAAGCGCCGCTTCGGCCCGGTGGGAGCAGGAGGCGCCTCCACCCGGCTCGCCTCACGCACCACCGTGCGGGGCCCCTCGAGCGCGCCCGGCCGATCCGCTGGGCGGCCCCGTGATTGTTGCCAGTCGGTCCAGTTCCCCTCGTAGCGAACTACACGGCCGTCGCCCTCAAAGGCGATGATCGAGGTGGCGACGCGATCCAGAAACCACCGATCGTGGGAGACCAAGATCACCGCGCCGGGGAACTCGCTCAGCGCTTGCTCGAGCACGCCGAGCGTGACGAGATCGAGGTCGTTGGTGGGCTCGTCGAGTACCAGCAGGTTGCCGGCACGGCGCAGCAGCCGGGCCAGCATGACCCGGTTGCGCTCGCCGCCGGAGAGCTGTCCAATCTTTGTGTCGATCGCGGACTGGTGAAAGAGCAGCTGGCGTAGGAAGGTGCGAACGTGCACGGGGCCCTCTGCGAGCGTGACCCAGTCCGAACCCTCGGAGACCTCCTCGAGAACGGTCTTGTCGTCGTCGAGGTCGATCCGGCCCTGATCCATGGCCGCGACGCGCGTGTTCGCGCCGATGATGACCTGACCTTTGTCCGGCGGGATCTGCGCGAGCAAGGTCTTGACCAGCGTTGTCTTGCCGACGCCGTTTGGCCCGACGATGCCAAGGCGCTCACCGGGCAGGATGGTCAGCTCCACGTCCTTGAACAGGAGCTTCTCGCCGAGCGACTTGGTTATTTTCTTGGCTTCGAGTACCGTTTTTCCGAGTCGCGGACCGGGGGGGAGGTGGAAATCCATGGGGTCGGGCCGGCGGTCATCCTTGCCAGGGGCGGATGCGACCACGGCCTCGAACACCGCGATGCGGGCGCTGGACTTCTTGCGCTGCGCTGACTCCTTGCGTCGGACCCACTCCAACTCGCGGCGGACGAACATCTTGCGCTTGTCCTCAGCGATGCCTTCCTGGTTGAGCCGCTCGGCCTGCGCCAGAATGAACGCCGAGTAGTTGCCCGGGTAGCTGTAGACGCGCCCCCGATCGAGCTCGATGATGCGCGTCGCCACCCCGTCCAGGAACGCCCGGTCGTGGGTGACGACCAACAACGCGTCGGCCTGCGCGATCAGGTGGCCCTGCAACCACTCGATCGCAGCGGTGTCCAGATGGTTCGTGGGTTCGTCGAGCAGGAGCACGTCGGGCCGCACCAGCAGGGCCTGCGCGAGCGCTACCCGGCGGCGCTCCCCCCCTGACAGCGTGTTCATGGCCGCAGCGCCCGGAGGCAGGCGGAGCGCAGTGCGCAGCGCGTCGACCTCGTGGGTGAGGTCCCAGCCGCCGAGCCGTAGGAGGCGCTCGTGCAGCGTGGCTTGTTCCTCCAGCGCGGCGTCGAGCTCGGCGTCGTCGGTCAGATCGGCGATGCTGGCTTCAATCTGCTCCAGCCGCTCGGCGAGCAGGGTGTGACGGCGCAAGCCCAGCTTCAGCGCTCCTTCCACGGTCTGGTCGGCCGGGAACTGAGGCTCCTGAGCGACGTATACGACCTCGGTACCCCGGGTCCGAACCAGCTCTCCGCTGTCAGGAACCGAGCCCGGGTCCTCAGCTCCGGTGTCCCCTACGGCGCGGGCCATCTGCGCGATGATCCGCATCATCGTTGATTTTCCGGCCCCGTTCAGCCCGACGAGGCCGAGGCGCTCACCGTGGTGGATGGTGAACTCGACGTCGGCGAGCACGAGCCGGCTGCCGAAGGCCTTTTCAATACCATGGGCGGCGAGGATGGGGGCGGCTACAGACATGTTCGCTACGGGGGAAGGGCGGCGGCTATCAAGCTCCGGCCCGTTTCGCCCTGCGTGGTAGGTGGGTCCCATGCTGTCGCTCCTCGCCCCCCGCCCCTCTCTCCCGATCTGGCCCAAACCGAGCTCCGCAGGTTGGGCCGGCCTGCTCATCGCGGGGTGCGGTTCGCCTGCGGACCAGCCGTTCACCTGTGCCGACGCGGCGGTGATTCTGGGCCATCCGGGCGCTATCGTCGAGGCGTGCGACCCGGCTCCTCACCTCACCGAGGTCTACCAGATCGCCCTGACCGGCGGGGAGCTCCCGGCGCGTCGGATCATCGGGGTGCACCTGGCCAACGGAGTTGTGGACCCTGCCAAGGGCGACGCAGCCATGGCCGGCTTCGTAGACGGGCTGGGCGTCCGTCGCGATGCCCTCACCCTTCAGGACATGATCGCGGTGCTCCGAGCCTTCGACGCCTTTCCGGTGGGGTTCGACGGGTCCAGCTCCATGTTCGACCTGCCCGGGATCGGCACCAGCCACCTCTCGACGCGGCCGTTCGTATTGGAGCTCTACAACGGACACCCGCCCGAGCCGGGGTTCATCCGCGCCCGGTTGACAGGTCCCCCGTGGACGTGGACCCTGGGGACCTTGCCGGAGGGCGGGATCGAATGGAGCGACGCCCCCCCCACGCCGATCGCCCGGCGCTGAGCTCTTGACCTCGACTCTACGCCCCTCGGAGGTTGATACGCGCCGCGCATGAACCCGACGACCGCGCGCTGGTTTTCCGAGTATGCCTCTGACCACCGACATCCCATGAACCGGTTGACGCACAAGCTCGCGATCCCGGCCATCGTTTTCCACATCATCGCCATGCTGACCTGGGTCCGGCCCCTCGGTGACGGGGCCGAGATCTCCGGCTTCCCGGTCACGCTGGCACCGGTGGGCTGGGCCGCCGGCTCGGCGTTTTGGATTTGGGCGCTCCCCCGCTCCGGCGGCCTGCTCGCCGTGGTCACGCTGCCCGTCGCGCTCTGGGGCGGGCTGGTTCCGGCCCCGGCGCTCATGGGCCTCGCGGTGGTCGCCTGGACGGTGCAGTTGCTCGGCCACACGCTGTGGGAGAAGAATCGACCGAGCTTCTTGAAGAACGCCGCGCACGCGATGGTCGGCCCGCTGTACTTCGCGGCGCTGCTCACCGGGGAGCGCCCCGCGTCCGCCCGGGCCCCGAGTTAGCGCACCTCGAAGCTGCTCACCAGCTCGATTTCGGCATCCATTCCGCCGTTCCCGATGAAGCAGGGCGCCGGCCGCCCGTCCACCCAGCCGGCGGGCGAGGGGGACGAACGACCGCTGACCAGCTCCCACGACAAGGCCGAAGGGAGCTGGATCACAACCGCCACGCCAGGCTGCTTCGCCAACCAGTTGTCTCCGTCGCGGGTCACGTCCCATCCTGGTCCGAGCTGCCAGCGCAGCGCGACGGCGTGCCTCCCGGTGGGCTTTCCAGCTGTGGGCGACAGCCGGTCCGTCACGATGCAGCGGGCCTGATTGAACAACACCTCGCGGTCGTGGTCCAGAGGGATGCCGATGGTCCGCCATCCCGCATAATGACCTTCTATTCTTGTTTTTTTACCGTCGACCCGTCCGACCTGCAGCGCAGCGCTCTCCGACTCGGGCGGCTCCCGCCCGTCGAGCAGGAGCCCACTGTGCGAAGGGACGGCCCGCGCGTTCGCCTCTCTCGCTGGACTTCGGAAGCCGGGGCCGGGGTCGGCGAGCACGGTCCACTCTCCAACGTCCCACAACAGGTGCAACGGCACGGGATGGGTGAGCGGACTCTTGCGCCCTACGGTTCCGAACCAGGCCGAGGCCCGCGCCGGCCTGTTCTTGATCCGGCACTCGGCGGCGGCGACGCCGGCCTCTCGCCACACCCGCAGGGACCAGCCCTTCGCGGTCTCCGGGCGCGGCCCGGGCACAGGAAGCCCCAGCCAGCCGAGCCGCGCGGGGCTCTCCATCGCTGCGGGCTCGCCCGGCTCCAGGCCCCAGCCGAGGCATGCGTCCCAGAGGGCTGCAGCCACGCTCTCGTCGTTGGAGAGCACAGGAGCGACCGGCGCTTCGCCGACCGGAGGGAGTGTGGTGGCCGATCCGGCCAGACGTTCAAGGAATCGAGATGCCCGGGCGAGCGCAGCGTCGGCGGCCAGCGGGAAGCCGGCCCCGTTTGCGCTGGCGACTGCACGGGCGAGCGCTACCTGCCACAGGGCGTCGGCGAGGGCGAGCGGCGCGATGTCGCGCGGTGATCCGTCTGCGTAGACCAGATCGGGGAGCTCGCGCTTCAGCCCCGCCATCCCCGTGCTCCATGCGCTCCGCGCGTTGAGCAGCTCGGGAAACGTGAACCCGGCGATGATCAGCCCGGCGAAGTGCACGACACGTCGGAGCGCATCTCGCTCGCCGGAGGGGAGCCGGGCGATCAGGTGGTCGATGTGCCAGGACGCGCTCCCGGCCATGGCGTTTCGCAGCGGCTCAGGCACGGCTCCGCCGGCCGCCAGCCAGCTCAGCCCGGCATGCCAGTGGACGAGCCGGACGGCGAGGTCGGTGGGGTGCGCCCACCCGAGCCCCTGACCTGGGAGGTCCTGGCGTAGCCACGATTCCATGCCGGCGATGGCGTCCGCTCGCGCTTGCTCCGCCGTCCGGCTCCGGGCGCCGGACTCCCAAGCGAGTCCGGCAAACCAGCCGTGCCGCAGGCCTGCTCGCGCCGCGGCGAACTCCCATGGGCCCACCTCGATATTCGGGCCGGTTGGTAAGGCGGACCCGCTGGAAGGGCAGGTGGCCCAATCGGGGGGAGGTGGATCGAACGTCGGCCCAGCGTCGCCGCGGAGCAGCGCGAGGGAGCCGAGCTGCGAGACGATCGGAGCGGCCGCACGGGCTGACACGGGCGCCGCTGCCGTGGGCGTCAAGCCGCGGGCCAGACGGCCTACCTGCGAGCGAAGGCTCTGGATGAGGCTCATGGGGTCACTCGCGCTCGGGGACGACGAACTCAAAGGCGATCTCATCGCCGAGCTCTTGCTGCAGGTAGAGCTTGAGCCGCTTCTTCACGCGGACCTCGATCTGACGGATGCGCTCCTTGGAGACGTCGTAGCGGTCGCCGAGGTCGGACAGGCTGGCCGGCTCTGGCGCGACGAGGCGCTCGGCCCAGATCGCGCGCTCCCGGTCGTCCTCAAGCGTAGCCGCGAACGCCTTGAGCTTCTCCCGGACGATGCTGCCGAGCTCGGTCCCCGCCATCTGGCTCTCCGGGTCCTGCTGGTCTTTGTCCGGAACGAGATCGCCGAGGTTGCGACCTTCAGGGTCTCCGCTGGCCGGCGCATCGAGGGACATCGCTGGCGCCCGCATGTGCTGGTCTACCGCGATGATCTCGCTTTCGGGTACGGAGAGCCGCTCGGCGAGCTGCGCTACCGTCGCAGGCTGCCCCTCGCGCAGCAGCCGCTCGCGCTCCTTCTGCAGTTGGAAGAACAGCTTGCGGCCGTTTCGGGTGGAGCCCAGCCTGACCAGTCGGAAATTGTCCATCAGGAATCGGAGGATCATCGCCCGGATCCAGTACTGGGCGTAGCTCGAGAACCGGATTCCCCGGTAGGGGTCGTACCGCGAGAGCGCTTCGACCAGCCCGACGTTGCCCTCCTGTATGAGGTCCAGCACGTTGGACCACTGGCGGTGGTATTGGAACGCGATCTTGACCACTAGCCGTAGGTTCGCGGTCACCAGTCGCTCTGCGGCGCTGGCGTCTCCACCCTCGTAGTAGCGCAAGGCGACCGCGCGCTCTTCTTCGGGGTCAAGCAGGGCGTAGCGGCGGATCTCTGAGAGGTAGTGGGTGAGCAGGTCTCCGCCTCCGCGGCCCTGAGTGGAGCGGGGGCCGGCCAGCGCCGGGAGGTTCGGCACCTTTTTGCGGCGCTTGTTCCCGAGCGGGTCCAGCAGCTCGCCGGACGCGTCAAACAAGCCGTCTTCGTCGGCTTCCCCGTCAAGCGCCCCGGCGACGGCGTCGGCTTCGCCGGATTCCTGATCGTCCTTGTCGCGTTCTCGGCTGGGCATGTGGGTTCCTGGGGTCAGGTAGCGTGGAAGGCGCCGGTGGCGATGAGCCGCTCTACAGCTTCCGGGTTGCCTGCGATGAAGGGTGCACCTCCACCGGCGAGGAGGTCGAGCGGAGCACCGTCCGACACGCGCCGGGCGACACCCCCGACCGCGTCTATCAGGGCCAGCCCGGTTGCGACATCCCAAGTCTGCCACGACGGGCCGACGAAAGCGGCAGCCGCGGAGCCGCTCGCGACGAGCGCGAGGTGGGCGGCTGTGCCCCCAAGGCACCGCGCTTTCCCCGGCCAACTCAGTCGGCCCCCGAGATGCATTCCCGACGGCACGTAAAGCACCCGAGGCGGTTCGCGGCCCGCGAGCGGAGCCAGTCGCCGCCACGCGGCAGCGCTCCCGTCTGACCTCGGCGCGTTGCCCCCGAACCAGGCTGTGCCGTCGTGAAGGAGCCAGGTCTCGCGCAGCCGGGGCAGGCTGGTCACGGCCAGCCGGACTCGGCCGGTCCGGTCCAGCCGGGCCACTGTCGGCCCCCAATGAGCGAGCCCTTCGACCAGCGCGCTCGTGCCGTCGATCGGGTCCACGAGCCAATGCCAGCCGGAGATCGCCCCGGCCGGTTCGACCCGGCCGCGCTCCTCGCTGCACAGCGAGTCCCCGGGAAATCTGCCCTGAATGCCATCGATCAGGGCGGACTCGCACGCCAGATCCGCGTCGGTGACCGGTGACCCGTCTGCCTTGTGCTGGACCGTCAGGCCCCGCTCGAAGTGCAGTCGCGCCAGCTCGTCAACGTGGGCCACCGTGTTTAACAGGGCGAAGGTGTCGGGGTCTGTGAGGAGCTCTGCCAAGCGGTGCGGGTTATCAAGAAACGGGACCGTGCGAGTGTGCTATGGTCTCGTCTCGGAGAGTTCTGTGGGTAAAGCCTCCCTGCGGCTTCTTGGCCCGTACGCGGCGTGGTCCCCCGCCATTCGGGAAGCTGTATATTGCCGTGATGGCGCGCCTGACGCCGCGATGCTCGTGCGAGTCGATGGTCCGGTGTTGTCGGAGCAGGGGATGGCGCTGGCTCGCGCGGAGGTGGAGATCATCTCGCAGATCCGGCACGATCATGTGCTCCGCATGGACTTTGTCAGCGCGGTGGCGGGGCGGATCGGGCAGGTCTACGAGCACCCCGGTGGCGCCGGCCTGGCTCGGGTGTTTTCGGCTGAGCAGGGGGCGGGGCGGCCTTTTCCGCTGCGTGTATGTGTCGAGATCGCCGCGGGAGTGGCTGCGGCCCTCGACGCGGCCGGGGATGTGTCTCGGGGGCGGTCGCGCGTGGATCATCCGGGGCCGGAGCTGCAGGACATCCTCATCGAGCGGTCCGGGCGCACGAAGTTGTCCGGGTTTGTCGCGAGTACGGGGGGCCTGACGCGCCGGCAGGGGTTCAGCCCGCCGGAGGGCGGGGACGGCGGCCCAGCCACGATGACGTGGATGGCTGCTCATTTCTTGACCGATCTCGTCCGCGCCAGTGGGCGTGAGCGCGATCTTCCGCCCGCTCTGGCCGCTGCGCTCGGTGCGGCCTCCGCCAAGGATCCTGACTCCCGGCCTGCTCCAGGGGACTTCGCGACGACGCTGCGCGAGCAGGCGTCGCTGATTCCGGGACCGGAGCTCTCCTTCTGGGCGGAGGTTCCGGTGCGTCAGGCCCTTGTGTCGGGGACCGGAGCGGACTCCGACCCCGGGGCGGCGTTGAACATGCTGCCCGACTTCGAGACCGAAGAGCCGCAAGGCATGTCGGGCGCCGAGCCCACAGCGGCCCACGGGCTGTCCGCGCACGAGCTGTCCGCGCGCGGAGGCCCCATCGCGCCCGAGCTGACCGACATGGAGACTGAGGAGCCGAGCTTGCCCGCTGATGGGTTCGGCGCGCGGCCCGGGATGCCATCAGAGCGCCCGCGCGCCGCTGGCCCGGTCGCCCTGCCAGTGAGCGTCGGGCCGTCTCCCCCCCCGACGGCTCCCGGGGCGTTCCCGGGAACGGCTGGGCATGGCGGGGGCGTGAGGTCGTCGCTGGGCAACGGGGGGCCCAAGCTGGGCGTTGTGGCGATGACGGGGCCTTCGATGGTGGGTCCTGCGATGGTGGGTCCTGCGATGATGGGTCCTGCGATGATGGGTCCTGCGATGATGGGTCCTGCGATGATGGCTGCCGGGCCCCTGCCGGGCAGCTTGCCGTCCCCTGGGCCTGTGATGGGCGGGTCGGGCACGCCACGTCGCGGCGAGCCAATGCTTGGCGACCGAGACGGTGCACCGCACGTCAACATTTCGATGGATGGGCCGGGGCCCGAACTTCCCGAGCAGGAGGCTGCGCCGACCTCCCGATCAGGGCTCTACATGGGGGTCGCAGCGGTGATCGGCCTCTCGGTGCTGGGGCTGATCGTCGCTTCGGCCGTGGTCTACTGGGGTCAACAGCGTGCGGACATCATCATCGTCCAGCCGCCCCCTGACCTCGTCGACACGCCCCCGGCAGCCGACCCCGGCGCGGGGGGCGCGGGTGCGCTTCCCGGCAGCACGCCAGCGCTGCCCGCTCCTGCCGGTGCGCCCCCGGCCGCTGGGACCGCTGCCCCCCCGACTCCCCTTGCTCAGGCCGGAGCCCCCCCGGGCGCTCCCGTCGTCACCCCCGGGAAGCCATCCCCCGCGTCTGGCCCCGCGTCGGGCCCCGCGTCCGGCCCCGCGTCCGGCCCCGCGTCCGGTCCCGCGTCCGGTCCCGCGTCCGGTCCCGCGTCCGGCCCCGCTCCGGCCGCCGCCGAGACCGAGCCCAGCCGCATCTCGTCCGCTCCGGCGGACGCCCGAATCGCGCCAGGCCCGGCGGTTGCCGCGCCGGCGCCCGCCGTCGGTGGGGGCTCGTCTGGTGCCGCCCCCGCCCCGGCGCCCGCGCCCGCCCCCCCGCCCGAGCTGCCCGGGCCGTTCGATGTCAGCTTTCACCCTGCCGAAGGCGACATCACCTCGCTCGAAGTTCGATGTGCCTCCCAATCCGGCTCCGGCTTGATCGTCGACCTGAACCAGGTGCCGAAGGGCACTTCGTGCAAGGTGACCGGAACCGGCGGGGCAATGCCCCTGCAAACACTCGTGACCGTCTCGGCTGCGCGCACCTACACGTGCTTCTCGAATGGGGCCAGATCGTGTCGCTGAGCCTTTTTTCCCTTTTGCCGTTAGGATCACCGCATGACGCTTGACCTTCACCGTAGCCGCTCCTTGCTCGTTCCTCTGTCGGTGGCGCTCGCGCTGTCACTGTGCGGCTGCGACCAGATCGCCAGCCTGCTGGATCGCTCGCCTGCGCCGGTGGTCGCCCCGGTCGCGCCCGTCGAGGCCCCGAAGCCGGCGGGCGGTGCAAGCGCCTTCTCGAGCGGCAAATTCGTGGAGTCGCTCCCGGAATTTGAAAAAGCTGTCGCGGCCGCGCCGGCGGATGACGCTGCGTGGGACACGCTTGAGTTGGCCGCTGTGCGAGGGAATCAGGGGGCAGCGCTGCTCGATCGGCTCTCGGCGGACACGGCGATTGGCGGCCGGGTGGACCGGCATCAGGCCCTGCGCGCCGAGCTGGCGCTCGCCGCGGGCCGAGCCTCCGACGCGCTGAGCGCCGCGAGGGCGCTGGAGGCGGTGAGCCCTGGTGATGCGGCGGCGCTCACTGTTCGGGCGATCCGGGCCGGGGCGGCGAAGCCCGACGGTCTGCCGGCCCCGACGGAAGCGCTGTGGAAGGCTGCGGGGGACAAGGCGGCGGCCATCCCGGCCGAGGTCGCGGCGCTGGCAGGCGCTCGGGCGGCCCTACTTCGGGCAGAGATCAAGGCCGAGCGTGGGGACGCTGCTGGGGCGATGGAAGAGCTGGCTGCGGCTAAGGCGACGGGGCTGCTCGGCCAGCGGGTCGCCCTGGCGCAGATTGGCTGGGAGGCGGACCCTTTAAAGGGCTGGGCCGCGACCACGTCTGCGGTGGACGCCGCTGTCAAGGCGCAGGACTACGTAGGGGCCGCGCGGCTGCTGAACGCGGGCAGGGGGCACGCGTACGGGCAGTGGCAGGCGAAAGCCGTCTTGGAAGCGGCGAGCGCTGCCCGCAAGACCGCCGAGGAGCGGACCAACACCGAAGCGGTCGCCTGGTGCGCGGCCGTTCAAGCCGACGCTCATCTCCATCTCGGCAGCCCGGGGGAAGCGAAGGAGGCGGCCACGCTGGCCGCGGCGCAGCCGGGTGCCGCCGCGATTGGCAAGTGGCGTCTGGCGCTCGCTGAGTCGATGCTGGGGAGCGCGCGGGGGGTCGCAGCGGCGGCTGCGGGCCTGTCGCCTGCGGAGGCCAAGCCGATTCAGGATCTCGCCGCTGCCATGAACGCCGGGCAGGTCTCCCTCCCCACCGCCGGCTTGTCCGGCGACGACGCTGCCTGGCAGGCGATGCTCGGCGCCGGCTGGGTGTTGGACACCGAAGGAACGGCGGCGCGCGGGGAGGCCGCCGCCTCGTCACCCGACCTGAAGCTCTGGGGAAAGCTGTGGTCCACCCGGGGTCCGGTCACCGGCTCCGAGAGCGCGCCGATGGCGGCTGAGAACGCCGTGCGCGCCTTCGTCACCGAAGCAACTCCGGGCGAAGTCGTCGACGGCACCCACCCGTACGCAGCGCATTGGCGCGCGACTGTCTCTCGGGGAAAGGCCGAGCCAGGCGAGGGTGATGTCGCCGCGTTCACGCGTTTGATCAGCACGGTGGAAGGTGCGTTTGCCGACCAAGCGGGCGTGGATATGAACGACCTCTCCGGTGTGTTGGCTGACTGGCGCAGCGGGCCGCTCTCGCCGGTGGTGGTGATGGATGGGCCGCGCGCGGTCGAGATTGAGCGCATTGCCGTGTCGCCCAGTCGCCTGACCGACGATGACGCCCTCCCGCTGCGCGCGTCGTGGCACGCATGGCGCCAACGCGACGAGGACCGGAAGCGGCTTTGGACGCACGGCGTTTCGCCGGTGTCCGCGGGGTTGGGGACCTCCGAGCGCGCTGCGGCGCTGTGGTCCGCGGTGGCGAAGCAGCGGGCGGGTGTACTCGCCTGGCTGGCTGGGAATGGGGCCTACCCGACGGAGTCGTGGGCGGCAGTGGATACCGCGGCGGTCGGGCTGAAGCTGCTCAACAAGAAGGTCGGCACCCTGCAGGAAATTCGAGTCGACCTCGGGCACGCCGCGGTGTTCTCCTTTGTCCCGGCCACCCGCGGGGGCTGGCACGCCCTGTACCTCACCGACCACGGCCACAAGCACATGCACGTCGATCAAAAGGTCGCGAAGGACGTAGCCGACTACATCGCCAGCGTGGAGTCGGGCAAAGCGTCCCTCGCCGTTGGGAACCGGGTCCGGGCCCAATTGGTCGACGCCGCGAGCGCCGTTCTCTCCGGGTATGGGAACTACTACGTCATCGGGCCAGCCCCGATGGGCGCTTTGCCGGTGGCCGCGCTCCCGGAGCAATCGGAGGGTCTACGCTACCTCGCTGAGATCCGGCACACGTTCTACTATTCGAACTTCAGCAGCATTCGCCAGCCCACGTTTGCGGACAACGACTTCGTGACCACGATGCTCGCTGTGGTCGGGGACGCCGCTGCAGGCGAGGCGATCAAGAGGGTGTTTCCAGACGCGGTCATCCTTCAGGGCAAGGACGCCACCCGGGATGCCTGGATCAAGGAGGCCCCCCGCTCACGCTACGTCCACTTTCAAGGCGTCGAGAATTCAGCCTCCGGTGGGTTCGTGATGCCCGCGGGCGGCACCATGGAGCTCTCCGACATCGCCTTGACTCCCCTCGTCGCGCGTGCGGTCTCGGTCGTCACCCCGTCGAGCAACGATCTCACCCTCGCCCGGATGAGCGCCTTCCGCGCCGCAGGGGCCGGTGACTACTTTACCACTGGGGTCAGTACAAACGCAGTGTTCAACCGGGTTATGAGCGATCGCTTCTGGGATTCCACGAACAAGCGGCTACCCGTGTGGAAGGCGGTCGCGGAGCCTCGTATGCAGATCGCGATTGAGATGGACGGCGCTCAGGGCACGACCCACCCCGGGCTTTGGGGTGCGGTGATGAGCGCAGGCCGGCTGCAGTAGGGGGGGCGGTTCCCCTCCTTGGGCCGTTCGGGTGGTTTGTACTCGGGCCAGTCCTCGCTGACGGCGAGCGGGTCTGGTTCGAGCCTGCTGACTGTGCGATTCACATCTCGGCCGCGGACGCGGTCGGCGAAGAGCCGGGCCTCGAGATCCGGCGCGAGTGGGACGGCACACGCTGGGCGTTCGTCGGGGATACTGCCCCCCCGATCGGGGCGACGAGGGTGGTGCGCGACGCCCGGGGCCTGCTCATCTCATTTGTGCGCGATGGGCGGCTCACTGCGGTGCTTCGGGACTCGACCGGGGCGTTCGCTGGCCTGACCCGCGGGAGGGCGGGGGCGCGCCGAGTGAGCACGGTGCCAGCGATGGACGCCCGGGGCAATGTGGTCGGGACGGAGGACCGGTGGACGGCGGACGGGGCGACCGCGACGCTGCGTTGGGAGTCTGGGCACCTCGCGTCGGCCGAGACGCCGCGGGGACTGACCCGGTACGCCTACGCCACGGGTGCGCTCAGCTCGGTGCGAACCGCCGACGGGGGCGGCGCCGTCTTGTCAACCGGACGCATCGTCGTGGGAGCGGCCGAATGGCAGTGCGATCACGACGAGCAGGGCACCACGGTGACCGTCGGGGGGGACCGATGGCACGTGGCGGGGAGCGCGGCGAGCGGGCAGCAACGGGTCACGGATCCTTCAGGCGGGGTCACGGTGACCCGCTGGGAAGACGGGCTGCTCGCTGGGTGGACTGACCCCATGGGTTCAGACACCGCGCTCATCCGAGAGTCGTCGTCCGGCGCGTCAGGAGGCATCGTCGGGGTCCGTGGTGTGCGAAGCTGGGACTTGAGCTGGCGGGGGGAGGCGCTCGCGAGCATCAGCGGGGCGGACCGGTGGACGCTTCGGTCCGGCTCCGATGGCGATCTCGCCAGCCAGACCGACGCCGTGGGCGAGATGACCCCCTGGGACTCCGCGGACGGGCTCGTCCGAGGTTGGGGTTCAGGTGCGGATCGTCGGCTGGTCGCGCGTGACGACGAGGGGCAGGTGACCTCGGTCACGGTCGGAGGCAGGGTGTCCCTCTCTCGTGACCCCGCCGGTCGGATCGTGGGGGTGACCAACCCGGGCGGGGGCGAATGGCGGCTGTCGCGCGACGGGATGGGGCGCGTGTCACAGGTGACCGACCCCGGCGGGGCCCGCTGGCGGATCGGCTGGGACGTCGTCGGGCGGGTCGCGTCGGTCACCGACTCTTCGGGCCGGCAGACGACCTGGGACCGGGAGGAGGCCGGCATCGCCAGCGTTCGGATGGACGGGCAAGCGTGGCACTTCGGGCGAGATACGCACGGTCGGGTCCGTACTGCGGAGGACCCCTGGGGTCGTCGATGGACCGTCTCCCGTGATGCCCTCGGTCGTCCTGTCGCGCTGGTGCGGCCAGACCAGAGCACGTTCCGCATGAAGCGGGACCGGGTGGGCAACCTGGTCGGGGTCGACGACTTCTCCATCCGGCGCGATGAGGCGGGACGGCCGACCGCGTGGTCCCGTGGTCGACAGTCCGGCGGCTGGAGCTGGGACGACCTCGGCTGGACGGGCGTCAGGGGCCCCGGCATCGCGTTCACGCTGACCCGTGACCCGGCGGGGCGGGTGAGCGGCGTTGAACTGGAGAGCGGAGAGGCGTGGAAATTGGCCCGAGACACCGCGGGTCGGGTCTTGGCCGTCGCCGGCCCCGGCGCTGTGACCCTCGGCCGGGACAGCAGCGGCCGGGTGAACGCGCTCTCCGGGAGCGCGGGTGTGCTTCGGCTGCACCGGGACGGTCGGGGGCTGGTGTCGCGCGTTGACGTGGAGCGTGGCGGGAGCTCGCGGAGCTGGCTGTGGCGGCGCGACGGGGCGGGTCGCGTGCTCGGCGTGGAAGCTCCCGAGGGCGTGCGGCTCGGCGTGGATCGCGACGAGGCGGGCAGGCCGCTCCTCGCTCGTTTTCAGGACGGCTCCCTCGCGAAGTACGTGTGGGACGGCGCCGGGGTCGGCGTACTCCTCCAGGATGCGGGCAGCGCGCTCCTCGCGGTCGCTGGCTGGAGCTTCGACGGTCTCGGCCGGGTGACCCGCCTGCGGGGCGAGGTGCCCACGCTGCTTCAGCGGGACCCGTTGGGCGTGCTCACGGTGCAAGAAGGCGCGGACGTGTGGAGTCAGGCCCCGGACGGGGTCGAGGGGCCGCGGGGGGCAGCGCTGACCTGGGACGCGGACGGCCGCCCGTTGCAGGGTCGGGTGCCCGAAGGCGCACCGCCGCTGTGGGGCGTAGCGGAGGCTCAAGTTGACTGGGTGGTTGACCCAATGGGTGTGCTCCGGCAGGTGATCGGGAGCCGTGGGGTGGTCACCCTCGCGCACGATGCCCTCGGCCGGCTCACGGCGTGGGGCGCGGGCGCTGAGGATCCCACCGGTCCGGGGATCGTCCGGGACGCGCTGGGCCGCCTCGTCTCTGTTGGCGGGGTCGAGGCCTTGGGGTGGGAGGGGTGCCTCGCGTTCTCGGGGGCGGCGCGGGCGAGCGTGCCTGACGTCGGCGAGGCCCGGCCGGGCGGCGGTGTGCTGGTGGACGCCCGGCGGGTCCCCATGCTGGTGGTCCCCGGCGGTCTGGTGGCCGTGGCACCGAGCGGGCTGCCGCTCACCGCCGCGACGGGCGACCTCGGTAGCGGAGGCCGATTCCAGCCGCTCATCGGGGGGCCGCTCATCGGCTTGGGCGACGCGATCGACCCGCTCTCTGGGCAGACGACGAGCGCCCCATGGAACCTCCCCGGCCGGGAGCGCGATTGGGAGGTCGGACAAGGCGAGACGCCGTGGCCCGAGCCGGACGCCTCAGCGCACCCGGGGTGGGATCCGGGGTTGTGGGCGCCGGAGTCTGTGTGGGCGGACCCGTTGCGGCTGCTCGTGGACGCCGGGCTGCTTCCGTACGGCGGTGTGCGCGCGACACGCCCTCCGGGGTTGCCCTGGCTCCCCGCCAGCGCGGCCGAGACCGTGCCCGCGCCGGTCCGGGATCCGCGCGCTGTCGACCTGCACTTCGGACCGGTTGAGGCCTGGGTGATCGCGCACGCGCGAGCGCCGGTGCAGCCGGCCGCTCCGGGCGATCTTGTCGCGTGGTTGCTGCACGTCGAGGTCAACCCGGGCGCGCAGCCGGGCGCGGCAGGGGCGGGACAGCCGGTCGGAGTGCTGGGCTCCGGCAGCGACGTGGTCGTTTCGGAGCTGCTGTTCGGGGGCGGGGGGATGTGACGGGGGCGGCGGATGTGACGGGGGCGGCGGATGTGACGGGGGCGGCGGATGTGACGGGGGCGGGGGATGTGACCGGGACAGGCCTTACGGCAGCGTCACCGCCACTTCGGACACGTTGTTCGCAGAGTTCAACTCCCGTAGTTGCGCGTTCGGGTCCACCATGACCTGCAGTGTGTAGTCGCCGGCGGGCACGCCGGTCACATCGATATATTGGCAATCTAACGACGATTGGTAGTCGTCGGCCCAGCCCACCGAGAGGCCCTGGTTGCCGCAGGTGTAGTAGGGCAGGCCGGTCGCTGTGACCGGGCGCGAGTCGAACAGGCAGAACGCCTGCTTTCGGCCGTTCACGACGGTCGTTCCCATGCTGTCGAGCAGGGTGTAGCCGACGTATCCGGGGTAGTGGTAGTGCTGGTGGCACTCAGACCAGCCAAACTGGGTAGGGTGATCTTCTGGAACCCCCAGGGTGAGCGCGCCAGTCCCGAGGTTCGGCGTGGAAGTCGAGAACCGGAGCACGCGTCGGGTGCCCGTGCCGTTCACACAGCCTTCGAGCACGGCGCAGTCGTCCGCCTCGAATTCGTTGTCCTCGACCAGGAGCGAGCTCGCGATCAGGCCTTGATCGACGGAGAGATCTGGCAGCGGGCAGGTGCCATAGATGTCGGGGTCGGTGCAGACCGACGCCGCGCCCTCCTCGCAGCACGGGGTGCAGCAGAGTTGGGTATCCCCGCAGACGGCGGCCCCGTCGGGATCGCAAGGGGTAGGCGGGGTGCCCGTGCCGGTGTCGGTGTCGGTGTCGGTGTCGGTGTCGGTGTCGGTGTCGGTGTCGGTGTCTGTGTCGGTGTCGGCGTCGGCGTCGGTGTCGGTGTCGGTGTCGGTGTCGGTGTCGTGGCTGTCGGGTTTGCCGGGGCAACCGAGGAGGATGAACGGGGCGAGGAGGAGCATCGGGCGCAGGGTATCCATGTTGGCCGCTTTGGGGCGGGCACGTGCGGCTGCGCCGAAGGTGTGGTCGGCCTGGCCCCCCCCTCGGCCGTCGATCGCGATCGTGGTGACGGGGTGGCTCTCGCAGCCTTCCTCGCGGCGCCCCTCGCGGGTGGTCTCCCGCAGGGTCGGCCAAGCCTCAGGACGACCGACGCAGACGAGCGGACGGCGACACCTGTGATGCGGTCGACTTCGGGGGCTGGGACCCGGCCGATCGTGCTCCGCGGGGCCGCGCCGTCTGGTTTCTGATACACCGCGCCTCATGACCATCGCCGAGAACCTCCACGCCGTCCGTCTGCAGATGGCGGCGGCCTGCGCTGCTGCTGGCCGGGACGCAGGCAGCGTCACGCTCGTCGCGGTCTCCAAGACCCGCGCTCTCTCTGACGTGATGGAGGCCCACGCCGCAGGGCAGCGCGACTTCGGTGAGAACTACGCTCAGGAGTTCCGCGACAAGGTTGATGCGGCCGTGCTCGCTGGCACCGCTGGCACCGACGGCGCGCTCACCTGGCACTTCATCGGCGCGCTGCAGTCCAACAAGGCGAAGTACGTCGCCCCACGGGCCGCGCTGGTTCACGATGTTGATCGCATCGAGCTGGCCACAGAGCTTGGCAAGCGCGCCCGCATCGCCCACTGGACCGGGAGCGACGCCGGCGCAGCCCGCCTTGGGGTGCTCCTCGGCGTGAACATCGGCGAGGAGCCCCAGAAGTCCGGCGTCATGCCCGGCGCTGCGCTGGCGCTCGCGGCCGAGGTCACGAAGATCCACGGCATCGTCCTGCGCGGGCTGATGTGCATCCCTCCCGCCGATGCCGACCCCCGCCCGCACTTCGAGCGCCTGCGGGCGCTGCGCGACGAGGGGCTGCGGGTCGGCCTGCCGCTCCACGAGCTGTCCATGGGGATGAGCCACGACTACGACGGGGCCATCGCGTGTGGGGCGACGATCGTGCGTGTCGGCACCGCCATCTTCGGGGCCCGGGCACCCGCACCCCGTTCTTGATACCCCACCCCATCGTGCGTCCCGAACCTCTGCTCGTCTGGCTGCTCGCCGTCGTCCCCGGTTGTTCGGGTGGTTCGAGACCCATCGTGGGCGATGACACGTCCGGCGATACCGGCTCGCCCGATTCGGACTCCGGCATCGACTACGGCCCCCACCCGCTGGTCCCCGAGGCCTACCAGTACCTCTGGGATACCGATGCTTCGGGCTGCGCAGATGGCGATTACGCCATCGTCTATCATACCTTCACCGGGGCCATCGGCGCGGCGGGAAAGCTGACCGGCACCGAGGAGTACTATTGGTTCCTCAAGGCGGAGAGCTGGGAGGGGGACTGTTTCGACACCTTTGACGTGGACCTGAAGGCCAGCGAGACGAACTGGTCCTCCGACCCGTGCGAAGGCTGCGATCTCGAGTTGAGCGGAACCTGGAACCTGGCGGACGAGAACCGCAGCTGCCCCGACTATGACTACGAGAGCTTCTTTGCGAACGATCGCGTGACGGCGGACACCTTCAACGTCATCATCCTGCTCGACCCGCTCTCGCCTGCCGGGAATCCGAACACCACGACGCTCGTGATGGCAGCGTTTCAGGACGATGACGACCCCAGCAGCTACGCGTTCAACGTCGATTACGCGCGCGGCGACTTTGTGCCCGACACCGAAGGGGACTACGAGGGCCCGGCGGCGGTCACCTGGGCCCCGACCGCGGGGCTCTGCGTCTCCGAATGACCCCACCTCGCGGCGTGATCCTCGGTGTTCCTATCGCCATCGGCTCCTTGGTGGTGGGCTCGGGGCTGGCCTGGATCGTCGCCATCCAGTTCACCTCGGGGAAGGCGTCTGGCGCGCGCGTGCACGTGGAGGTCACGGCCGCTCCGCTCGCCGATCAGGGCGCGTGCGATCCCATCCCGACGCTCGTCGCCCGGCTGGACGATCTCGGGTTGGAGCCCAGCCCACGCGGAAACGGGCTCGACTTCACGCTACCCGGGCTCGACGACGATCGTGCGCACATGCCAGGCGTGCTTGGCGCGCAGGGAGACCTCGCGGTGGACGGCGTTGTCATGCGTCCCAACCATGCTGGAGTGCAGATCTCGCTTCAGGGCGGCGCGGTGACGCTGTTGACGCTGAACAGCGTCGTGTCCGCCACGGCCACCGCCACGATCGACGGCGAGAAGGTGGAGATCGTCCAGAGGAACGGCGGCGAGCTGCAGCTCGCTGCGTGGGCGGCCGGCAGCTCCGACGCGCTGCGCCTCGCGACTGATCGGGCGGTCACGCTCCGGCATCCCCTGCCGTGCCGGCTCACGCTGGGCCCTCTGGAGGACGTGTCGGATCACCCTTCCCCGGGCGTCGGCGCAGGTGGCTCGTGAACTGGGCGGATTCTGCCGGCCGGGTTGTCCTTGAGGCGTGCACACCGCACGTCGAGGATCATGCGATCCTCTTGGGCTACAGCGCGATCGTGGACACCCTCGCACCACAGGTCGCCCGGATCACCGTGGTCGACGAGACCTGCGAGATCCCCCTGCCTGCGGGGGCCCGCTACCATCGGGGCCCGATCGATCAGCCGCCCGAGCTCGGAGCGGCGTCGATGGTGCTCGCCCACTGGACCTGGCGGACGCTGCCGGTGGCGCGGCAGCGCGCGCTCGCCCAGCGGCTCGGACAGGGGCTGCGTGAGCGCGCACTGCTGGTCATCGGGGACATCATCTGGAGCTTTCCACCTGCCTCGATCGACGAGCCTGAGCAGTTTGGCGATCGGCTCGAGCACGCCCCGACCGCGGACATCCTGACCGCGATGCTCCGCGACACCGGATTCCTGCCTGATCTGCACCGTTTCGGCCCCGCGGTAGGCGTCATGATCGCGCTGCGGGCGAATCGCTGACCCCGTCTTCACCCGGAGCGCGTCCGAGCGTCTTTGTCACCGGCGCGTCCGGATTTGTGGGCGCGCATTTCTGCCGTCTCGCCACCGCTTTGGGCTTCAGGGTCCGCGGCTTGTGGCGAACGACGGCGCTGCGCTTGCCCGGGGTGGAGGCCGTGCACGGCGATGTCGCCAGCATCGAAGACCCTCAGAGCGACGTCGTGGTGCACCTCGCCGCGAAGGTGATGGCCGACGACGCGATCGACCAGAACCGGGCGATGCTCGACCGGGTGCTCGACTGGAAGCGGCCGGTGGTCTACGCCTCCAGCACAGTCGTCCACTGGCAGACAGAGGTGGCCTACGCCCGCTCCCGCCGGGAGGATGAGGCGCGGGTCCGCGGCTCAGGGCTTCCGTTCGTGATCGTCCGCCCGTGCGCGCCCTACGGCCCGAGGATCGCTGGACACCAGCCGGCCCACAAGGAGAGTTTTCATACCCTCGTGGACTGGGTACGCCGGCTCCCGGCGGTCCCGGTGGTCGGCGACGCACGGTACCGGCGCCAACCGGTGCATGTCGATGACTTCAACGGGGCGATCCTCGCGCTGATCGCCCAGCGTGGGGCTGACTCGGATGCCCGGGCGCCGGGCTGGAACCGCGCTTACGACTCGGGCGGGCCGGATGCGCTGACGATGCGGGAGGTCATCACGATCCTTGGGGGCCACGCCGGGCGGCTGTGGACGCCTTTGCTGCGGGTGCCGACGTCGGCAGCATGGCTCGCCGCGCACGCACTCCCGAACATGCGCCCCGAGCTTGTCCGTACCTTTGCCATGGACGATGCGGTGGACCCGCTGCCGTTGCGGGTGGCGAGCGGTGTGGTGCCGCGGACCTTTGAGGTGGGGAGTCTGGATTTGTTCGCTGACGGCTGAAGGTGGGTGGCCACCCAGGAGCGAATGGCTCACCCGTTGCCTGACCACTACGGCGTGGAGTGTAGTGGTGAGGGTGACGCGGTGTGCGGCGAGGTCCTCGAGTGTGTGGATCGCCGCTCGGACGAGGGGAATATCTGCTCGTTTCCTTGCAGCAGCGACAGGTATTGCGACTTCGGGGTCTGCGTGCTGGCGTGCAGAGACGACGGGTTTTGCAGCCCGCACGCGCTCTGTAAGTGGTGGTGTCCGGCGGGTGGACAGATGAGGAGGTTTGACCCGACCTCCTCGGGGTATACGTCGAGCGAGGGCCGTGCGGCCGTCCGTCGAGAGCTCACGGCACGGCGCGTTCACGAACAGGCGCGGCGGACCTTCGGCGACAACCCCGGGCGAGGGGCTGATCGTGAACCCGAGGGACGCGCCTCCGACCCAGACAGTTCTGTGGGCGGCCCTAAGATGCCGGAGGTCCACCTGACGGTCGAGTTGCGGACCCGCGGTGTCGCCGGTCTCGTCGGACGCGTTCACCAACACGCACTCGGTCGCTGACCGGATCCCGCGACGTTCCGACTTCCGACGGGTTCTTTGGGAAGCGAGGGCATGTGGGCGGGCTACGCGGATGGCTGGGCGATGGCGATGATGGGCGACCGGGGCGTCGGCGACGGCTCATCGTCGCGGGCCACGAGGCGTGTAGAACTACGTGGAGAGTCTCCTATTGCATAATCGAAGTGATCCCCGTTGAACAACGAACGCGAGGTTTCAAGCGGAGGATCGGCGGCGATGGGGGCGGAGGGTGAGGCGCCCCACCGCCGCTGGACGGCGCCCGTTTGCCCGGCGGCGGACCCGACCGAGCTGGAGTAGATGGCGGCGTGCCCTCGAACTCTCTCCTTCGCTGGCGGACTGCCGCCCAGGCCAACCTGGACGACATCGTCGAGGCCCATGCGAGCGTGGCCGGGGTCCAGCGACGTAGTGACCTACTCCGTGGGGCGGTCGCTCGTTCGCGCCCGGGTGATCGAGGATCGCGGCCACATCGGCGCGGGCGGACGCCAGATCGTGCGAATCGAGGTGCTCGGCGAGGAGGAGATCGAGGAGGTGCCGCGGCGCTTTGACATGGCG
>SHYV01000036.1 GCA_009692605.1 Myxococcales bacterium
GCCGCCGATTCGGTCGTGCTCAACATCGCCGAGGGGCGCGCCCACTTCCGCATCGCAGCGGGCTCGGCCGCCGAGAGCCGCGCGGTGCTCGACCTGATCGGGCCGCCGGAGGCCCAGGCTGAGCAGCCCAAGCTCCGCAGGGTCGGCGCGATGCTCCGCGGACTCGCCCGATAGGGCCTCCGGCCGGAGGCCCCTGGGCTCAGGCCGCTCGCTTCTGCTCCGCCCGCCATTCCCAGAAGTCCTCGTACCGCCGGCTGACGCGACAGCACCGCAGTGATGCGATGGCGTTTGCACCGAGCAGCGGTCGATCTCGACGCAGCGCTCGCCCTTCCAACTCTTCCTTCCGCATGGGCACGCCGGTGCCATCTTGCCCGAGGTACATCGTGGGCACCCTTGGACCGGCTGGCGCGTCGACGACCTCGCGCTCGAAACGGGCGGCGTCCTCGCCCCGTCGCTCGGCGTCGCGCTCGACCTGACGGGTGGAGACGCTGATGCCGCCGATCTCCTGTAGGAGCGCGGACCCCTCGGCGAAGCGAACACACGCGCCAACGGCTCCCACCATGCGCAGGACTCCCGGGGAGAGGTGGCTGTCCTCGATCCCGAGCTGCCGGTCCCGCGGGCAGGAGCCGTCGTGGCAGGCGTCACAATGGTAGTAGGAACGTTCAAGGTTAGCTTTGCCGAAAACGGTGCTGACCCCGCGGGCCCGCCTCTCGACGTACCGGCCGCGCCCTCCTCAAAAACGTCGGCCCCCGACCCCAGATCCGGCTCCCCACCGGCGCTCCCCCTCGCCTCCGGCGTCCAACTACCCTCCAGCGGACGCGTCCTGACCGTGCTCGCCCCTTGCGAACGCGCCTCCACGCCTCCTGGACCTCGCGCCGCCGGTCCCCCCGCCCGCACGCGCCGCGTACTCCCATTCCGCCTCGGTCGGCAGCCGATAGCCGGGGCAGGAGTACGGATCGCTGCGGTATGCCGCCGCGAGGTCGGGAGTGCTCGTCGTGTCGTAGCAGGGCTTCAGCGCCTCGGCCGTGGAGAGCGCGTTGCAGTACTTCGCCGCATCGTACCAGGAAACCTGCTCCACCGGGCAATCCTCCCCGCACGTCGAGAAGTATGACGGCGCAGGGTCCGTTGCCGCCGTGAACAAGGCCCACTCAGCCTGAGTCAGCTCCGTCTGGCCGATCCAGAAGTCAGGGGTCAGCGTCACGACGTGGTCCTTGTAGTCGCTGGACAGGTCGCCCGCCCCACCACCCATCATGTAGGTCCCGGCGGTGATCAACACCATCGCCGAGCCGTACGCCGTGGTGTAGTCGCCAGAGGGGATGCCGGTGTCGGTGTCCGTGTCCATGTCGGTGGCGCTGTCCGTGTCGGTGGCGCTGTCGGTGTCCACCCGCTCGTTGACCTCGGATTCCGGGATGTATAAACAGCCAGGACCGGCGAGCAGAACGGACGGGAGGACCGCAAAATGGACGCGCATGCGCTTCACCACCACGAACTGCGTGCCCGGTCATGTCGCCGCCGGGAAGTCCGTCCTGGTCATCGAGGAGGCTGGATGGACGGTCGTGACTCTGTCGGGCCGATCCACTCTGGCTGGCGGAGCCGCGGAACTTCGCGGCTACGGCCCCAACCCGTCAGGCCGTTCATCCTACCTATCCTCCGCTCCGGTGCTCGTGGTGGACGCGCCGCTGTCGCACCGCGACGCGCTGCTCACCATCGAGCGTGAGCGGCTCATCTGGGCTGCCGGCGCCACGGGCGCGCCGCAGCTGCACCCTGAGGACCTGCGCTGCGTGCCCGATGGCACCGTGTCCGAGGCAGATGCCCGCCTCTCCGGTGTGGTGCTCACGCTCGGCATGGCCTGCCGGATCGAAGAGGCGGAGGACGCAGAGGAGTAGCGGGCGCCTACGCCGGGAGGTGTTTCTCGGCCCAATCCAGGGCGTGGTCGGCCACGGATTCCCAGCCGGGCTGGGCAAGCGTCCAGTGGGTGCGGCCGGTGAACTCGTGGAAGTCGGTGGTGGCCTTGCTGCCTTGGTACCTCGCGAAGTTGGCGCGGTTCATGGCGGCGGGCACGGTGCGGTCCTCGCTGCCGGCGAGGATGAGCAGCGGCGCGCGAGTGTCGTTTTTGAAGTTCACGGCCATGGCGTCGGTGAAGGGGGCGCACACGGCGTCCCCTGAAGACCTTGCCTGACGTGGGCACCACGTAGCGCTCCCAGGCGGCTCGCTGCTCGGCCTCGGGCTGCGTGTGGGTCCAACCCCACGCGAAGTCGGTGAACGACATCGTGTGCACGCGGTTCCAGAAGCCGAAGCTGCCGGCCACGGGCCAACTGGCCTTCAGCGCTGATAGCAGGTTCTGGAAGGACGGTATGGTGCCGCGGGGTATCACAGCAGGGGGCGCTGAGACCCGCCCGGCGACAGCGTTACCGTGCCCTTCGACCGATTCGGGTTCAACGCGTCCGCTACTCCGACTGCTGCCCGCCCGAAAACACCTTGCGACCGGTGAGGTACTGGAGGAGCGCTATCGACATGAGCGAGCTCTGCGTCTCGGCACCGGCGCCGCCAGCGCCCGTACCGCTGGAGCCGCCGATGTAGATGTCGGGGATCAGCTTCAGGTTGTTTGAAGCGATCTTCTCGACCACCTGAATCTGCCCGAAGATCTCGTTGCCCATCGCGTTGACCTGAAGCTTGTAGCTCTCGGCGGTGGACTTGCCCTGTTCAAGGATAACCAGCGCCTCCGCGAGCCCCTTCTTTTCGATGGCCTCCGCGTCAGCAATCGCGTTGACGCGCGTGGCCTCCGCCGTCGCGCCAGCGGTCACCTTGGTGGCCTTGGCGCCGCCCTCGGCACGGACCTCGATGGCGCGGGAGTCACCCATCGCCTTCTCGATCTCGGCGTTGGCTAGGTTCTTGGAAATCTCGACCCCACGCTCGGACTCAACGACCTTCGGCTGCATGTTGGCCTGTGCCGTGGCGTTCTCGAGCATCTTGCGCTCCTCCTGCGCCTGCTTCTGGGTCGCGTAGGTGATGCGCTCCTGCTCCGCGATCTGGCGGTCAGTCACCGTCCGGGTGAGCTCGGTCGGGAGGACGACGTCGGCGATCATCGTGTCCTTGGACTCGATGTGGTGCACGCGCAGCACGCTCTGGAGGTGCTCCTTCGCGTGAGACTGCAGCTCGGCACGCTTGGTATACAAGTCCAGCGCCTTCACCGCCTGCGCGGAGTTCCGGAAGTGGGATGAGATGGCAGGCTCGAGCACCTGCGAGATCATGTTGTCCACCGAGCCCAGGTTCGCGACCACCTTCGGCGCGTCCGCCATGGCGATGTGGATGATGACGCTCACGTCCATGCTGACGTTGAACGCGTCCGCGGTCCGCAGCGTGATCGTCTTCAGCTCGGAGTCCAGCTTGTGAGCGCTGCTCTGGCTGTCCGCCCAATTGAGCAGGATCTGCGTCGTCGGCACCTTGTCCACCTTGCAGACCTTTGTATTGAGCGGGTGCCGGCCCGGCCCGAGCGGCTCGGCCCAGATACCGCGCAACCCAACCTTCACGATCTTGGCGTTCACGTTGGAGTCGGTCGTATCCTCACCCTCGTCGCCGACAAAGCTGGTCACGACACCGCACTCGCCGATCTTGACCTCCACCATCGGGACCTGATCGATCGTCGCGAACCACGGGTTGATCGCGTAGTTTCCAGACCGCAGCACTGGGATCTGGAGGCCCTTCTGACCACCGGCAGCGAGAAAGGCCGCGGCGTTCTGGAAGTTGTTGTGGATGTCGAGGCCGAGCTCTTCCGCCGCGATCTCCTTCGCCTTCATGATCGGGCGCCCCTCAAGCACGGTCACGATCCCCACCGAGTCGGCGGCGATGTTCGTCCACGGAACCACCGCCTTGATGACAAAGAGCGCCGTATTGATGCGGTAGGTGCCGGGCATCAGGACATCGAGCTGGTGGCCCTTTTGGCCGCCGTTCAGGATGAACGCCTGCCCGTTCTCGAAGTTGGAGTGACCCTCGACCTTGCGGCTCAACAGCGAGCCTTCCATGATCCGGGCTCCGTCCATCGCGGTGATCAGCCCGATGTGACCGTTCGGGATCACCGTGACCGGCTTCTTGTCGACCTTGAAAAGCGCCGTGTTGATACGGTAGTTGCCCGGCGGCAGCACTCGGATCTGCGGGCCCTTCTCTCCACCGTTTCGCAGGAAAGCGTCCGCGTCCTGAAACGCATCGCAATCCACCGGCGCAGCGAAGATCCTGCCCATCGGGGACGCCCCACCTGCCACGGCCTCCACGACGCCGATCTGGGTCTCGTGGATCAGCACCGCCTCCTCGACCTTCACGGTGAACAGGTGGGGGTTGATCTGGTACTCGCCTGGCGGCAGGATCGAGAGCTGGGGCCCCTTCTCGCCGCCGTTCCGCAGGAACGCCTCGCCGTCCTGAAAGATGTTGCAGTCTACCGTCTTGGCGAAGAACTGCCCGGGGGGGATGGGCAGCCCGGTGACCGCCTGGACGATCCCGATCTGGTCCTCGTTGATCGAAAAGAACTTGTGTTTCTCGGTCTTGTAGATGAACGGCACGAAGAAGTGCACGCCGGGTCCGAGGGTGCGCGCCTGAACGCCGACCTCATCCGCCAGCGCGATCGTACGGCCGTCCACCATGGTCTTGCCGAACCATCGGCGCTCCATGGTGATGAACTGCTCGCCGCCGACGATCGCCATGCTCTGGTAGAGCAGTACGAGCAGGCAGAAGATCAGAAAGCCGGCGACAGGAACGCTGGCAAGGAGAAGTTCGAACATGCGACGATCCAATGGGGAGATGCTGCTAATCGACGGGCGAGAAATCACAACCCGATCGACGCACTCCTCTCTCAACCAGCGGGCCCACCCCCGCGGGCCCACCCCCGCGGGCCTACTCCGCTGGGGCGGCTCCAGCGGGCCTACGCCGCCGCCTCCGTCCGCCCGTGGCGTCCGCATCCGCGGTGGGCTCAGCGTCGTCCGCCCCCCCGCCCCGCCGGACCTCCACACCGGCTACGACCTCGAGGATTTGCTCCCCCCACACGTCCACCTGCCAACGGCGCATATCGCCGAGGCCAGCGAGGGCGTCAAGGTCGGTCGGCGCGCGCCTTGCGATCTCCTGAAACTGGCCGTTGGCGACCACGCAGATTTGCGGAAGGCGCTGCTCGCGCGTCACCTTCGCCCGCCAGTCCTTCAAGGCGGCCATCAGGCGCTCCTGATCACGAAACCGCACGTCGTCCGGCGCGCGGTCCGGGCGAGGACGACGAGGCGCCACTTCGCTCGGCAGCGGGCGCTCATCGGCGAGCCCGGCCTTCACCGCGGTCACAAAGTCGCCCGACCACCGACGCGCGAGCGAAGATCCCGATCTCAGCATGCCGACCACGGCGGCGCTGCTGGTGGGCTGGCGTTCGGCAAGCTGGATCAGCACCTCGTCCGGCGCGGTCTTGAAGACCGGCCTGTCGAGCCGGCGGGCCTCCTCCTCGCGCCATTCAACCAGCGCACGGAGCACGCGGCGACTCGGCTCATCGAGCTGCTTCGCCCCCTTGATCCCTAAGAAAGCAGCGGGGTCCTTCGTCCGACCGCTCCAGGTCTTGGAGCAGAGGTACTCGCACTCTTCGGTGAGCATGTGCAGCCGCCCAAGCGGGACGAGGCGCTCGGTGAGGTACTCTCGGATAGCGGCGAGAAAATGCGTGTCACCCCGGGCGTAGTCGAGGTGTTGCGGGAGCAGGGGGCGCTCCGCCCAGTCGTGCCGCTGGTACTGCTTGTCGATCTCGTGCCCGAACAACGTCCGGATCACGCTCGCGAGCCCGAAGGCCTCCATGCCCGCGAACTGCGCGCCGAGCATGGTGTCGAAGAGGTTCTGGAAGGTGAACCCGTGGTCGCGACGCAGGCTCACCACATCGAAATAGCAGTCGTGGAAGATCTTCACGATCTTCGGGCTCGCGAAGATCGGCGCCAACGCCGAGAGATCGGTGACCAACAGGGGATCGACGATGTAGTCGGTGGTCAGGTCGGAGATCTGGATGAGGCAGACCTTCTCCTGGTAGTGATGCATGCTGTCTGCCTCGGTGTCGACTCCGAGCACAGGTGTGTGCTCGAGCGTCTTCACCATCGCCTCGAGCTGCTGCTGCGTATCGACGCGGACCAGAGGGGTTTCACCGAACATCGGAGCGCCCCTCTGCCGCGTCGCGGCCCTGACCTGCGCCAGACCGCCCGCCCGCGGGGAGCGCCGCGACGCAGTCGATCTCGACCCGCACATCGCGAGGCAGTCCGGAGACCGCCACTGTGGCCCGGGCGGGCTTGTGGTCGCCGAAGAACGCGGCATAGGCATCGTTCATTGCCGTAAAGTCAGCCATGTCCCGAAGGAAGACGCTCGTCTTGAGCACGTCGTGCTTCGAGGCGCCCGCAGCGGCAAGGACAAACTCAAGGTTGAGGAGCACCTGGGCGGTCTGCTCAGCGACTGGCGCTGCAGCGAGGGCCGCGGCGATCTGGCCGGAGCAGTAGACCACGCCGTTGTGGACCACCGCTTGCGAATAGGGGCCGATCGCTGGGGGCGCGGCCGGGGAGTGAACAGAAAAACTCAAGGGAAACTCGATTATGTCGGAACTGTTCCGATCACGGTTGATAGACGCCGATGAACGGCAGGTTGCGGTAGAGCTCACCAAGGTCAAGGCCGTAGCCGACCACGAACTCGTTGGGGATCGTGAAGCCGGCGTAGTCCACATGGACGTCGACCTCGCGGTTGTCGGGCTTGTCGAGCAAGGAAGCGACCTTGAGCGACCGAGGCCCCCGGACCTCGAGCATGCGCAGGAGGTAGTCGATGGTCAGGCCGGTATCGACGATGTCCTCGACGACAACGCAATGGCGGCCCTCGATGCTCGACCGGAGATCCTGCGTGATCTGCACGACACCGGAGGAATGGGTACCCCCGTGGTAGCTCGCCACGCCGAGAAACTCGACGGTGGCGTCCCCCTCGACGGCGCGAACGAGGTCCGAGAGGAAGATGAAGCTGCCCTTGAGGACGCCGATGAACGTGATCGGCACGTCTCCGTGGTCGGCGCGGATCTGCGCACCGAGCTCCTTGACGCGGGCGGCGATCTGCGCTTCTGTGAACAGGGGACGAATGGTCGGCATGCGTTAAACCTCGAGCTATACCCAGGCGTTGTTGAGGACTTCACCGAGGCCACCGGCCCCGGGAACGACGTATTGATGGTCATCGAGCCCACTCTCTTCTTCGGCGTAGGTTCCGGGAAGGGAGGCAAGGGCCCGCGCAGTGGAGTTCCCCCGATCCAAGCGGATCGCGTGGATACGCACGTCGGGCTCCGCTGCGTGAACCCTCCTTACGTACTCCGGGGTCACGATCAGGTGTGCGAAGACGACACGCGAGGCCCGCCCCGCCCCGCTGCTGGCGTAGTGCTCGAGCACCCGCAGCAGCGAGCCCCCGGTGGCGCCCATGGGGTCTGGGATCACGAGCGTAGCGCCCTCAAGTGGCCCGCCGATCTTCGCGCCGACGATCTCGGCGCCCACCACTCTTCCGTGGCCATCCACCCGACGCGAGACAAACAGGTGGTCCTGACGCACCCCGACCGGATCGAGGATCTCGTTGAACCGCTCGTAGAAAAGCTGGCTGCCGAGGATGCCGGCCCGCGCCACATCGGCGACCACGACGCGCTGCTCATGTTGAACAACCTGCCCCTCCCAGAGCTGTTCGGGGTGCACCACCGTCATGCGCGTTGGCACCGCGACCGGCCCCACGGCCAGCTCAGAAGAGGCGATCCGGGTGAAGAGAAACTCGTATAGCCGGCGAGCCAGCACGCCGACCTCGGGCTGCTGCGCATCGGGGTGGCCCAGCCGCGCCATCAGCCCGAGGGCGTAGGGCTCGCTGTGCAGGATCAGGTTCGGGCCGAACGCATGCGGGGCCCCAGTGCCGGCCAGAAATGCATGTTCGTGGGCGCTATCTCTCATCTTTTCTCCGAGGGAATGGGTCATGGCGTTGCAGCAGGAAGAAGCGTCGCGAGCACCTGAACGGTCCGGATCAGCACGTCCAGGCTGCCATCGAGGCTCCAGCCGGCCAACGTAGGCACCGGGCCCCGGCCTGGCTCGACGATCGCGTCACGGAGGGCGTCGCACTCCGCGAGCACCAAAGCTCGCCGACGTGTGGTCGGCTGCGCGACTTGGTCTGCGACATCACCCAACCAGGCGAGGGCAGGGTCGGCTTGCAGCGCGGGCTGAAGCTCCCCGAGCAGCCCCCGGATCTGCGCTTCTGGCGATCCCGCGAGCGCCGCGGCGTTGTGAAGCAAGGTCCATGTGCTGTCGGTGCCGGCGAGGGTGGCGAGCGGACCAGCCAGGTCCTCGAGCGGCAGGTCGCTCGCAGAGAGCTCTGCCAGAACCGCCATGAGCATCAAGAAATCCACCGGCTGGACATCGCTGGGGAAATCCCCAGCGTTGTAGTGGTGCTCCGGGTCGACGAGCACCTCGAGGCTGGAGATGAGCGTGGACGCCAGCCGCGTATCGCCGAGGTCGGTCAACACACCCTCAAGGGCGGGCATGAGCCCCACGTCATGAACTGCGTGAACCGCCGCGACGAGCGCGTCCAGATGATCGTCGCTGGCCGCGAGGGAAGCGAGCAGGACGGGCAGGAGCTCTTCGACCTGCGGATCAGTCAACCGATCGATCGCGCCGAGATCGCTGACAAGCTGTTCGTCGATCACCGGGCAAACTCCGGAGGCGGCGATGGAGTCGAGGACGGCGGAGGTCAACGAGACCCCAAGCAGGCCACCCAACAGGTCCACGCCCGAGGTCACCGTGTCCGGGTCCAGACCAGCCAGACTCTGCAGGAGCGAAACGGACAGGTTGCCAAACGAAAAGTCTACGACAAACAGCCCAAGATCGATGGAGCAGTCGACGGGCTGATCGCCGTGCGCGAGGAGGCGGACCAACGCCGTCAGCGCCGTGTCCTCGCCACCTGACAGCGCGCCACCCTCCATGTCCACACTAGCAAGGTACTTCAACTGGGCCGGCAGCACGTTCAGCCGACCGCGCGCCGCCTGATCCACGAGCATGACGCGGAGGCGCTCGGCCGTCGCCTCATCCTGCAGCAGCGGCGCGGCCTTCAGCAACACGTGATCCACCACCAGGGCGCCGCTCGAAGACGAAGCCAGAAGCGCCACCGACACGTCGCGCAGGCTGTTCCCGGTCGCGCCCGCCCAGCGGTCGTTCGAGGCGTCCTCACAGTAGGTCACGCCCTCCGAGAGCAAGTCCGGCCAGTCCTCCCCGAGGGTGCGAAGCGTCGCGTCGGTCGCCGCAGGCAACGCGGCGAGGGTCCAGAGCAGCGACACCGTTCGGTCCGACCGCAGCACCGCGTCAGCGCGCCCCACCCAGGCCTCGTCGTCCAGCAAGGACGTGGCCAGCAGCCCCACGACGTCCATCGCCGGCACCAACACGCCCGAGTCCATCGAGGCGCTCGCCGGCTCCACGCTCTCCCCCAGCCAGCCAAACGGCACGCCATACGCCAACTCGAACAGCAACGGCAACCAGTCCGAACCCAGCGACGGGTCGTCGAGCACCCCTCCAACGGCGCCCACCAGTCGGGTCAGGGCCTCGCTATTGTCGCCTTCCGAGGCCTCCGCGAGCCAGGCGGCGAGCACCAAGCCGACCGCACCGTCCCGAGTTTGCGCATCGAGGCTCACGTCGATCCCGGCGAACCCCACCAGCGCACCGGCGCTGTTCAGGCAATCGAACACCGCGTGCGCTTCGTCCGTACTGTCCGTGTCGAGCCCATCGAGCAGGTTCGCTTCGTAGCACGGGCCGCCAGGCGCCAGTTGGTCCGTCCAATCCTGACCGAAGCTGGAGAACCCGCAACCCGTCAGCCCAAAAGCCGCAGCAGCCCAGCACAGTACGTCTGGACGGACCACGGCGGAGTGGGCTCGGCTCAGTCGAACAGGTAGCGAACGCCGAGCGTCGCGTTCGCAGTCGGGTAGACCCGCTTGCGATAGCGAATTCCGCCGGTCGCTTCGGCGAACACCTGCATATGGCGGGTCGGGTTGAAGGTCCCGCCGACGCCCACCTCACCCTGCGCGAACTCGGTGAAGTCCTTGGTGAGGAAGCCGGAGCCGACGAGGGTGACCAGCGTGAACTGGAGGCGCGTCGGATCGCCGACGAGGCCCCATTGCAGGCCACCGGTGAACATCCCGATGTCGCGGCTGTAGGTGCGGATGGCGTAGTTGACACCATCGCCGTTCTTGGGCGCCGACTGGGGCGCATCCTGGAGGTAGTAGAACCGGAAGATGCCGGAGATGCGGTTGTCACGGTCACCAAGGGTCAGCTCGAACCCAGTGCCGTAGTTCGCGTTCATCTGGTTCTCGGGCTTCTCCTGCACATCGCCGGTGTACCCGTAGACACGGTCGGCGTGCAGGCCGCCGGTGCCAATCAGGCCGACGCCGCCTGCCTGAGCAGGGGCAGAGAGCAGGAGGCCGAACAGGGCGATCATCGAACTAGCGAGGAGGCGGGCGGGGGCGAGGAAGAAGCGCATCGGGCGAGGCTCCGCGAGAGTTCGCCGGACGGCGAAGGCAAAGGGGCGAGGAGAAGGGCAGCTAACCGACTCTCCCATTACCTTGAAATAGGGGGCGCTGGCAAGGGCGCCGGCGCCATTTCATCCACGCAGCCGAAAGACGGCAGCAAGAGCACGTCGCAGGCCCTTCTTGCTCATAATAACGTAATATATGTTACAAAACTGCGAATTCACCCGAGCGATGTGCTTCGTCACGCGGCGGTCAGCACAAGCGTACCAATGAAGACCAAAACCACCAAAATGGACGCCAAGTGCTCAATATTACATTAGTTCTTGAATAATTAATATAAACTGGGCACCTTGAATTCGCCGATGATCCGCATCCTGCCTTCACAAGCGCGACGATCCCGACACGTGCATGCCCATCACAATTCCGATACCCTTGACGCGTCGATGCGACCGCCTCCTCGGGGGGCCGCCCGGCAGATTCATCCATGTTGTGGTCCTTCCAACTCCTACCAATCCCTCTCAGGAGAATTCCAAATGAACAAGAAAGAACTCGTCGCAAAGCTCGCTAAGGCCACCGGCCTGTCCCAGGCCAAGGCCGCTGAAGTCGTCAACGCCCTCTTCGACGCCGACCCAGGCAAGGGCATCATGGCGGGGGAGCTCGACGCCGGCCGCAAGGTAACCATCCCCGGCTTCGGCACGTTCGGCACCAAGAAGCGCGCGGCCCGCACCGGCACCAACCCGGCGAACGGCAAGAAAATCCAGATCTCTGCCAAGTCCTACGCGTTCTTCAAGCCGGGCAAGACCCTGCGCGAGCGCGTCGCGGTCTGAACGTAGCGCTGCGGTCCAACCCGCGGCACGAAACACAACCCCCCGACCCGGCCCTGGCCTGATCGGGGGGTTGTCGTTTTCGGGACAGGCCGCGGTTCACCGCTGCGCCTTCGCCCACGCCACTAGCGTCGCCCTCTCCGGTTCAGTCATGGCAGTCAGGTTGCCGAGCGGCATCACACCCGACGCCACCATCGTGCCAATCTTCGCCGCCACGGCGCGGCTCTGGGCCTCAGTCTCAAGGACGAGCCCGAGCGGGGGCGACGTGAACCCCGGCTGGCTGGGCGACGCCGTGTGGCACCCGGCGCACCGGCTGGCGACGATCGGGGCCGCCTGCTCCCAGGAGACGTGAATCGCTGCGTCCTGTTTCGGCCACGGGGCCATGGCCAGCACAATCACGGTCCCGCTGACCACCGAGGCCGCGACGCAGGCCCCGTAGGCCTGGCCCTTCCCCTTGAGGTTGAACACGTGCCGGATCATCACGCCGGTCGCGCCCACCGCGGCGAGCACCACCCAGCCGTACGGACTGCCGTACGTGAACGGAAAGTGGTTGGATACCATCACGAAAAGAACCGGCAACGTCAGGTAATTGTTGTGCAACGACCGCAGGCCGCCCTCGGCGCCGAAGGACAGGTCCGGCGGCAGCCCCTTGGCCGCGAGGTCCACCATCTTCCGCTGGGACGGGATGATGACGAAGTATACATTTGCCGCCATGATCGTCCCAATCATCGCGCCCACGTGCATGTACGCGGCCCGCGCCGGGAGCAAGCTCGAGAGCGCCCACGCGGCAGCGGTGAACAAACCAAAGACCACCCACCCGAACACCGCCGGCCGCGCCACCAGCGGCGTCTTGCACAGCAGATCGTAGACCACCCAGCCCACGATGAGCGACCCGACGCCGACGGCGACAGCGGGCCCTGCCTCAAGGGGACCGACCATCCAGGCCGCGGCGTTCACCCAGTACACCACGATCATCAGCCCGATCCCGGACAGCCAGGTGGTGTAGGCCTCCCAGTAGAACCAGTGCAGCGGCTCGGGGAGCTTCTCGATCGTGTAGCCTTTTTTCAGGGCTCGATAAAACGCGCCGCCGTGGACCGACCACACGTCCCCGACGATCTCTCCCTCCGGCCCCGGGACCACCTCGCCCGTCGGGCCCAGTGAGACCGGCCGGATGTTGTTGTTCAGCCAGTTGAAGTAAAAGCTCGCCCCGATCCACGCTGCGCCGGCGATCAAGTGGAGCCATCGGAGCGCGAGGTGAGCCCAGTCGAGCAGGTACGGAAGCATTCGGCGAACTATCAGGAAACCATGCGCACCGTCCTCCTCATGCCCTGTCTGGATGAGGCCAGAGCCCTCCCGGTGGTCCTCGGCGGGCTCCGCGCCGCGATGAACGCGGGCTTGCGCGTCGTGGTCTGCGACAACGGTTCGACTGATGGCAGCCCGACGATCGCCCGGTCGTTCGGCGCGGAGGTGGTGACCGAACCGGTGCGCGGGTACGGGGGCGCGGTGTTGGCGGGGATGCGGCACGTCGTCGGGACCGGGGAGACGGGGGGCACGGGGGCCCAGCCCGACATCGCGGTGATCATGGACGCCGACCACTCTCAGGACGCCGAGGATCTACCCGCGTTGACAGGGCCGATCTTGAGGGGAGCTGCGGACTTCGTCCTCGGCGAGCGCCTGACCCTCGGCGAAGCTGGAGCGCTGACTCCCCAACAACGAGCCGGCAACGCGATCGCCACTCGGCTCATTCGTGCCAAATCCGGGTTCACCTACCGGGACATGGGCCCGTTCCGCTCCATCAGGTGGAGCAGCCTCTTAGGGCTCTGTATGGAGGACCGGACGTGGGGCTGGAACGTGGAGATGCAGATCAAGGCCGCCCGTCAGGGACTGAGGATCCTCGAGGTGCCGGTCCGAAACCGACCAAGAATCGGAGCGAGTAAAATCTCCGGCACCCTCTCGGGCGTGACCCGCGCGGGGGCGAAGATCCTGTGGGCGTGCATGCAATACGGCTAGTTTGGGCAGCACTAGCCGCTGGACGATAGGCGCCCAGATGACACTGGTTCCCGCTCGCCTCCCCGCTCGCTTCCTTGTCGCGGGCGCCCTCGCAGGCGCCCTCACGGCCCCCCTCCCCCCGCTGGCGCTCGTCGGCCCCGCCTCCGCGGCGGGCCCTCCTGTCGATGCGGCGGTCGCGAGCCCATCGGGCACCGGCTACTACCGCCAGCCTTCGCTCAGGGGGGACACGGTGGTGTTCGTGGCCGAGGGCGACATCTGGCGAGCGAGCGTCAGCGCCACAGCCACCGGGCCACGACGGGCGACCCGCCTGACGTCCCACCCCGGGCCAGAGGGGTCGCCGTTCATCTCGCCGGATGGCAGCCTGATCGCGTTCATCGGCACCTACGAGGGGCCGGCAGCCGCCTACGTGATGCCGATCACCGGCGGTCGTCCCCGCCGGCTCACCTGGGATGGCCTGCGGGTGGGCGTTGTAGGCTGGAGCCCGGACGGCAAGGTGCTGGTGTCCACCGATGCGCTCTCAACGCTCCCCGCCACCCAATTGACGCGCATCGACCCCGTCACCGGCGAGCGCGACGTCGTACCCCTCGCCCAGGCATCCGATGGCACCTACACGAAGGGCGGAAAGCTCATCTTCACCCGCCTAGCGTTCCAGGGCAGCCAAACCGCCCGCTACAAGGGCGGCACCGCCCAGAACCTCTGGGCCTGGAACCCGGGCAACCCCGAGGCCGAGGCGGCGCCGTTGACGGGCGATTTCGCGGGTACGAGCAAAGGCCCGATGGCCGATAACGGAAGGATCTACTTCCTGAGCGACCGCGACGGAACCATGAACATCTGGTCCATGGGGGAAGACGGGACAGGGCTGGCCCAGCTGACCCACTCCAAGGGCTGGGACATCCAGTCCGCCACCCTCGACCCGGCCGGGTCGCCCGCCGGCGCGCAGGCCGGCGCGCAGGCCGGCACCCGGATCGCCTACCGGCTCGGTGCCGACATCCACGTGATCGATGTGGCGACCGGTAAGGATGATGCGCTCCCCATCACCCTCGACTCGGATCTCGACCAGACGCGCGAACATTGGATCGACAACCCCGCGCAGTGGATCTCCAACGTGGATCTCTCATCGGACGGCGAAAAGATCGCGGTGACGGCGCGCGGTAAGGTGTGGGTCATCCCCAAGACCCCCGGCCGGGTCGTGGCGCTGACCCCCGAGAGCGGCGTCCGGTGGCGGGCTGCCCAGTTTTCCGTCGATGGAACGTCGGTCCTCGGCCTCGCTGATACAACGGGTGAGGTGGAGTTGACCGAAGTACCCGCTGACGGAAGCGCGCCGCCGACCACGCTGACGCGTGACGCGGACGTGCTTCGTTGGGCGCTCGCGTCGTCGCCGGACGGGGCGCTCATCGCCCACAGCGACAAGAACCAACGGCTCTGGCTGTACTCGCGTGCGACAGGCGAGAGCACGCTCGTCGTGTCGTCGTCCGTCGACATGATCGGGACACCGACCTTCTCCGCTGACGGCAGGATGCTCGCCTGGGTAGAGACCGGCGAGAATCACTTCCATAGGATCCACATCGAGGATCTCGTGACACACGCCCGATCCGCCCTCACAACCTCGCGGTATGACAGCTCGAACCCGGTGTTCAGCCCCGACGGCAAGTGGCTTTATTTCCTGTCCGACCGGGACTTCGTCTCCAGCGTGACCTCCCCGTGGGGCACGTACGGACCCCAGCCCTACTTCGACCAACGCACCCGCATCTTCGCGCTCGCGCTGCAGCCAGACGGGATCTCCCCATTCCAGCCCTGGGACGAGCTCCGACAGAAGCCGGCCGACGACGAGGGCGATGAGGGCGACGCTGCCCGGAAGGCTGGGGGCGGCGGGGACAAGAAAGCCGGTAAGAAGACCGCGCGTAAGCAGGCTGGAGCCAAGCCGGGCGGGGCCAACGCGCGCGGCGCGGCCAGTGACCTGCCACCGATCGTGGTCGACGGTCTCGCCGAGCGGATCTGGACCGTTCCCGTGCCTGCCGGGAACTACACCGCGCTGTCCGCGAACGACGGTGCCCTGTACTGGCTGGCGACGGGCGGGACGACGGATGCACCGATCAACGACCTCATGGGCCTCATCATTGGAAACGACCCGCCCGAGGTGACGGCGGTAGCGACGGGGGTGGACGGCTACCAGCTCTCCCGCGATGGCACGCGCCTGCTGATCGAGCAGGCCGGACAGCTCAGCATCGTGGACGCCGATGTCGCGCTGGCCGACCTTACGAAGGCCGGTGTGGACCTGTCTGGGTGGACCTTCGCCGTGGACCCGCGTGAGGAGTGGCGCCAGATGTTCGTGGAGTCCTGGCGACTGGAGCGCGACTACTTCTACGCGACCAACATGCACGGGCTGGATTGGCGCGCGATGCTGGACCGCTACCTGCCGCTGGTCGACCGCGTACGCTCCCGAGAGGAGCTCTCCGACCTGATCAGCCAGATGGTGTCGCAGCTCTCGGCGCTGCACACCTTCGTCCGCGGCGGGGACCTCCGCTTCGGCGACGACGCAGTCAGCCCCGCCGGCCTTGGCGCCGTGCTCTCGCCTGCCAGCGGCGGCCTTCGGATCGACCGCATCTACGCGTCCGATCCCGACCAGCTCACTCGACGGAGCCCGCTCAAGGTGCCTGGGGTGGACGTCCGCGAGGGCGACATCCTGCTCACTGTCGATCACAGCGCAGTCAGCACTGTGAGCGAGCTTGAGACAAAACTCATCGCAAAGGCCGGCTATCCCGTGCTGATCGGGTACAGCCGGGCAACGGCAGACGCCCGTGGCCGGGCCGGGACCACCCTGCTCAAGGCGCTCGTCACGCCGCTCGACCTTGGTGCGGACCGTGACCTTCGATACCTCGACTGGGAGATCGCGCGCCGGAACCGCGTCGAGGACGAAGGCGCCGGAAGGATCGGGTACATCCACCTACGGGCGATGGGCGAGGCGGACATCGCCCAGTGGGCCCGCGAATACTACCCGGTGTTCAACCGGGAAGGGCTGATCATCGACGTCCGCAGCAACCGCGGCGGCAACATCGACAGCTGGATCCTCGGTCAACTCTTGCGCCGGCCGTGGATGTACTGGAGCCAGCGGGTGGGCGACTCGAACAGCTGGAACATGCAGGAGGGCTTCCGCGGGCCCATTGTCGTGCTCTGCGACGCCAACACGGCGTCGGACGGCGAGGCCTTCGCCGAGGGCATCAAGCGGCTACACATCGGCAAGGTGATCGGGACGCGCACCTGGGGCGGAGAAATCTGGCTCTCGGGTGACAACTTCCTCGTCGACGGAGGCATCGCGACCGCCGCAGAGTACGGAGTGTACGGTCCCGAAGGCACGTGGCTGATCGAGGGCCACGGGGTGGAGCCGGACATGGTGGTGGACAACCTTCCGCACGCCACGTTCGCTGGGGGTGACGCCCAGCTCGACGCCGCCCTTGAGTACCTGCGCGCTGAGCTCGCCGCACACCCCGTCGAGGATGTCCCACGCCCGGCGTACCCGGACAAGAGCCCGCGCTGAGCTGGCCGTAGGCGGTAGGCGCTCGGGGGTAGGCGCTCGGCGGAAATCGCTCGGCGGAAAGCGCCCGGCAGCAGGCGCTGGACTGAGCGGCGGGGCCCTTCAGGCTGCAGGCGCCGGCAGGGCGCGCATCAACGCTTGAGCGGCGTCCACCTCATCTTCGGGCACGTAGATGCGGGCGATGTGGCGCTCATCCTGGTACCGCTCAAAGACGCGCGTGGCGTCCTCCAGCGAGAGCACCCGCGCAACGCAGCCCGGCTGACGCTGGACAACGTAGATTCGTGGTGCTTTTCCCCGCTTCTGACCCATTACGTTGTACCGAGAGAGCGTGCCGGTCGAACTGGCCTGAAGCCAGTCAATGCCGGCCTCCGTCAGCACTTTTACTGCCCCCTCGGTGGAGACCTCACGATGGCTTCCATGTAGCTCCAGCGCACGGCGGTAGGCGCGCCGCTCGACGATACGACGCGCCCACGGGTCCGCGGAGCGGCGCAAGTAGGAGTGCAAGTGCACGTCGTCCATCTCAAGGTACTGCTCCATGTCCGTCGGGAACGGGTACGCCGAGTCGCGGCACACCGCCTCGGTGAAGTGGCGCTTGAGCATCTCCTCGAACACCACCGACTTGTGATGGAAATACACCATGACGAACATGTGGTACCGGGCGATCATAAAGTCGTCGAAGGCGTAGATCGCCCGGTGGTCCAAGGCCAACGACACGGAGTCGCCACGCAGCCCGGGCTGGGACGGGTTCTCGGGACCCTGTGAGACATGGCACTCGAGGTTGCCGATCAGCCAGCCCACGTCGATCAGGCCGTAGCGGGCGCCCGAGTAGTACGAGTCGCGCTGCAGGTAGTCGAGCCGGTCGACGTCGAGCTCACTGGAGATCAGCTGGGAGCACACCCGGCGCCAGTCGAGCCCACCGTCCAGAAAGAAGTCATCCTCGACGGTCACTTCGTGGCTCACCAGCGCGGCGACGTGCCGGCCAGTGAAGGGGAAGTGCACCGCGATGGCCGAGGCCAGACTGGATTGGGTCAAGATGGCGATGGTGTAGTCTTCGTGGCTCGCCAGCGCGTCGAGCCTGCTGGAGACCCGTCGCGGATCGTAGGCGCGGATCGCGAGCTGGGAGAGCTTCGGCATGGCGAACTCGGTGCAGTGGGAGAACGGCGCGTGGCCGAGATCGTGGCAGAGCGCCGCGATGCGAACGCACGCCCGCAGGCTGGCCCTGCGCCCGTCGGAGAGCTTCGCTGCCCCGTGTGTCGTCACCGTGTCGAACGCCCGACCCGCCAGCTCCATCACGCCCACCGAGTGCGCGTACCGGGAGTGCACCGCCCCTGGGAAGGGCAGCTCCGAGAACCCCATCTGTTTGATGCCGCGCAGGCGCTGCACGAACGGGTGATCGACGATGTGGGCCTCAGCGTCGCTGACCTGAACGGCGCCGTGAATGGGGTCGCGAACTTCCATCGATGATCTCCGCCGCTCCGGTATCAAGAATGCGGCACAAGGCCCGGATGGGCCGGTGTTGGGCTGGCCCAGCCTCGCGCCGGGATAGCCGCCCGTCTCGATGCGATCCATCCCCCCCGGCTCTCCGCTTTCGGTCGGCGACGTACTGCACCACGCCGCGTTCGGCTTCGCGACGGTGGTGGCCGTCGACCCCACGGGCGCGAGCCTGCACTGGGAAGGTTCGGGGAGCCTGCGTCCATCATGGGTCTCCAGAGCGGCGCTGGGCGATGCCTACCACCAGTGCGAATCCGGAGGCCTGCTCGCATTGACGGTGCGGGACCTCGAGCATGCCCGCCGTCTCCTGCGCGCGGACGTCGCCTGCGCGGTCGGCAGGCTGCTGCTCGACGTCGGCCCCGCTGCTGTGGACGAGCTCGGCGAGTGGCTCGCCACCCGACATCTGGTGCCGCGCGAGGAGTTTCCAGCCTTTTGGGCCGCTCAGGCCGAACGCCTGTCGCGGGACGATCGATTCAGCCGGGAAGGCGGCCGCTGGACAACCGCGGCCCGAGGGACCGACCCGTCCGGCTTTCCCGACCCCTCCGCGCCCAAAAGCCAGCCCCTGCCCCCGCCGGGCTCTTGCCGAGCCAGCGACGCGCTAGACCTCGCCTGCGGGCTGGCGCGTGCGCTCTGTGTCTTGCATCAGGAGGGGAAGACCCTGGTTGCGTCGGGCGAGACGCCGGGCGTCCCGCCGGGGGAAGCAGGCGCGTTCACCCGCGTGGGCGCCGCCCTCGTGGCGAAGGGGCAGCCCGGAGGCGAGCGGTGTGCAGACGTCAGCGCCGTGGCCAGAATACTGTTGGAGCAGGTCCTCGGCCCACTGCCCGACCGAAGCCAGATTCCGGTCTCCGAAATACTCAACTGCCTCGGCGAGCTCGCTCCGGAGCTGCCTTTTGAGCTCGGAGGGCCGCTAGAGCGCGCCCTATGCTCCGAGACGGCCATTCGGCACCCGGATGGATTCAGCCTGCTCCACGACTTCGAGACCGCGCGAGCCACCCATCGCCTTCGCGAAGGTTTCCCGATGCAGCCCGACGCCCGGATCGTGGCAGGGTTCGACAGCCACATCGGCATCGCGCGAGCGCTCACCGGTCAGGTGAATCAGGACGCCTTGCTCGTGCTCGGTGACCCGGAGTGCGCGCTGCTCGTCGTGGCGGACGGCATCTCGACCGCGACGGCGGGCTCGGGCGACCTCGCCTCCCGCCTCCTGGCGCAGACACTGACGAGGTGGTGGGCCGAGTCGGCCCCGGCCGTGCGCTCGGCCTCCACGGCGCGCGTACACGAGACCATCCGGGAGGGGCTCGGACGGGCCAACCGGCTCATCCTCCAGGAGGCGGCGAAGGCGGTGAACGGGCCACTGGCGGAGCATGTGCCGATGGGCACCACCCTGATCCTAATAATTACTCAGGGAAATCGGGTGCACCTCGCGTCTCTGGGCGACTCGCGCGCTTGGGTGGTCGGGGCCGGGGGGGCCGGGGGGGCCGGGGGGGCGAACGTGCTCACCAGCGACCAGAACCTGCAATCCCAGCTCCTGCGTGAGCACGTGAGCGGCACCGATCCGGACTGGACGGAGGAGCGCTTCGCGCTCACCGGCTATTGCGGCCACCTCGACGCCTTCGGGCGTCCGGCGCTGCCTCCCGTCCATACCCGCACGTTCACCCTGCTGCCGGGCGAATGGGTGGTGATGACCACCGACGGCTTCTCGGACTACGCGCACCCCGAGAACGCGGGGCTGGCGCTGCTGCTCACGTCCACCATCTGCGCGGCCCACGGCGCGACCCCGGCGCAACGCGCGATGGCCATCGCGCGGCGGCTCGTAGAGGCCTCGAACGAAGGCGGGGGCGGAGACAACGTGACGGTACTCGCCTTTACACTCTCGACGGGAACGACGCTCCGACCTGTCCCTCGCCGGGGTGGGCACGCGGACACCACGCGCGACCCGCGGTAGGTACTCGCAATGCCTAACGCCGGACCGAGAAAAAACCTGTGACGAACACCTTCCGCGAGGCCCTGTCTGAGCGCGTCATCGTCTTCGACGGCGCGATGGGCACCGAAATCTACAAGCACGGTGTGTTCATCAATCGCTGCTACGACGAGCTGAACCTCTCCCAACCCGACATCGTGGCCACCATTCACGGGGAGTACCGGAAGGCTGGCGCTGACGTCTTGACGACGAACACCTTCGGCGCCAACCGGCTTCGGCTCGGCGCGTACGGGCTGGAAGATCGGGTTCGCGACATAAACGCCGCAGCCGTAAAGCTCGCCAAGGGCGCCGCGAAGGCGAACAGTCGAGCCACTCCCTGGGTAGCAGGCAGCATCGGCCCGACCGGGACCCTGCTCGCCCCAGTCGGAAAGGTGACCCCGGGCGACGCCTACACCGCCTTTCGCGAGCAAGCGGAGGTCCTGACCGAATGCGGAGTGGACCTGTTCGTGTTGGAGACGTTCACCCACCTTGCCGAGCTCTGGCAGGCGGTGCGTGCGGTCCGATCAGTCTCGGATCGGGCCATCGTCGCGAGCATGAGCTTCCCGTTCGTCGGGCCGGGCCAGAACCAGCTGGAGGGCGACAGCCCCGAGGTCGCAGCCCGTACGGTGCGCAACTGGCCAATCGACGTGTTCGGGACCAACTGTTCGAACGGTCCTCGCGGAGTCCAGCACGCCCTCGAGCGTCTGGCCGCGTGCACGGACATGAAGCTGATCGCGATGCCCAACGCGGGCCTGCCTCAGGTGGTCGAGGGTCGCACCATCTACCTCGCGGCCCCGGAGTACATGGCCGAGCACGCACGGCGCTTCGTGCAGATCGGCGCGTCTATCGTCGGCGGCTGCTGCGGCACGACGCCCCGGATGATCAAGGAGATCACCACCTTTGTACGGACAGTGACCGCCGACGCCCGCACGCGCGTGGTCATGCAGTCCGCCGAGCAGCAGGCCGACGCCATGATCCAGGCCGGGGCCGCCCAGCTGACGCCTACCCCGCCAGCCGAGAAGAGCGACTTCGGTAGAAAGCTGTACAGCGGCCATTTCTGCGTCTCGGTCGAGCTCGACCCCCCGCGCGGGGTCGAGGCCCAGAAGGCCGTGGACGGCGCGAAGATGCTGCTCGCGGCGGGCGTGGACGTGGTGAACATCGCCGACGGGCCCCGAGCCGTCGCCCGAATGGGCCCGTCCGCGCTGGCGCAGCTGGTTCGGCGCGAGTGCGAGATGGAGGCGGTCGTCCACTATTGTTGCCGCGACCGAAACCTGCTCGGCATGCAGATGGACCTGCTCGGCGCCAACGCCCTTGGCCTTCGGAACATCCTGGCGATCACCGGTGATCCCCCCAAGATGGGGACGTACCCCAACGCCACCGCGGTCTTCGACATCGATGCCATCGGCCTCATCACCTTCATCCAGATGCTCAACCGCGGGCTGGACTTCTCGGGCTCCCCCATCGGGGGGAAGACCGAGCTTTTGGTGGGAGCGGGCTGCAACCCCGGACACGTCGACCTCAACCTCGAAGTGGAGCGATTCGGGCGTAAGATCGCCGCCGGAGCCGAGTATTTCTTCAGCCAACCGGTGTTCGACCCCGACCTGCTGCTCCGCTTCTTCGAGCTCACCGACGCGTTCCCGAAGGTGCCGTTCCTCGTCGGGATCATGCCGCTTGTCTCGGCCAAGAACGCCGAGTTCCTGCACAACGAGGTGCCCGGAATGCAGGTGCCCGAGGCCATTCGCAAGCGGCTCGCCGACGCCGGAGGACGGGACGAGCAGCGGGAGGTCGGGATTCAGGTGGCGCGAGAGGCGCTGGCCCAGGTCGTGGACCACCCCCGCGTGAACGGCGTGTACGTCTACCCGCCGTTTGGATCCTACAAAGCCGTGCTCCGCATCATCGACGTCATCGAGGAGCGCCGGAAGCGGTGATCGCGCTCGCGCTCGCGCAGCTCGCGTGCTCGTCCACCGAACGACCGGCTGCGCGTCCGGCCCAACCGGCCCCCGCCCAGCCCGACGTGGTCTTCATCAGCCTCGACACCACCCGGGCCGACGCGCTGTCGGCGTGGGGCAAGACCGGCGGCCGCGAGACCACCCCCAACCTCGACGCGCTCGCGGCCAAGGGCGCGCGGTTCTCCTGGGCGCTCGCCGCCGCCCCGAGCACGTTGTCGTCCCACGCGACGGTCTTCACCGGGCTGGACCCGCACGCCACGCAGATCGTGCGCAACGGCTACCCGCTGTCCACCGAGGTCGAGACCCTCGCCGAGCGCCTCGCCGCGAACGGGTACGACACCATCGCCGTGCTCGGATCCAGCTCACTCGCGCGCCCGATGGGAGTCGACCAAGGGTTCAGGCTCTGGGACGAGACGTTCAGCGTGAAACGCGCCCAGCGGCACGAGGCGCGAGCGAAGAGCGTCACCGACCGGGCGCTCGCCTCGCTCGAGCAACAAGAGCCGGGGAAACCGGTATTCCTCTTCGCGCACTACTACGACGCGCACTCGCCCTACTCGCCCCCAAAGGAGTTCCAGCACCGCTGGTCCGAGCCCGGCAAGGCGAAGGACTTCGGCACTCAGGACGGCGCGCTCAAGGGCCTCGGTGCCCGGATGCGCACCGACGACCCATCGACATGGTCCGCCGATCTCGCCGAGGTGCGCAACAACTACCTCTCCGAGATCACCTACGTCGATACCCACGTGCAGCGCCTCATCACGGCGCTGGACCCTGCCAGAACCATCGTCGTCGCGTTCGGGGACCACGGCGAGACGCTCGGTGAGATTCCGCTGCGCCCGTTCGGTCACGGTGGGGACTGCGACCTTCAGGAGACGCACGTGCCGCTGATCATCACCGCGCCCGAGCGCCTGGGGGGTCCGCCTCCCGGCACCGTGGTCCAGACGCCCGTCGGGCTCATCGATCTGGCGACCACCGTGCTGGGGCTCGTCGGGCTCGCTCCGATCGGCGAGGGGTTGGACCTGTCGCCGCTCTGGACGGCCGAGTCTACCGACCCCACCCGCTCCAGCAGTACCGAGAGAGCCAGCGCCGAGAGAGCCAGCGCCGAGAGAGCCAGCGCCGAGAGAGCCAGCGCCGTCGGGCACCGCTCGATCTTCGCAGAGGCCACCGTGCCCGACGCCAAGCGTCCAGACGTCTGGAACAACATCGACACCGAGCGCGCGGTCGCAGTGGACGGCTTCCTGTTGCTGCGCTCGGCGATGGAGGGTGGGGTAGCGAGGCTCTACCGAATCGCGGATGACCAGCCGCCGGTGGACGACCCGGTCCGCGCCGCAGCCATGGACGCCGAGCTGCGGGCATGGGACGCGAAGGCACCGCCGCACCGGGATGCGACGATGTCGGACGCCACGCGCGAAGGGCTCAAGGCGCTGGGCTACGCGGAGTAGCGGCGCGCCCTCAACGTGCCCGACCGATCCGCACACAGCCAGTGACTTGGACGGCCCCCGATGCGACAGCGGCCCGCGGCAGGAGAGTCGCGCCCGTCGCCTATCTGGCGACCGAAACCCGATAATCCGAGCGTTCGTCCGTGCTGGCACGTGGCTTCCGGCCCTTGATACAGCCCCCCAAGGTACCCTTGACCTACGCCCCCTTCCCCTTCCCCTTCCCCTACCCCTTCCCCTACCCCGCCCCCCACCGTGCCCTCCGAAGCGCCTCGGGCGCGTGGCGCAGCATGCGCATTCCTGCTTGTCCTCGGAGGCTGCTCCTGGAACAGCCAGCTCGTACGCTCCGAGGAGTTCGAGCGCACCACCACGCAGACCGGCATGCTGGAAGCGCCGGCATCGCCCTTCACCACGAAGGAGCACGACAGTTCCGCGACTCCATCGGCTATTTCCAGGCCGTTCAGGGCAACATCCAGAAGTACACCGTCGGCGCCTCGGGCAAGACCGACTCCGAGCTGCATGCCGCCATCCTGCAGATCGTGAGCGAGGCGATCTCGTCCGCGGGCGTCATCGACGTGTTCGGGACCGCCGGGATCCCGAACCCCGACATCTCCGTTCTATCAGATGAACTTCTGGAGACGGTGTAGAAGTCCGAGCACAAGAACCTCCAGCTGGAACTGCTGAAGAAGCTGCTCAACGACGAGATCAAAACCTAGAACGGCGAGGATGTCGTCCAGGCCCGTCGCTTCTCGGAGATGCTGGAGCGCACGTTCGCACGCTACCAGAACCGGTCCATCGCGGCCGCCCAGGTCATCCTCGAGCTAATCGACATGGCGAAGCAGATGCGCGACACGCGGTCTGCGCGCTCCGGACTGGGGAGCGCGCTCGGGCGCACCGAGGACGATCTGGCCTTCTACGACGCGCTCGTCGACCACGGGAACGTCAAAGAGATCATGGGCGACACGGTGCTCGCCGCCATCGCCCACGACCTCGTCGAAGCGATCCGCGCCTCGGTCACCATCGACTGGACGCAGAAGGAGGCCGTCCGCGCCGACATGCGGCGGAAGGTGAAGCGGCTCCTGAAGAAACATGGATACCCGCCCGACGGGCAGGAGGGCGCGATCAAGACCGTGATCGAGCAGGCCGAGCGAGTGTGCCGGGACTGGGCGGGGCCGGCGTGAGCGGCACCGCGCCACCTCGCCCCCCCCTTCCCTCCGTCACCCCCCCTCGATCGCCCCCCCGATCGCCTCCGCCCCCGGCCCGAGCGCCTCAACCGGGTCCATCCCGGCGATCGCGAGCAGGGTCGCCCCAATGTGTAGGGGCTCGATCAGGACGCCGCCGTGTACGCCGTCCGGATCCAGCTCACCCGTGGACAGCACCACCGGAGTACCGCCCATGTTGCCGTCGTAGTCCCCGATCCCCTGCCCCCCCCGCACGCCGCCGCCGATGAGCAACAAGGAGGTGGTGGGCCAGTGGTCCTTCCCGCCGGCGCTGTTGAGCTGCGGATACCGCCCCATCTCCGAGCACACCACCACAGTGACCTCGTCCAGAAGACTCCCACCATCCGCGCCGCCGGCTTGGCCCGGCGTGGCGGCGAGGGAGTCCAGAAGCGCGAGCAGGTTTCCGAACAAGCACTCGTAATTCTTCGATTGCTGCGCGATCACCGAGTGCTGGTCCCATGTCGCGTCCAGGTCGCCGTCGTCGGCGAGGGTCACGCAGCGGGCCCCACCCCGGCCAAGCAGCACCCCCGCTGCCAGCATCTCAGCCAATGGGTCGTCCTCGGTGCCGGCGAGCAGGTCGGACAGCTCGGAGATGCTCGCCGCATCTGCGAGGGCGGCGACATAGGCCGCCGAGATGAGCTGCTGCTCCCCCCGGCTAGCCGGGGCCAACGCGGCCCGCGAAGCCCGGCTGGCCCGTGCGGCGACGAGCGAGTCCTCGATCCCCTGAGCGCTCGGTGTCGGCAGATGGAGGCTGGGAAAAGTGTCGTCGGTGCAGCTCCCGTCAAGCAGGGCCGCCAGCTGACCCCGCCGACCGAGCCGTACCACACCCGTCGCTCCTGGGGAGGTGTAGGACGGCCCGGAAAAAATCACGTTCCCCAGAGGTAGATGGGACGATGCACCCGAAGCGAGCCGGGTCTGGAAATCATCGACTCCCGGCGATGTCCCCCCGGTGAACAGCAGCCGGGAACACTGCTCGTGCGCCACCGACGGGACGACGAGCCCGTTAATCGTGCAGATGCGACTGCCGTAGTTGGTGAAGAGCGCGTCAACCGAGGGGCGGCTGGCGCTGGACACCCACGTGTGTCCGGACTGGGTGGCCGGCTCGGAGTCGTCTCCCGGCATATCGACCGAGCTGTTGTCGAACTCCGGGGCGAACACCCAAGTGGGGTCCCAGCCGCCCCGAGCCAGCACGAACAAAAACTTGCGGTCGCTCGAGGCCACGGCGGCGCGCGCGGGAAGCCCAAGCCTGCCGGGCACCAGGGCCCCTGCGACGGTGCCGGCCAGCAGCGTGAGCAGCGAGCGGCGGGCGAGCGCCGGGGCCAAGGCGGCGGGGGTAAGGCGGGGGGAGCTACGGCGCATCAATAGGTCACAAATTCCGCATCGCGGAGCAGAACAGCCAATACACACGCCCAGGCGTCCTCCGGGGTCCCCCCTGCGTCCAGCACCGCCTGCCAGGCAGAGGTGAGCTCCGCGACGTCCTCGTCGGTCGGGTGCACGGCGAGCAACCTACGGTACGCGGCCCGAACCCCGTCGGTGAACGCCGGGTCGGCCGGCACGGTCATCGCTGACACTCCGTATAGCAACTGCGGCGTGGCCCCCTCCCCCAAGTCCCGGGCGACAATGAGGGCAGCGGTCACCTCTGCGACCCGCTGGGCCGTCAACGCGGAGGTCAGCCCCGGCCTGCGTTGGGGAGTGAAAACATCATACCCATCCACAGATCCACCCAGCACGCGGTACCCCAAGGCATCATTGTCCAGCTGATCGTATTCGTGGAGACTCCAATTCAGGCCGACCAGACCGTCGGCGATCGAGCGAAGCTGCGAGGTCACCAACATGCGCCGCGTCGAGGTCTCGGCCACGACCGCCGCATCCGCGAGCACCGTGAATCCGCCTGCCGAGTAGGCTTCGCTGGCGGTCAAGATCCGAATCGCGTCCTTCATGTTCTCACGCGCGGCAAATGAAGTGCCCGCAGCGGCAAGCAGCTCCGCATCACGCTCGGAGAGCTCCCTCCGCAGCAGCCCCTCAGCGATGGTCCGCACAGCGCACTCTCCGAACAGCGGGTCCGCAGCGATGGCCAACCCAAGATCGGCGAGGCCGCTGACCGGGCTGCCCTGCCAGGCGGGTTCGACCTGCAACAGCTCCGGCCCGAGGGCCTCGCGCTCGGGGTGGTAGTATTCCAGCTCTACCGCGCTCTGGTCGTTGTAGGGGTAGAAGCCGAACAGCGTAGCCGCCACCGGCTCGATGGACGCGTGGCACTCCTGACAGGCCGGGTCGGTACGGATGGCCTCGGACGGATCGGTCTGGTCGACGTCTACGTCGCCGGACAGGCTGACCGGGCGGGACAACAGGTCCGTGCACACCAGCAACTTGAAGATGGCCGCTGCGCGCAGGCGGTTGTTGTTGTTGAGCGCGGTTGGGTAGCGCCACCACAGGCCGTTGGCGCTCAGGACCCCCGCGGCGGGTCGCCCGTCTGTGTAATACGACATCTGCCAACCGCTCTCGCCCTCCGGGTAGGCTATCGGCCAGATTCCAGCCAGAGTAGGGCTCGCCATCGTCCAGTCGGCGGTGGTGATGACGGAGTACGCCTGATCGGTGGCGATCACCCGAGCGATGATCCGGATCGGCTCTTCTCCAACGCTGTGCACATACTCATAGTTTCGTGGGCCCGAGATCCCGTAGTCATCCTTCGACACCACAAAACCATCGACAACGGTGAACCACTGCTCCTGATACAGCTGAACGATGCGCTCCTCGAACAGTGGATCCGCCAACCACTGCTCACGCAAGGTGTCCAGCGCTGCAGGATCGGCGTCGACCATGTCCAGCTCATCAAGGCTAGGAAGCACACCGCGCAGGTCAATGCTCAACCGGCGGGCCAGCCGCGCGGGGTCCAGCGGCGCCAGCACCGAAGCCGGGGCTGGTGCCGGCTGGCAGCCCAAGAAGGACAAGATTGCGAGCGCCACGAGGCCCATCACAGCACGCTCGCGATCGCAACGGTGTCGAGCACCGGCGCGAGGTCCACGCAGGCCTCACCCAGCTCTTCGATCCCATCCCAAATCAGCGCGCCGCAGGCCCCACATCCCTCGCCCAGCGTGAGCTCGAACCAGGTGGAGTCGCTCTGGCGCAGCGAGACTGTCCCGCCGAGCGCCCCGTCAGGACAGGACGCCGGTCCCAGCTTCAGCGCGCCGAAGCCGATGGCGACGCCGCCGAGCGACAGCTCTCCGTCCACGGTCTGCTCCGCCTCGCTGCCGACGCCCGAGCCAGACAATTCGAACTCCCCCGAGAACTTCCGGCCCAACCAATCCGACCGGCCATCGTCAAGGAAGGTCCCCGCCATCCTGGCCGACCACGTGGTGACTCCGCCTTCTTGCATCACCAGCGTCTCGAGGATGCCGCCAGACTCGAGGCTCGTGCCGTCGGGCCGACTGATCGCGTAGTCCGCCGGATTCGAATATTGGGCGTACGCCCCGGACCAGGAGCCGCCCGAAGTGTACACGCGAGTGTCCACGACCATGATGCCGCCTCGACCCCGGAAGCTGAAGCCTTCGTCGGTCGTGCAGCCCTGCGAGACATCGAAATATTCGGTCCCTCCCGCCGAAGGGCAGCTCCCATCCCCGTGCTCCAGCAGCTCGCGGTAGTCGGCGTACACGGTGTGAGGCAACGGAAAGCCGGTCGACAGCACGGCATCAAACGCGACGGCAAAGCCGGCGGCGTCCAAGCCAGATCGGTGCTCGGCGACGAACCCTTCCCCCTCGGAGTCCGGTGGGGCTTCCGCCAGAGGCGCGGCCGGGCAGCATCCCAGGAGCAGCGCGTAGAAGACAGGGAGCAGCGCGTAGAAGACAGGGAGCACCCCACTGTGGTAACGCGAGCGGGTGGCTATCAAGGGCCCGGGCCCATAGCTGCACGTATGTCCGGCGCACCCCGATGAGCGTGCAGATCGTCCTCGGCCGCAGCCGCTGGCGTCGCCGTGCGGCGATGGTCCGAGGGGTGTTGACGGGGACCGACAATTGGGGGAAGCCCAATTTCATCTACGT
>SHYV01000037.1 GCA_009692605.1 Myxococcales bacterium
GGGCTTGAACGGCGGCCCCCGAGCCGGAAGCGCCAGCAAGACCAGACCGTCGCGCTCCTCCTCGACGGTGCACCCAGCCTCTGCCAGAACGGCGAGCAGCAGCGGCGCCTCTCCGCGCAGTTCGCGCTTGTGAACGAGGATCTGGCTCACGCCGGCGGCCCGCGCGCCTTCGATGTCCACCGGCGCCCCAGAGTTGTCGAGCGTAGGCTCCCAGGCCGCGAACCCATCGAGCCACCCCGGACGCTTCGCGCCCCCAACGCTGTTGAAGTCGAGCCCCCATGGCGAGTCGGCTGGATGGAAAAGCTGCGCATACAGCAGGTAGCGGGCCCGCGGGCGCGAGGGGTTCATCACCCCGGGCGGGAGCGCGATCGGCCCCGGAAGATCCAGCAGCAGCGGGCCCCGCACCTTGGCGTAGATCGCGCTCACCCCGCTCGGGGACCCGGGGAGGATCGGCTCGACGGGCGAGAGCAGGTACCCCTCCAGCCAGGGCAGCAGCGTCAGCCACGTCCACCGTCCGGACCAGCCTGACCCCGCGCGGGCGACGAGCACAGCGAGCAGGAACAGCGTCCCCGCGTGCCAACGGTACGGAAAGCGCACGCTGCGGAGCACCGGCAGCGCATACCAGGGCCCCCAGCCGGTGCTCAGCACCAGACCCAGCGCTGCAGCTGCGACCAACCATCGACTCCCCGCCCGAGCCCCGCCCCGCCCCGACAGCGCCCACCCCACCGCGATCAGCGGAGCCGCGGCCCCGACCCACGTGGCGATCGCGAAGGGGTTCGACTGCGCCCAGCCGGGGGTCTGGAAGACCGGCTGCAGCCCCATGGCCATGCGCACGTCGTCCAGCAGCGGCTTCGCCTCGGTCGCCATCGACGCGAACGCGATCAGCAGGGGCACAGCGCCCACCAGCCCGAGCAGCGACCACCACGCGCCCCGCCGCCAGAACCCCCACAGCGCCGCCCCGGCGCAGGCCACCATCCCAAGGTACCAGCTCGAGAGCACGCACAACCACAGCGCCAACGCGCTCATCCCCGCGGTCCCAAGCCGCCGCCAGCCGGAGCGGGCGGGAATCGCGACGCACCACACCCAAAGGGACAGCGCCCAGCCATCCGTGCCTTCGATGATCCCCTCCACCGCGTAGCCGTGGAAAAACGGCGACGCCCCGTAGAGCAGCGCCCCTCCGAGCGCCGGCAGCCGCGCCGCACTTAACGCCCGGAGCGCCCCCCAGGTCACCGCCACCGTCGCGGTCCGGGCGAGGATCAACGTGCCGACGTAGCCCCACACCGCGCCTGTCCCCCCGCGCGCGGTCCCGAGTAAAACGAGCGGCCAGCCCACCCACCCGTGGATCGGGGAGCTGTAGTAGAACGGCATGCCAGCAGGCGCCGAGATGTCCGCGCACCAGCTTGGAAAATCAGGTTGATGCTGGACGAACCAGCCAAGGCCCCAAACGGATGGGTACAGGTCGGTGAACGGGCTCCCCGGAAGCTCACCGCGCGACAGGGCAGGCGCGAGCGGGAGGATCGCCCACGCCAGCGCGACGAGGAGCACGAGGAGCGGCCAGCACCGGTCAGCGCTCTGAGACCCAATCGAGCCGGTCGCGAGTGGGGGCTGGCGGTTCATCAAATCCGTCCATAAGCCGCCCCCCATGTCGAACCCGCCTTTCCCCTCCCCCCGCCCGTGGTGCGCCGAGGCCGAGACCGCCGCCCGGGCCCATTTCGACACCCGGGCAAAACCACCCGGGAGCCTCGGAAAGATCGAGCACGTCGCAGCCTGGTGGTGCGGGACCACAGGCCGGTTCCCTCCGATGGCCCCGGCGCGGCCGCGCGCCTACGTATTTGCCGCCGACCACGGGGTCGCCGCCGACCACCGGCCGGGCGCCGCGCTCAGCCGCTACCCCCAATCTGCCACGGCGCGCAGGGTGTCCGAGTGCCTGCTCGGCGGAGCGGCGATCCACCACTGCTGCGTACATTACGGCGTGGATCTCACGATCGTCGACGTCGGCGTCTTGCCGGGGGTGCACGAGCAAGCGTCCTCCAGCGGGTCGGCGCGTTTTCTGTCTCGCCCGATCCGCCCAGGCACCGGTGACTTCCGCGCCGGCCTGGCGATGTCGCGGGCGGAGGCCGAAGCGGCCGTCCAGGTGGGCATCGCGTGCGCGCAGGAAGCCGCGAACGACGACGTAGACGTGCTCTGCGCCGGGGAGATCGGGGTCGGCAACACCACATGCGCCGCCGCTGTACTAGCGGCGATCGCCGCCGTTCCGGGCAAGCTCTCGGTCGGGCGCGGCTCGGGCGTCGACGACGCAGGCATCGCCCGCAAGGTCGGCGCAGTGGACGCCGGGATCGCCCTGCACCGCCCGGCCCGCGACGACGGCATTGGCGTGCTCTCTGCGGTGGGCGGGCTCGAGATCGCCGCCATCGCCGGGCTCTGCATCGGTGGCGCCGCGTTCGGCGTACCGGTGCTGATCGACGGCTTCGCGTGCACCGCGGGCGGGCTGGTCGCGAGCGTGCTCGCCCCCGATTGTGTGCAACACCTCCTGATCTCGCACCGGTCCGCCGAGAACGGCCACTGGGCCATGAGCCGCTACCTGCGCCGCGAGCCAGTCCACGACCTGGACCTTTGCCTCGGCGAGGGCACGGGCGCGGTCATGGCGGTGGACACCATCCGCTTGGCGGTGCGCCTGCTGAACGGGATGGCGGCAGGCGCGTGATCAGGGCCGACCCGAGAGCGTCCGTAGCCGAGCCCGAGTGAGCAGAAAAGCCAACCCTGCCAACGAAGCGAGCGGCCTCGCCCCAGCCGTCGCGCATCCGTGCCGCTTGGGCGGAGCCTCGGTTCCGGTGTCCCCCGAGCAGGCGAGGTCGGACCCGTCGCAGCTCTGGTCGATGGCGTCTCCGCAGGTGTCCACAGCGCCGGGGTAGGCGGCAGCGTCGTCATCGTCGTAAACTCAGGTTGCAAGAATCATGTCCATCGTGTACCGGCGGGCAAGCGACCCGGAAAGTGGCGCGAGACGCTCCCTGAGCCACACACTGACGCCCGGGGTGATGACCGAGGCGATGTCCAGTGGTCCAATCCACGAATACCCAGCGACGATTAGGCCGTAGGGAAACCAGAGGGGCACGTGCTGGAACGCATCCGGGAAGGCGCCGTCCATGGCGCCGCCCCACCCGTCCACACGCGCAGTCGGGAGGGACAGGGCGCCGCCTGCGTGAGCCCGCACCGGACCGGCAGCGCCACGTAGTGGGCCGCGAGCGTGACGTTCCCGGGCCTTCCGGCGGCAGCCGATGGCCCAACGGACAGCGCGAGCGGAGCCTGGATCTCGACTTCGAAGCCGGGGGGAGAGTTGGAGGCCCCCGCCGAGGACGAGCGCGAATGTGGCGCCATTCTCGTACACGTGCATCCCCACGTCGGTCCACACCCGCCCGGTCTGGCCGGGTCGCATCCCGAGGCCGGCGCCGTCCTGCCCCGCAGGGAGGGTGAGCGGTGCGGCATCGGCGACCGGGCATAGGCCGAGCAATCCAACCAGTGCATGGGGAAGGAGCATCCGTGGGGCTCTACCCCGCCTCTGCATGCCCGTCGTTTCATCCCGAGGGGGGCGCGTCGGTCGCCCCCAAAGCCGCGCTCACCGCTTCCCCACGTCCGCCAGCCGCAGCCCCTCCCGCGCCCAGAAGATCGCGCCGAGCGTGCTCACCGGCACAAAACTGACCGCCCAGAACAGCACCGCGAACGCCTGGGCCGGCGCCGGGTCCATCCCCCAGATCCGCAGGGCGTTCTCGATCGCCACATGGAACACGCCGAAGAAGCCGGGCGCCTGCGGCACTGCGACACCCATCGCGAGCATGACGCTGGTGAAGCAGCCCGCAGCGAGCGGCAGCGGGAGCCCGAACGCATGAAACAGCAGGAACAGGCTCAACGACCCGTTGAACCAATGGAGCGCCGACAACAGCGCGGCCTGGACCAGCAGCCGACGGTCCCGAATGCCCGCCAGCCCACCGACGAGGCCGTCGAACAGCCCCTGAAACCGACCTCCCACCGGGCCCATCCGGGAGGTGATGGCGGTGTACAACCCGCGCGTGCGCTGCTCGTTGAACGCCATCCAGACAAAGCCAGCAAACCCCACCCCGGTCACCGCTCCGAACGCCGATGCGACCCATTGCAGCTGCCCGATCAGGTCATCGGTGGTCCCAGCCAGCAAAAAGGACATCAGCACCATCACGCAGACGAGCCCGAAAATGTCGAAGATCCGCTCCAGGATCGCGATGGTGACCAACGGGGCAAAAGAAACACCCGTCTCGCGGCTGCCCAGCCACGGGCGCGCGATGTCCCCGGCGCGAAACGGCAGCACCACGTTCAGGCTCATCCCGATCACCGTCGCCACGAACAGCCGATCGAAGCGCGCATACGGCGCCAGCGGCGTGAGAAGGACCTTCCACCGCAGCGCGCGGATCAGGAACTCGCTGAACAACACCACCGTCGAAGCCAAAACCCAGGCCGGGTCGACGCCGGCCAACGCCACACCGATGGCCGCCCACTCAGCGCGGGCAACGAACCATACGGTGAAGCCCGCGCTGACGACGAGGCCGGGCACCAGCCGCAGGAGTCGTTCGCGCATCCGCGAAGGGTACCACGGGGCTACCGCCGGGGCGGATTCTGGTTATTCGCCGGCTCCCCAGAACCGGAGCCCACCCCATGCCCATTCAAGCCGCCGGCCTCGGCAACGCCATCATGGACGCGCTCGTCCGCATCGACGACGACTCGATCCTCCACGAATTCGGGCTCACCCGCGGGCAGATGCACCCCGTGGACGACGACCGCTGGCAGGCCGTACACCAGCGCGTCTCCGATCTGGGCGTCGAGGTCCACTCCGGCGGCTCGTGCGCCAACACGATGCAGACGATGGGCCTGCTTGGGGCCGATGTGCTCTACTGCGGACAGATCGGGGATGACGCTCAGGGCGCGGCGTACTCGCGCGCCATGACCGCGAACATCGGAAAGCACCACCTCGTCGTGCACCCCTCGCTGAAGACCGGAAAGTGCCTCTCGCTCATCAGCGCCAGAGACGGCGAGCGGACGATGCTGACCGACCTCGGCGCCGCAGTGCACCTGCCCTCAATCGGCGGGTTCGCCGTCGCCATCGAGGAGGCGCGCCTGCTGCACCTCACCGGGTATCTGTTCCTTGGAGGGCCGGTCCGCGAGGCGGCGTTCGAGGCCGTTCAGGTCGCGGTGCGGGCGGGCGTCCCGATCTCGCTCGACGTGGCCGACCCGTTCGTGGCGCGCACCATCAAGAACGACCTGCTGGCGCTCTTCCGCGATCACGTCGACATCGCCTTTCTGAACCGCGAGGAGGCCGAGCTGGTCACCGGCCGCCCGCCCGAGGACGCGCTGATCGAGCTGTCCGAGATCGTCGACACCGTAGTCGTCAAGCTCGGGGCGCAGGGCTCGCTGGTGCGGCGCAAGGGCAAGACGACGCGAATCCCCGTCTACCCGACGACCGTAGCGGATACGACCGGCGCAGGCGACAGCTACGCCGGAGCGTTCCTGTACGGTTGGCTGCAGGGCTGGACGCCCGCACAGTGCGGGGACCTCGGCTCGCGCGTCGCGGCCCTCACTGTGGGCCAGGTCGGAGCGGTAGTGCGCGATCAAGCCGGCCTGCACAACGCACGGATGCTGGTCGGCGGTGCGACGTGAGCCTGCCGGTCGAGGTGATCGAGGGGATCAAGGCCGGTAAGGTGATCCTGTTCGTCGGATCCCGATTTGCGATGGAGGCCGCGGAAGAGGCGAACCTCGCCTACCCTGAGGCGCGGGACCTCGCGAAGGAGCTCGGCTGGAAGAAGCCGAAGATCGCGATCGGGGCGAAAGCCCGACCGGCGACGCCGAGCGTCGAAGAGGGCTGCGCGCTGTACGAGCAGGCCAACGGACGCAGCGCGCTGGTCGAGAAGCTCAAGCAGCTCACCGACCCGAAGTGTGGGCCCAGCGCCGCCCACAAGACAGCCGCCGAGCGCTTCCCGCTCGTATTCACGACCTGCGGGGATGAGCTGCTCGAGGCCGCGGCGCGCGAAAACGGCGTCCCGCTGGACGTGCTGGAGCGTGGGGACAAAATCCCCGACCCCGACCCAGCCCGCCGTACCCTCGTCCGGCTGCGCGGCAGCTACTCGCGCCCAGAGTCGCTGCTGCTCACCCCATCCGACTTCCAGAGCCGACAGCTCGGGCCGGAGGCCCGAAAGCAACTTCGGACGTTGATCAGAAATAACGTCGTCTTCTTCGTGGGCTACCGGGTGGATGAAGAGGAGTTCGAGCGCCTGTTCACCGAGCTCTCAGACGCCTACGGGGGTGAGTTGCCCCGCTGCCACCTTGCGTGCGCTCAGGGCCCGATCGACGACTACCTCTGGCAGAAGTGGGTGTGGCGCGGGCTGCTGCTGTTCCTGTCCGACCCCGGCGAAGCGATGAAGGAGCTGGGAGTCCGCCCGTGAGCCGGGTCGAGCCCTACCGCTACACCGGCACGAAGATCGTCGCCATCGGCTCGAACTATCGTGACCACGCGATCGAGATGGGGAAACCTGTCCCGGAGATCCCGAAGATCTTCCTGAAGGCTCCGAGCGCTGTCATCTACGAGGGTGACCCCATCGTGATCCCGCCCGGTACCCAGCGCGTCGACCACGAAGCCGAGCTCGCGGTGGTCATCGGGCAGCGCGCCAGCCGCGTTCCACGGGCGAGAGCGCTTGAGGTGGTCGCCGGCTACACGATCTGCAACGACGTCACCGCCCGCGACTTCCAGAGGGCAGACGGCGTCTTCGCGCGGGCGAAGGGGTACGACAGCTTCTGCCCGCTGGGCCCGGTGCTCGTCGCCGGCATCGATCCCTCCAACCTCACGATCTCCTGCTGGGTCAACAACGTCAGGCGCCAGCATTCACGCACCGATCAGCTGGTGTTCGACATCGCGACCCTGATCGCCTTCGTGACCGACATCATGACGCTGTACCCGGGCGACGTGATCTCCACCGGCACCCCCGCCGGCGTCGGGCCGCTGCTGCCCGGCGATGTCGTCACCATCGAGATCGAGGGCATCGGCCGGCTGACCAACCCGGTGGTCGCTCGGGACGACCGCGTCGGCTCACCGGTCGAGCGGTGATCTGGGACGAGGCGCTACGGAACGCGCTTGTCGCCGGAGGCCTAGCGGTGGTGCTTGGCGTCGCAGCCCAGTTCCGGCGACTGCACGCCACGCTGCCCTTCCTGTTCCTGGCCGCGTGCGGCCTGCTGACCGCCCTCAAGATGCTCGACCGAAGCTGGGCGCTGGAGAGCCTGCGGCTCGACGGTGACTGGTGGCTGGGCGCACAGCTCATCGGATGGATGGCGGTGAGCGGCCTCGGGCTGGTCCGTCTGACCGGCTGGCCGGCGACGGTCGCCGTCGCATCGGTGCTCGGAGACCGCCTCGCCGCGCTGGGCCTGATCGGAGGGGAGCCCGACCCCGCCAGACGGGCGCGGCTGGTGCTCGCTGCCAGCGGCGCTTCGCTGATCGGCCTGACCGGCAGCCCGGCCACGCTGGTGCTCGGCTGGGGTGGGTGGCGCACCGTAGGGCTCGGCGTACTGCTGGCGCTGGTAGGTTGGGTAGGCGCACCGGTCGCGGTGATGGTTCGCGAGGGCGGACGCCCCTCAACCGCCATCTTGGCCGGCATCGCCGGGGTCTCGGGTGTGCTCGGAGCGTGGGTGTTGATGGTGGGCGGCACCGCTGAGCTGCTCGCGCTGACCGTGGAGCAGGCCCCGCACTACCTGCCCCGGACGTGGCGAGTCGCCTGTGCGGCGGGCGGCACGCTCATCGGAGTGGTGGTGGACGAAGGGCTCGGCGCCATGGCGATGAAAGCGATTTTTGATCGCAGCCTCGACCTCATGACCAACGTCCCGGTGGACGTAGTTCGCGCCGGGCTGGCGGTCGGCGGAGGCCTGCCGCTGCTCCTGCTGACGAAGAGCCGCCTGAGCGTCGGGATCCCGCTGTGGATCGGGCAAGTCATCATCCTGATCGCGTGGGCGCAGTGGTTCGTGAGATAGCAGAGCGGCATGTTGCGCGATCTCGTCCGTCTGGCGGCCCCGGCTCTCGCCCCCCTCGCCCTATGCTCCTGCGCCCCCACCGCCGCCCGCCCGCCGGCGCCGAGCCAGGTGACCATCACACAGGGCGCCGTCGCCGCCGACCACGTGCTCGCCAGCGAAGCCGGCGCCTCGGTCCTGCGGGCGGGGGGCAACGCAGTGGACGCCGCTGTCGCCGCAGCCCTCTCCTCCGGCGTCGTCCAACCCTCCGGCTCGGGTCTGGGCGGCGGCGGCTTCGCGCTCGTCGTCCAGAGCGATGGCAGCGCCACCTTTCTTGACTTCCGCGAGACCGCCCCGGCGGCCGCCACGCGCGACATGTACGCGGGCGGGACGGGCGGCGGATCGTCCCAGGACGGCGGCCTCGCGGTCGCCACCCCAGCCGAAGCCCTTGGGCTCGCCGAGCTGGAGACCCGATTCGGCCGGCTCGGGGCGGCGCGGGTCGCCGCCCCGGCGATCGCCCAGGCCCGGGACGGCTTTCAGCGCGGCGCGCACCTCCAGCAGGCGCTGCGGAGCCACCCCGGCATGGACACCTTGTTCACGACGCACGACGGCCAGACACTTCGGCGCCCGCTGCTGGCCAAGGCCCTGACCGCCTGGGGTGAAACCGGAGGAAAGGCGTTTCGCGACGGCTGGGTCGCGCAGGACTTCGTAGACGCCACGACGGCCGCCGGGGGCATCCTGACGCTGGCCGACCTTACAAGCTACGCGGTGAAGGAGCGCACGCCGCTGTCCGGTAGCTGGCACGGCCACACGGTGATCACCGCCCCACCGCCGTCGTCGGGAGGCATCGCGATCCTCCAGATGCTGCAAGCGACCGACGGCGTAGCGGGTGTGCCCTGCCGAGTTGAGGCAGCCAAACACGCCATGGCAGACCGCGCCGTGTTCGGCGGCGACCCCGACTTCGTCTCGGTAGACAGCGCGGCGCTGCTCTCCCCAGCCCGAATCGACGCGATCCGGACCGACTGCGGCCCCACCACTCGTCCCTCCGACCACTACGGCAAGATCACCGCTCAGACCGACCACGGCACGCTGCACATCAGCGTGATGGACTCCAGCGGCATGGCCGTGGCGCTCACCACCACCATCAACACCACCTTCGGCAGCAAGGTCGTGGCACCTCGATCGGGCATCGTGCTCAACAACGAGATGGACGACTTCGCCGCACGGCCCGGCGAGCCCAACGCCTATGGCCTCATCCAGAGCGAGAACAACGCGATCGGCCCCGGTCGTCGGCCGCTCAGCAGCATGTCCCCGACGGTGGTGCTCGGCCCCGACAAGCGGCCGGTGCTGGCCGTCGGTGCCAGCGGCGGGCCGTTCATCATCACCGCGACGTACCAGACCATCGAGAACGTGCTCCTGGCCGGGCTCTCGCCCGCCGACGCGCTCAACGCCCCGCGCTGGCACCACCAGTGGATGCCTGACGTGGTGACCCTCGAGCCCGCGGCGCCGGGAAGCGCCGACCTCGCAGCCGCTGGCCACACGCTGAAGACCATCGAGAAGCCCGCCTGCGCCGTGCAGGTCGTTCGCCGCTTGGCGGACGGCAGCTTCGAGGCGGCGAGTGACCCCCGGAAGGGTGGCGAAGCGGTGATCGTCCGTTGAACTAAATGTTGGTACGGCGGAAGATCCAGCTTGGAACCTGCTGGATCACCGACATGATCGGCCACCACGCGAACGGCACGTAGCCTTCTACGCTGCCGGCGCGCGCATGGGCCAGGATGCCAGCCGCCGCCTCTGCCGCCGGGATGATCAACGGCAGCTTCCCCAGACCCTGAGTCATCGGGGTGGTGACAGGCCCGGGCTTCACGGTGACGACGGTCACGCCGTAGCGGGTCAGCCGGTTCCGCAGCGCCTCCAGATACGTGGTGAGAGCCGCCTTCGACGTGTGGTAGCCCGGGTTTCCCCGACGCCCGCGATCGCCCGCCACGCTGGACACGCCAACGAGGGTGCCCGAACGCCGGGCCTCCATGTACGCCGCCGCCGGGTTGAGCCACGCCATGGCGCCCAGCAGGTTCACGGAGATCATCTCGTGGTCCTTCTGGAAGTTGTACTCACTCTCGGCGACCGTCGGCATGACGCCCGCGTTGTAGATCACCAGGTCCACCTCACCCAGGTCGGCCTTCACCCGGTCGAAGGTGCCCGGCACGCTCCCGAAGTCGGTCACATCATGGGGGTAGATCCGGACCTGGGCGCCGGCCGCCCCAAGGTCGGCCTTGATGCGTTCGAGCTCCCCGACTCGGCGGGCGAGCGCGGCGACGACGACACCGTCCTTCGCGAGTTGGCGAACGAGCGCCTCGCCGATCCCGGACGAGGCTCCAACGACGATAGCAGTCTTGAAGTGTGGCACAACGCCCTGCTATCATCGACTTCGGTTGAACCGAAGTGGGCCGCTCACTTCGGGTTAGAACAAGCGACCGACTCGTGCATACCGGACGCCTCGCCCCCACGCCCTCTGGGCACCTGCACCTCGGCAACGCCCTCGCGTTCGGGGCAGCGTGGATCTCCGCGCGAAACGGGACCACCAACGCCCCGGCCACCGGCCGTCTGCTGCTCCGCATCGAAGACCTCGACCGGGCCCGCGCGCGCGATGACATCGCCCAATCCCAGCGCGAGGACCTGCTCTGGCTCGGCATCGAGTGGGACGAGGAGGTGGAACCTCAAAGCCGGCGCACGTACAGCCTTGATCATGTGCCGACGTACCGGTGTGGGTGCTCGCGGGCGACCCGCCTGTCCTGGGGTTGTCGTTGCCGGTTCCTGCCGCCCGGCGGGGGGGCCGGGGGGGCCGGGGGGGCCGGGGGGGCCGGGGGGGCCGGGGGGGCCGGCCAGACCGGCGCGTGGCGCTACCGGACGCCAGAGGGCGCGGTCACGTTTGAGGATCGCGCGCGCGGGGTGCTCACCCTCCCGCCGGGCGACGATCCCATCCTGCTCCGCTCAGATGGCGAGCCCGCCTACCCCCTGGCGGTCGTGGTGGACGACGCGCGCGACGGGGTGACCGAGGTGGTCCGGGGGGCGGACCTGCTCGACGCGACCCCGGTACAGGTGCGCCTGCACGCGCACCTTGGCCTGCCGATTCCCACCTACTTGCACATCCCGGTGCTGCTCGGGATGGACGGCCGCAAGCTCTCCAAGTCCCACGGCTCAACGGAGCTGCGAGCGCTGCGCGCCGAGGGGTGGACTCCGGAGCGAATCTGGGCGTTGCTGCTCCCGATGATCGGCGCGGCGCCGCCGTTCCGCGACGCGCGGATCGACCTTCGGCACACCGGCCAGTCCAGAGATCACACCGTGGGGTTAGCTGATGGAAATGCCTCTTTCGCTCGCTGAAGCCTGTGTCAGGATCGTGCCCTGTGGGCTGATCGCGCTGTGGGGCCTCGCCCACCTGAAGACCTCCCGGCCCGACGGCACCCTGCAGAAGGTGCACCCGTTCAGGCGGATCATGCAGTACATCATGCCGACCCGGTCCGAGTCGGTGGTCTTCTACGACGCCTACGTCGATGCAGAGCGCACGGTCGCGTGGTTGGCACGGGTGAAGCCCACCGGCGCCGACATGACACACCTGACCCTCGCCGCGGCCAACATGGCGTTGGCGCAGACCCCCAAGATGAACCGCTTCGTGGTCGGGCGGCGGCTCTACATGCGCAACGCGCGTTGGGTCACGTTCTCGCTCAAGCGCGCACGAATGGACCGCGAGGCCCAGATTTCGACGGTCAAGCTGCGGATGCCGGACGGCGAGACGTTCGCAGAGCTGGTCGGGCGCGTCAATGGCGGGATCGGCGAGGAGCGAAGCGGAAAGAAGACGCGCGGCGACAAGGAGATGGACCTGTTCAACTTCTTTCCGCGGCCGGTGCTTCGCGTCGCAGCGTGGGGGATGAGCACGCTCGACTACTTCAACCTGCTCCCCGGCTGGTTCATCGACAGCGACCCGATGTATACGAGCATCTTCATCGCGAACCTCGGGTCGCTCGGGATGTCCCCGGGCTACCACCACTTGTTCGAGTACGGCACGTGCCCGCTGTTCATCATGGTGGGCCGGCTGGAGGACAAGGTGGTGGCGCGGGACGGGCAGGCGGTCGTTCGGCCGATCCTCCACCTGCGGTTCACCTACGACGAGCGGATCGAAGACGGCCTCAACGCCAAGTACGGCATCGACCGCTGCGTTGAAATCCTCGAAGCCCCTGGGAAGTTTCTCGACTCGGGCCCGATGTGGCCCCGGCCGGCATGAGCGTAGAGTCCGCGACCTTCGCGGTCTTCGCTGTGGGGGCGCTCGCCATCGGCCGCTTCGCCCACCGGCCCCTGCTCGGACGCTTCGGGGGAGGCACCCTGCAACACCTCGTGCGCCTGCCCGGAAACCTGCTCCACGAGCTCGCGCACGCGGTCGTGATGCTGCTCACCGGCTACACGATCTCGGGGTTCACCGTGTCGTTGTTCGATGCCAGCGGCCGCGGGCATGTGGTGCCGGGGCCAGCCTGGACCCGGCTCGCCCGACCCTGGATCACCAACCTGCTTTCGCCGATCGCCCCCGCGATCGTCGGTCTCGCAGCCCTGGCCGCCCTTCACCTGTACAGCGGGATGCCCGCTCTGCCAACCTCCCTAGCCGGGGTCCTCCCGGTGCTCGCTGCTGTGCCCTGGGCGACCTGGCAGCTGTGGGTCGCGCTCGCGCTCGGGTTCTCGGTGGCCGCCGAGATGGCGCCGTCCGACATCGATCTCGGGGTGTGGTGGCGCCCAGCGCTCGGCGCTGCGCTGCTCGTGGCGGCGGGCAGCTTCGCGGCCGAGCAGCTCCGCCCGGGTACCCTCGCGACGCTCGCGGCCACCACCAGCGCGACGCTGGGCGGCCTCGGGCTGCCCGAGACCCTAAGAGCATGGTCTGGCCGCTCGTTGTCCCTGACGGTGGCGAGCGGGCTGGCGGTCGGGCCGGTCGCGTGGGCAGCTTCACGGGTTCGGGCCGGGTGACCTTCACCGCCCGCGTCCGAATCGGGTACGTAGGCTCTCCGCAAGGTCGCCGATGGTCCCCCTGATCCGCTCCGCCATGTGCGACCTGCTCCCCGCCGCGGGTGGCCTGCCCGGTGTCCACGACACGGGCATCACGGCGTTCCTCACGCAGCTCCGGCGGGAGACGACGTCTTTGACCTGGGTTGGGCTCTGCCTCGGCGCCGTGCTCTACGCGCTCACCCCGGTGCTCACGATCGGCGTCCCGCTGCCCTCGTTCATGCTGTCTCCAGAGCGCCGGGACCGCCACGCTAACGGCATCACGAATACGCAGATCTACCTGCTGCGACAGGCCGTCGTCCTGTTGAAGATGTACGCGTGCATGTGCTGGGGGCAAGACGCAAACGTGCGCCGTCACTTCCAGATCGCGCCCTATCCGGCCGACCCGGGAACCTTCCGGGCGTCGTCGTGAACCGGAGGTCGTCATGAGCCACATGTCGTTCCAGCCCCGCGGCGCCGAGGTCACCGCCGACGCAGACTACATCGTGATCGGGAGCGGCGCGGGGGGCGCAGCGGCAGCCGTGACCCTCGCGCGCGCAGGCGCCGGCGTGCTGATCGTGGAGGCGGGGCCCTGGCGGGACCCGGAGGACTATGCGTCCAGCACCTACGGCGCGCTGCGCGACATGATGGACGACTGGGGCTCGACGATCACGATGGGGAGAGCCCTCTGGCCCGTGGTTCAGGCACGGCTGGTCGGCGGAACGACCGTCATCAACTCGGCGATCTGCGTCCGCACGCCCGCCGACATCTTTGAGGAGTGGCAGCAGGGCCACGGTGTGGGCGCCCCCGCCTACGCCGAGCGGATCTGGGCGTGGCAGGACATGCTGGAGTCCGAGCTGTGCGTCGCGGAGACCGGCCCGGAGGCGATGGGGCGATCGAACCAGCTCGCGCTCAAGGGCGACGCCGCCGCCGGGTACGACGGCCACGTCATCAAGCGGTACGCCAAAGGGTGCGTTGGGTCTGGGCAATGCCTCCAGGGCTGCCGGTCCATGAAAAAACAAAGCACAAACCTAAACTATGTGCCTGAAACCCTTATGCGCGGGGGGTCGATCCTGTCCTGCGCCCCGGTGGACAAGATCCTGTTCGACGGCAGCAAGGCGATCGGCGTCACCGGCCGGTTCCTGCACCCGCAGACCCGCGCCAAAGGGGCCCCGTTCAGCGCACGGGCGAAGCTGGGCGTGATCGTGGCCGCTTCGGCCACGTGGAGCCCGGTCATCCTTCGACAGAGCGGTCTCACCCACAAGGCGGTCGGCGCCGGCTTTCGGTCCCATCCGGGCACCGGGGTGTTCGGCGTCTACGATGAGCCGGTGGACATGAACACCGGGGTCACGCAGGGCTGGGCCTCGACGCGGTTCCGCAAGGACCCGGGGCTCAAGCTGGAGACGCTCTCCATCCCGATGGAGATGGCGATCTCGCGCCTCGCGGGCGGCGGACGTGCGCTCATGGAGCGGATCGCCGGGTACCGGCACATCGCGATGTGGGTGCACGCCTTACGGGCTCGGTCGGTCGGTCGCGTGGACGTGGGATGGACGGGTCGTCCCGTCGTCCGCTTCGGTCTGGACGAAGCCGACATGCGGAGGTTCAGGGAGGGGATGTGGCGGGTGGCCCAGCTCCATTTCGCCGCCGGCGCCCGAGAGGTGATCCCGGGGATCGTCGGGCTCCCCTACTCGCTGGGCCCCAAAGAGGTCGACGCGATCGCGACCGGGCCCTTGGACCCACGAAACTACGTCGCCATCCTCTCTCACCTGTTCGGAGGCTGCACCATGGGCGCCGACCCGTCACGCTCGGTCTGCGATGGAGACGGACGGGTGCACGGGCGCGACCGCCTCTGGGTCGCAGACGCCTCGTTGATGCCCGACAACATCGGGGTGAACCCGCAGCACACCATCATGGCGATGGCGATGGAGGTCGCCACCGGCGCCCTGAGGGGCGGCCCATGTCCGTGACGCCCGTCGCACTGGCCCGGGGCGCCTTCTGGGGTGCTGTCTGGGGCGCGCTGGGCTCCGCGTCGCTCGCGCACGCTGGCGCGCTGTTTGTTCACGCCCCGGCCGCCCTCCCCGGGCCGCAGCCGTGCGCGGTGGACGACGAAGACCCGGAGACCCCCTCTGGCGAAGGCTGCAATACGCATCAGGCCCAGCTCGCGGACCTCGACGGCGACGGCGATCTGGACATCGTGTTCGCGAATAGTGGGGGCGAATTCACGCCCGGGGATGCCCAACCACTGGTGATCTACCTCAACAATTCTACCACGGGGACTCCAGCGTTCTCGTACGCCACCGACGATCTCTTGGGCGGGTACACCGGACGGTCGCAGCAGGTCGCGATCGGCGACATCGACGGCGACGGCGACCTCGACCTCGTCGCCCCCGACGGCTACGGGCTGCAGGCGGACGCCGTCTGGGTCAACGCCCAAAACGTGTGGGAGAACCAGGGCGCTCAGCGTCTCGGAACGACGTCGCGCGCGGGAGCTGTCCGCCTCGGTGACGTGGACGACGACGGAGATCTCGACCTGTTCATCGCCGACTGGGGTGACGCGCCCCCGACCTCGCTCGGGGTCGGGCGGCTCTACGCCAACGATGGCGGAGGCGCCTTCGTCGAAATTCCGGACGCCATCCCCTCCGACCTCTCCGACGTCGGCACTGGGCCGGTGGACGCTGACTTCGCCGACATCGACACCGACAACGACCTCGACCTCGTGATCGCGAGCGCAGACGGCGACAGCCTGCTGCTGGTCAACGACGGGCGGGGCGCCTTCAGCGAGGCCAACACACAGCTGCCGACCCAGAACGGGCCGTTCGCGCACGGCGCCGATGCCTGCGACGTGGACGGTGACGACGATCTGGACCTGTGGCTCGGCGACGCTGAGCGCGACGGGCTCGAGCAGCTCATGATCAACAACGGCAACGGCAGCTACTCGAACCAGACAGAGCTGCGCGTCGCCGGCAATACGGCCGCAGAAGACCCCGCGGTGATCTGCGCCGACACCGATCAAGACGGTGACATGGACGCGGTGATCGCCTCGCTGGACGGCGCAGAGCGCGTGCTCGAGAATGACGGGACAGGCCTCTACTCGCTAAGCGCCGGCACGTTCACCGGGTCCGACGGCGGCCCGGTCAACGACGAGACACACGGCCTCGCGCTCGGCGACATCGACGGCGACGGTATCCTCGATGCGGTCACCGGCCAGGGATCCGGCGACGACCTGACCGACAAGGTCTACGCCGGCGTGGGCTCCATCGACGACATCGCACCGACCATCCGTCACTTTGACCGCTTCGTGAGTCAGGTCGACGAGCAACAAGCCGCGTTTCACTTCTCGGTGCAGGACGGCTCGACGAGCGAACTGGGGCCCAGGCTGCAGTGGGCCTACGCAAACTTCGACGGCGTCGCGGTGGACGCGGCCTGGGTGGGCGGCGACCTGTTTCGGGCCAGCTTGGACCTGACCGAAGGCCCGCACACCCTGAAGGCGTGCGCCGTCGACGCCGCCGGCAACGAGACATGCACCAGCGAGGCCAACTTCTCCATCGGAGATGTCCAAGACTGCGGCTGCGCCTCGGCGCCGGACCCGACCGACCTCGCCCTTTGTCTATCGGTGCTGGGCGCCGCTTTCGGCGTTAGCCGCCGACGAGCCCGAATGGGGCCACGGAGCCGATGATGATCCCACTTCCTTCCCTCGACACCTTCGCGAACGTCATCGCCGGTCTCGACGCACACAGCGTGGAGCAACAAGTCAACTGGATGCGCGGGCTTGGAAAGCGGGAGTTGGTCGCGCTCTGGGACAAGGCGGTCGGGTCCGATGGGGTCGCGCTCGCTGCCCCGCTCAGCGCGCTTCACGGCGCGGAGGGCGAGGTGGTGATCCACGAGGGCCAGAACTCGTTGCCGCTGTTCAACGTTTTTCAGAAGCGCTGCATGCTTCGCACCTCCGCCGACGGGCCGAAGGTGCAGGGCTACAACCATCAGGCGATGAGCTGGATCACAGGCCCCGGGCACTTTCTGGTGCAGACCGACGGCACCACGAGCTGGTTTGACTATACGCAGGTCGCGACCGACGCCCCGCCCGAATTTCCACCGATCAAGGCGAACACCGGCTTTCCGGACAAGCTGGTCTACGGGGGGATGGTCGACAAGCTCCGTAAGGTCGGCGCTCGCGGGTTGATCGGAGCGGCGCTGCGGCCCCTGAAGGGTGAGCTGCGCGAGACCGGGGACTACTTCATGCTGATCCGGCGGTAGCCGCCGCGCGGTGATAAGGCCGCCGCCATGGCCGAATCCGCGCGTAAATTTCATTTCCTTCGTGAGATCGCCGCGGGGGGCTTCGGCGGCGTGTACCTCGCAAAGGTAATGCACAACGACGGCTTTTCGCGACTCGCAGCCGTGAAGCTACTGCACCAGCAGTGGAGCGAGAACGCTGAGATCGCGCGCCGGATGCGAGACGAGGCCCGGCTCCTCGGATGGCTGCGGCACCGCAACATCGTCGACGTGATCGGCCTCACCACGATCGGCGGCCGGGTGGCCGTCGTCATGGAATATCTGGAGGCGGCGGACCTCAAGGCCGTCGTGCAGTCCCACGTGGAGCGGGGCGTCCCCGTCCCGCCCCGCGGAGCGTTGGAGGTGATCAGCTTCGTCGCAAGCGCGCTGGACGCTGCGTACAACCGACCTCCGTATCAGGGCGAACGCCCGCTTCGGGTCATCCACCGCGACATCAAGCCCTCCAACATCATGCTCGACGAGTCCGGAACGGTGAAGGTGCTCGACTTCGGCGTCGCCCGTGCCGAGTTCGACCAGCGGGAGAGCCATACGCAGGAGATGCAGTTCGGCTCGATCGAGTACATGCCGCCCGAGCGGCTGTTCATGGAGCCGGACACGCCGGCGAGCGACGTCTACTCGCTCGGGGCCACGCTGTATGAGCTGCTGGCTCTGGAGCGGTTCGGGAAGGCGCGCTCCCGACCCGAGCGGCACGCCGAATTCCTGGAGGAGCGGCTGGAGTTCCTCAAGTCAACCACACCTACGATGTCAGGGACGGCCGGTGAGCAGCTCATCGAGTTCCTCCGCAGCCTGCTGGCCCACAGCGTGGCCGTGCGCCCAACCGCGGCCGACGTGGTCGCGCGCTGCCGCGCCCTGTCCCGCACGTTTGATGGAGACGGCCTGACAGAGTGGGCGGAGAGCGTGATCCCGCCGCTGGTGAAGGCTATGCGCGAGGCCCCGCGTGAGCCCAACCCGCTCGTCGACTCGGTGCTGACCGAAGACCGCGCCACGCTCGCCGGCGACGACGACGCCGGGGGTCTGGTCGCGGAGATGAGCGCGGTCCTGCCCGGAGTCCGGGACCCGGTCGTGCCGAATCCGGCGTCAGGCCCGGTGCAGAGTCCAGCCCCGGTGCAGAGTCCGGCCCCGGTGCAGAGTCCGGCCCCGGTGCAGAGTCCGGCCCCGGTGCAGAGTCCGGCCCCGGCGCCGAGCGTCGCCCCAGACCGGCCCCCCGCCTCCGCACGGCGCCTCGCCAGCGCGACGATCGTACCTCAAGAACTGGCTCGGGGCGGCCCCGCTACAAACGGGGTCGAGGTCGTGTCCGCCGCTTTCTTGAAGATCAAAAAGCCCATCGCGCCACCGCCGCCGTGGAGCCCAGGTGCTGCTGCGCCCGCGGCGCCGGCTGACCTCGCAGCGAGCGAGCCCCCCTCCCAGACCACCCCCGCGCTGCAGGGTGGAGCCGCCCGACGGCCGACCTCACACACGCTGATCCCCGACGTCCACGCCGACATGGGCGAGTCCCCGACGAACGTCTCGATGTCCCGCGAGGCGGCCCACCTCGAGTCCTCCCCGAACCTGAACGACATCGAGGCGACCCGCCCTTCCCAGCCGGACCTCGCGGGGTACCGCCCCACGGGCGCCTCCGGCCCCGGCACGCCGACGATCTCGCGGACGCTGCCACGGCCCCGCGCCACGCTGTCCGGTGCGCCCGCACCGCTCCTCGCGTCGGTCCCGGACGAAGAGGTCGAAGAGCCCGCGAGAGCATCGAGGGTACCGTGGGTCATGGCCGGATTGGCGGTGCTTGGGCTAGGCGGGATCGTGGTGCTGGCCGCGGTCTGGGGCGCTTATAAATACATCTACGCCCCGATCCCGGACACCATCGAGCACGCCGCGCAGGACATGTTGGCCGGAAGCGACGCCCGGCCGGCGGAGACAAAGCTGGTGGAGCCGGTCAAGCCGATCGTGGGAGACGTGCTGTTCATCTCGGAAGCACCAGACACCGCGAAGGTCACCATCTCGTGCGACGGAAAATCCACCAGCGGGCCCGATCGCGCCGCGATGGTGGCCCCCAAGGCCGCGCTCTGCGCGGTCACCGTCATGCTAAAAGACCGCACCCGGCTGGTCACCGAAGTGCGGGACGTGGAGAAGGGCACGTACACCTGCTTCACAAACGGCGACAAGCGCTGTACGAAGGGCTGATCGCCCGGTCCACCGCCGTTCATCGGGCGGGAGAGAGCATCGGCCAAAAGCCGGCGACCGGCCCGCAGTCCCCCACCGCTGCGGCCCAGGCCGAGGCGTCCAGGGGCGTCAACACGTCGTCTGCGGTGTCGCCATCGGGGTCAGGACCGCCCGTGTCACCGCACGCAGGGCCGATGAGCACGAACACCGCCGCCTCGCCCGGAGGCGCTGTGAGCCCAAGTCGGAGTCGATCGCGGGCGCTGGCCAGATCCGTGCCCGAGAAGGAAGCCCCAGCCAAGGCGTAGGGAGCGCGGCCCTCCTCGACAGCGCGGAACCCCGCAGCCAGCGCCTGGACGCCCGCCTCGCGGCCACCGGCGAACGTGCCATTCTCGCCACGAAGCCCGTGCTGGATCGACACATGGGCGAGGACCATGTTCGGGAGCGTCCGGAGGGGGAGCAGCGGGGGGTACAGCTCACGCCCACGCCCGGCCAGCAGGTCGCGCGCGAGCACCCCACCCCGCTCCATCGCGAGCAACGAGGGCTCGGCGTCGGGGTCGTCCGGGGGCTCTCGACCGACGGCAACGAAGATCGCCGTGTCCTCGCCGACCCCGTCCGGCAAAGCCCGAAGCGCGCGCCCCGCAGCGGGCAGCGCCAATCGGGCCGCCCGGGCCAACATCTTCGCGTCCTTTTTGCGCGTGAGCCAGCCGGAGAGGTCGGGCCCAACCACGACCGCGGCCCGCGGATCGGGCAGGGCGTGAAGGTGCAGCTGGGGGGCGAGCGCGGTCCGTCCGGCGTAGACCGCCGAGTAGACCTCGGCCGGCTCATCCCCAAACGCGGTCACGACGCCGATGGCGAGGACCCGCGCAGAGCCGCTCACTCCGCGACCGAAAAGACGAGGCTCCCGTTCGATCCGCCGAAGCCGAAGGCGTTCGTCAGCGTGTGGCGCAGCCGCCCGTGTGTCGGCCGCGCCTGGAGGACGTGGTCGAGGTCACCGCAGGCCGGGTCCGGGGTGGCGAGGTTTCGCGTGGGAGGGAGGACCTGATCCCGCAGCGCTATGATGCACAGGATGGCCTCCACCGCACCGCAGGCCGCGACCAGGTGCCCCATCTGCCCCTTGGTGCTGGAGACAGGGACCCGGTGCCCGCCGAACGCCCTGTGGATCGCCTGACTCTCGGACTGGTCGTTCTGCGGGGTGCTCGTGCCGTGCGCATTGATGTAGCCGATGTCGCTGGGATCGAGCCCGGCATCGGCGATCGCCTCGAGCATCGCAGCCGCGGCGCCGCGCCCGTCCGGGGGAGAGTCGGTGATGCGCCAGGCATTGCAGGAGCAGCCGTACCCAGTCACCTCCGCCAGCATCGGCGCGCCGCGCCGGATCGCGGACTCACGCTCTTCGAGCACCAGCATGCCGGCACCCTCGCCGAGCACAAAACCGTCCCGGTGAAGGTCGAACGGCCGGCTCGCGCGCTCCGGGGCGTCGTTCCGGGTCGAGAGCGCGCCGAGCTTGGCAAAGCCGACGACCATGAGCGGCTCGGACAGCACGTCCACTCCGCCGGCGATCATCGCGTCGACCTCCCCGCGCCGAATCCTCAGCACCGCCTCGCCGATGGCCTGACTGGAGCTGGTGCAGGCGGTGGAGACGGTGCTGTGCGGGCCGCGCGCACCGACCCGCTCGCCGATAAGCCGGGTAGGAGCGTGCGGAGCGAGCGCAGCGATCTCATCCACTGCTGGCGTAGAAGCACGGAAGAGCCACTCCAGCGGCGGCCTGGCCGCCTCGCTCCCGATGCAGACCCCCAGCCGCGGGCCGGGCTCGGGGGCAGAGCAGGTCCGAAGGATGTTCGCGATGGCCTCGTCGAGCGCCAGCACAGCGAGCGCCTGCTTCAGCGGGGCGCCAGAGCCCGCTACAGGCACCTCGGCCGCAAACCTCACCGGATAGTCGGTAGCGTCGAAGCGCCCGATCGGCCGGACCCCGTTCTCGCCAGCCAGCACCGCCCGCCACGTCGACTCCACGTCGACCCCGACAGGCGTCACCATCCCGACCGCGGTGACTACGACGCGGCGACGCGGAGGGTCAATCACCCGGGTACCCTGGCCACAGCCGGGCGAGCTCTGAGCGCTCCAGCCGCTCCAAGGTGGCCGCCTCCGCCAGAGAGGCGAGGGGCACGGCGTTGAATACGAAGACCTCCTCGGCCTGCGCCACCACGCGACCTTCCACCCGGGTCTTCACCGCGACGACCGAGCTCTCATCCCGTAGCTCCAGGATCGTGGTCTCGAACTCGGCGCGCTCTCCAGGCCGAACGAACTTCCGGAACTTGACGTTGTTGGCCATCGACAGGATCGGAAACGGCCAGTCGCCCCGGTTCTTGCGTACGGTGTAGCCGATCAACTTCCCGGAGAGCTGGGCCATCGCCTCCAACAACAGTACGCCGGGAACGACGGGGAACCCCGGAAAGTGGTCCTCGAAAAACGGGGACTCGGGAGGGAACACCATGCTGCCGCGCGCCGAGCGGCCGAGCTCAATGTCTTCGATGTGGTCGAGCCAGCGCCAGCGCACGAACAAGCCTCCGGGCGTCGGTCTATCCCAGCCCCGCCCATCCGGTCGCCGCTGGTCCTCGGGTTCCTCAGCGGGGCCGAGTACCTCGACGCCGCCAAGGACGTGGAATGACCGCGTCGAAAAAAGAAGTGGCGCTATCAGGAATATTAATGGTTCATCGTGCCACTTCGAGATAGTGGCACTGCCCTGGGCCTTGCAGCCCGAACGTCGAAGACTGGCGTGACGCTCAGGTACTTCTTCCATCCTCCGGAGGGGGAGCTGTCCACCGCTGCGTCGGCCTTCGATCCTGATGCCGCCGTCGTGGTGGTGGCCCGTGTCGTCGGCGTCCGCGCTCCGTTTCGATTTCCCTGGCCCAACGTATCGTTGCCGTCAAGTCGCGAGTACCGCAACCGCCAACCGGTTAGTCCATTGATGGAGCTTATATGTTATTTTCCACTCTGCTTACGCTCGCTGTCGTCGGATGCACACCCAAGGGAAACACCGACGGCGACGGCGACGGCCACTTCGCGGACACTGCCGGCGGAGACGACTGTGACGATACGAACGGCACCGTTCACCCCGGGGCGACCGAGACCTGCAACGGCATCGACGACAACTGCGACTCCCACGTGGACGAGGCCCTCGGGTCGCCCTACTACGCGGACGCCGATGGAGACACGTTCGGCGATCTCGCCGTCACCCAGACCGCGTGCACCGCCCCGGAGGGGTATGTCTCGGACTCCACCGACTGTCAGGACGATGAGGCCGCCGCCTTTCCCGGCGCGGACGAGCAGTGCGACGGCATCGACAACAACTGCGACGGGTCGGTAGACGAGCCGACCGCGACAGGCGCGACGGAGTGGTACCCCGATGGGGACGAGGATGGCTACGGCGATCCCGAGGATGGGGAAGTTGGCTGCACCGCGCCAGCAGACATGATCGCGCAGGGCGGAGACTGTGACGACGACGACGCAGCCAGAAACCCCGGCGCCGAGGAGGTTTGCAATACGGTCGATGACAACTGCGACGGAACCACGGATGGCGCTGACGAGGTCGGGTCCCCCCTCTGGTACCTCGACTCGGACGGCGACCAGTTCGGGGATGCGACGGTGGAGCAGGCCGCTTGCACCCGACCCGACGGGTACGTCCAGGACCACACGGACTGCGATGATGCTGTCGCCACCACGAACCCCAGCGCCGCCGAGTATTGCAACGGAGCGGATGACAATTGCGACGCCGTAGTAGACGAGGCCACGGCTGTGGACGCCTCAGTCTGGTACGCCGACGCGGACTCCGACTCCCACGGCGACCCATTTCTCTACCAGACTGCGTGCTCCGAGCCGCTCGGCTACGTCGCGGACTACACAGACTGCGACGACGCCGACCCCCAACGTGACGGAGGGCTGCGCCTACACACGCATGACCGGCGGCCTCGAGCTCATCGACGTACTCTGCACGTACTCGACCGTCGGCTCACCGTCGGACGGCACCGTTTGCCCGACGTGCGACTTCTCGTTCGACACCACCAACACTCTGGTCTCGGGATCGTGCATCAGCGAAGCGGAGCTGACCATCGGGTACATCGCGGCCACGGGAGAGCTGGACCTCACCTTCTCCGGCGCCGGACTCGGCCCCTTCCCCGCCACCCTGACTCCGGGCGCCGGGTACGACATCCTGGACTTCAGCGGACCGAGCCGGTACGGGTCGGAGTACAGCGGAACCTTCTACCTGTACTGACTCAGCTCCAGCGCCGTCCAGACACCCCGCCGACGTCCACCGGATCCCGCGCCAGCCAAGCGCGGGCCCACGCCACCGGCACGGCGGCGGCGCCCATCTCCCCAAACCCTGCCTCGATCCCCGCGTCCGACGGCAGCCCTGCGGTCGCCAGGGGGTCCCCTCGTTCGCCCGCCATGAGCACGACGAACGCGGCCCCCTCCCCGCACGGCCCGCCAATGAGCGACTCCGCGCCGACCAGCGAATCCGCTCCCCCCGCGACCGCCAGATCAACGCGGCGCTCCGCGACGGCGTGCACCGCCTGCGCCAGAGCGTTCGCGCCGCCGAGCGCGCCGTCACACCAGTTGCCGTTGTCGCCCCGAAAATCGTGTTGGGCCGAGGCATAACCAAGCACGTTGTTCGACAGCCCCTTCACCAGCCAGAGCGGCGGGATCAAGGGAACACCGTCCCGGGCGAACTTGCCGGGATCTCCTTCGGCAGCCGCGAGCGCCGACGCGAGGTCTTCCGCGTCGCCCGACTGCGGGGACGCGCCTACAAAGAGCCCCCGGCGCTCCGGCGCGACCCGCTGCCAGTCGGGCGCATCGACCAGCGCCGCCGCGACAGCAGCGACGCCAAGCTGCACCGCGCGTGTCATGGTCTTGATGTGCTTACGAGCGACGCCGAACGCGATCGGATCGAACCCGGGCACTGGACCGGGCACGGCCGTACCGAGCCCCATGACCCCGATCCCAGCGGGGCAGAACAGCGACACGGCGACGATGCGGACGGGGCGGGGAGACATCGGCCCGGAGTAATCAGAAATAGGGCTGGTGAACATCGCCGGGCTCACGGCGCTGCGAGGATCAGCGCGCAGTTCTGGCCCCCAAATCCAAAGGAATTCGAGAGGATGTGGCGGGCCCGGCCCGGGATCGGCGCACGCAAGACCCGCGCCGGGAGCTCGGGGTCGATCTCCTCGAGCCCGGGGGTGCCAGGAAGCAAGCCCGAGCCGAAGATCCCGAGGCAAAGCGCGAGCTCGACAGCGCCCGCCGCAGCGATCGTGTGCCCGACGGCGCCCTTGAACGAGCTCACCGGCACGTCTCCGAGCACCTGATGGACCGCCAGACACTCGGCCCGATCGCCGACCGGCGTGCCTGTGCCATGTGCGTTCACGTAGTCGATGTCCCCGGGATCAAGCTGCGCGTCACGCAGCGCGCGGCGCATCGCCAGCCCGGCGCCGAGGCCCTCGGGGTGCGGATGGGTCACGTTGTACGCGTCCACGCTGGTGCCTCCGCCGACGATCCACGCGAGCACCCGGTCGTCGCGGCTTAGGTCTTGCTCCCGCTGAAGCCGGAGGATCGCGGCCCCTTCGCCGATCATGAACCCATCGCGATGACGGTCGAACGGTCGGCCCACCGTGGGGGACAAGGCCCCAAGCACGACGAACGAGAGGTACCCGATCGGATGCAGCATCGAGTCGTGGCCGCCCGCGTACGCGACGTCGACGTCGCCCCGGTGCACCGCGCGCGCCGCCTGAAGGATGGACTGCGCCGCCGCCGCACACGCGGAGAAGCTGGTCTCGCGGACGGACGCCCCGATCTGAGCGCCGAGCACCTCGGTCACGCGCTCGGGCTGGTGGCGCCGAGGGGATGGGCGGTCGGACGCGAGATCGCGGGACATGGCGTCGCGGTCAAAACGCGCGGACCCCACCCCGAGCTCGCGCTCGATGTGCGGGTAAAGGTCCGCCTGAAGCTCGTCCGGTGTAAGGCTGGAGAGCCCGGTGCCAAGGAAGATGCCGACTCGTGCGCTGTCGTGCCCGCTGTCTTGCCCGCTGTCTTGCCCGCCGGCGCGCCGGCCGGCGCGCCCGCTGCGGCCGTCGCGTTCACCGGGCGCGGAGGGGACGAGCCCGGCCAGGGCGGAAGCGGCGAGCGCGCCCTTGCGGTCGTCGGGAAAACGCGCGTCATCTGCCGCCTCCGCACGAGCGACGCCATAAATTCCAAGCACCTGGGCGTCAGCGTCCGGCCGGGCCCAGCAGCGATCGGGGGGGACCAACGAGCGCCCTGCGGCACAGGTCACGGCGGCGGCGGTGATCGCGATGCGCATCGTTCACCCCTAATCGCACGCAGCCGATAAGCCCCCCAACATGCCCATCCCACTGCCAGAGTCCGCCCCCGGAGCCCCCCCGTCCTCCCCCGATCCTGGGCCGGTCCTCCCCCAACGCGTCCCCACCCGCGATCTTCGTTGGCGGATGCCGCCCGACGCGCTGCGCTTCCCGACTACCGCGGAGGTCGGCCCGCTGCAGGGCATCCTGGGCCAGCAGTCCGGCATCGCGGCGATTCGCCGCGGCGTGGAGCTACACAGCCCTGGCTACAACGTCTGCGTGGTCGGCCTGCTGTCCACGGGCAGGCTTGGCACCGTCAAGCGGATCCTCGACGATTTGGCCCCCAAGCGTCGCAGCGCGCGCGACTTCGTCTACGTGCGAAACTTCAACGACCCGGGCCGGCCCCAGCTGCTGATCCTGCCCCCCGGCCGGGCGCTCTCCTTCCGGAAGGAGCTGTTCAAGGTCGCCACGCAGCTATTGGAGGAGGTCCCGAAGATCCTGCGCTCGGACGACGTCCGCCGGGCGCGCGATCGTCAGGAGGAGTCGGCTGCGATCACCCAACACAGCTCCCTCGCGAAGCTCCAGACACACGCCGCAGACCTCGGGTTCGTGGTGGCGGAGCGGGAGGGCGACGCCAGCCCGATGGTCCTGTTCGTGGACGAGCCCCCGAGCCCAGAGCCGGTGCCCGCACCGGAGCCCCCCCCCGGATCCGCCGCAAGGTCCGCTGCAGGGTCCGCTGCAGGGTCCGCTGCAGGGTCCGCTGCAGGATCCGCTGCAGGATCCGCTGCAGGATCCGCTGCAGGATCCGCTGCAGGATCCGCTGCAGGATCCGCTGCAGGATCCGCTGCAGGATCCGGCTCAGGGCCCACCGCAGCACCCGGAGCACGAAGCGCAGCCCGGGCCGGCGCGGGCCAAGGCAGGCCGAAGCGCCGTCATAAAACAGAGGCCGAGGCGCACGACCGCGCCGAGGTCCACGTCATGGCCGAGCGCGGCAAGCTGCAGTCCTCGCTGCCGGTCGCAGAGATCCTGCGCCGGTTCGACGTGCTGGAGGAGGAGCTGGCGGACGCGGTCGACCTGGCGCGCCAGGCGGTCACCGAGACCCTGCGGAAGGTGGCGGCGGCCGAGGAGGACGCGATCCGCAAGGGCACGCGGCGGATGTTCACGTCGCTCGGGAAACGCTGGCCCGCAGCACGCGAATGGCTCGCCGAGCTGTACGACGAGCTGGTCGAGAGCCCGGAGTGGTTTGACGAAGAGGAGCCCGACCACGACACGTTGTTCGCCACCTTCATGGTCAACCCGATTCACGTCGGTACGAGCGGCAGCCGGGGCCACGCAGAGGTCGACGACACCGGCGAGAGCGACCTCTCTGACCGCACCGACCCCAGCCCTACGCGGGGCGCGACGCGCGCAGCCTACCGCCACAGGGACACACGCAAGGCGGCGCCGATCGTGCTGGCCGCCAACCCGACCTGGCAGAACCTGTTCGGCGGCATCGAGGGCGAGCCCGGCGGGACCGACCACCGCTCCCTGCGCGCGGGTTCCCTGGTGGACGCGGACGGCGGGTTTCTGGTGCTCAACGCCTCGGACATGTTGCTGGAGCCGGGGTCGTGGAAGGTGCTCAAGCGGGCGCTGATGTTCGGCGAGTTCGACATCCAGAACCCGGACTCCGGCCAAGCCCCGCTGGTGCTCCGCCCGGACCCGCTGCAGCTCGACGTCAAGGTCATCCTGCTCGCCGACCCCGCCACCTACAGCGCGCTGTACTACAGCGACCCAGACTTTGCCTCGATCTTCAAGGTCAAGGCCGAGTTCGAAGAGGACGCGCCGCTGAACCCCGAGGTGATCGAGCAGGTCGCGCAGTTCATGGCCCGGGTGGTGCACCGGGAGGGGCTCTCGCACCTCAGCCGCGACGCCGTCGGGTCGGTCATCGAGTGGGCGGTGCGGCAGTCCGGCGTAGGGCAGCGGATCACCACCGAGCTGGGCACCCTGGCCGACGTGCTGCGGGAGGCGAACTACGAGGCGCGCGGCCGTCTCGTGGAGCGGGTGCACGTGGAGTCGGCCCTGCAGGCGAGGCGGGAGCGCGACGACGCCCCGGAGCGCCGTGTCCTCGAAGCGATGGAGCGCGGCGCAATTCGTGTGCAATGCCGGGGGTCGCGCGTCGGCCAAATCAACGGGCTGGCGGTGTACCACGTGGGCGGCCACGACTTTGGCCGGCCGCTGCGAATCACGTGCACCACCGGTGCGGGCCGCGCCGGAGTGGTCTCCATCGAGCGCGAGTCGCGCCTTTCGGGCAGGTCGCACGACAAAGGCATGCAGATCCTGACAGGCTGGCTGCGCAGCCGCTTTGGCCAGAGCTACCCGCTGACGTTCACCGCCGCGATCGCGTTCGAGCAAAGTTATTCCATGGTGGACGGGGACAGCGCGTCCACCGCAGAGATCTACGCATTGATGTCTGCGCTAGGTGAGGTGCCGTTTCGTCAGGATCTCGCGGTCACCGGGTCGGTCAACCAGTTCGGCGAAGTCCAGGCCATCGGCGGGGTCAACGAGAAGATCGAGGGATTTTTCGCGGCGTGCTCCATCGCCGGCCTGACCGGGACGCAAGGGGTGCTCATCCCGGCGGACAACGTGCCGGACCTGTGCGTCTCGGAGCGGGTGGTCGCCGCCTGTGAAGCCGGGACATTCCACGTGTACGGCGTGACCCACGTGGACGAGGGCGTGGCGCTGTTGTCGGGGCTGACAGCCGGCGTGCCGGAGCGCGGGGGGTACACTCCTGGGAGCGTCTATGCGCGCGTGGCCGAGCGACTGGAGACGCTCTTCGTGGCCAGCCAGCGCCGACGATAGCGCAGAAAATGAGAAAGGAATCCGCCGAAAACAGCAATCGGATCTGTGGTACAGTTTACCTCAGAAGGTACCATGCTACGACT
>SHYV01000038.1 GCA_009692605.1 Myxococcales bacterium
GATGGGCGGGGAGCGAATCGCCTACGATTGCCACACTCACGTACTTGTAGAGGAGTTTGAGGCGTCGCTCGTCAAAACGAGGTGGTGCGTCGACGGCGCGCCGAAGACTTGGCGCGTGGACGACGTCGCCGCGATCACGCCGGCGAAAGCGGGGTCGGTAGTTCCGTTTCCGCGATCACGCGCGGGGGCACCCTCATGACCGCCATCATCGGTACGCCACCGTGGGTCTGGAGCGAGGCGGCGTACGCCCGTGCGCTGGCGTTGAACGCAGCGCCAGCAGGCGCGGTCCGTTTGCATGCGGTGCGAGCGGTGTTCTACGAGAGCGTTCCTTCGCACCGTACGCCTCGCCTTCGCAGCCACGACGTTGCTCAGTCCGCTCCGCGACCGGGGCCTGGTGTCACTCGGCGACGGCATCGCACGCCTCGACCGGATGGGGGCCGCGATGGAGGCGACGAGCATCTGGGACGATGTCGTCTTCGGGCAGGTTCGTCGCCTGCAGTTGCGCACGCCGGTCGCCTGCCTCTACTGCGGCGAGGTGGGCGCCGCGTCGGCCCGCCGCGACCGGTACGGTCTCGGCTACCTCTCCTGCGAAGCCTGTGTATCAAGGACGTTTTTTCGACATGACCACGGTATTCGGATGGCGCTCGGGTGGACTGCGTTCATGGCGACGCCGGGTGGCAGCGACGCCTGGATGACCGCGTTTGAGCAGGGAAAAGCGACGTGGAAGGGATGGCTGGATCTGGGTCGCCTCGACCCCCGTGCAGTCGAAGCCGATGACGCAGAAAACACCGACACCGCCCGAGAGGCCCGATGAACTCGACCCTTCCCCACCTCGATCCGCCGCCTGACGTCGTCCCGGACCCGTGGTCATCGCATCCCCCGCTCGAGGGCCCGTCGTGGGCTCGGGCTGCGACGCGGCACGAGGCGGCCGCGGCCGCCGGAGAGAGGCGGCGCTCGCAGATGCTCACGGAGCAGTACGGCGGCGAGCAGCAGACGCTCGCGCAGTACGCGTACGAGGAGGCCGTCCGACGTGGCGAACTGCGGGTCATCCGCCAGAGGATGGAGCGTCTGCGCGATCGTCAGGACGCCGACCGCCCGCTGGTTCGGGACGGGTTCATCGGCTTTGCCGGGGCGTTCGCCCCGGTCGCGCTGCTGGTCAACGGCTCGCAGCTGGCCGGGAACGTGCGGAAGGCCGCCTACTTGGCAGGCATGGCCGGTGCCGCCTACGCGGCCACCGAGTGGATGCGCGCGAGCCACGAGCGTCGTCGCGCGCAGATCGAGGACGACCTTGACCGGTGCGAGGCACGGGCGGCGTGCAAGTCCGTGCCCCAGCCCCCGCCTCCTCGCTCGATCCTGTCCCAGTTGCTCTCCGGAGGTGTCGGTTGAAGACGAGAACCCGGTCATCTTCCGTCGGGGGCTCGCGGAGCCGTCTGCCGGCTGGACAGCGAACCGCGCGACAGGCGGCATTGATCCGGTGCGGCCGGGGGGTGTACCTCGCGCCCCGTCCTCCACCCCGATCACGGAGTGCAGCAGTGGCCATCCGCGCGGTTCAGCGGTTCGTGTGCAGCTCGCTTCGACATGCAGAGCATACCAGGCAGGTGTTTAGTAGATGCCGGGACCAGGGGAGAGCCTACGAGGGGGTCGCGAGTCAGGCGATCTGGGAGGCTCTCTGCAACGCGGCGATCGCGATGACGACGGACCCGTCGATCGTCGGCCCTTTCTTCAGCCGGGAATTCTCGATCACGCTCCCCTGCTCCGATGGCGCACGAGCTGATGCACCGCCCGGGGCGCACCGAACAAACGCTCGCGGCGCTGCTGATGGCGACCGCAACGTACACCCACTTTTGCGTCGAACACGTGCAGGGCCACCACAAGAACGTGAGCACCCCGCGCGACCCAGCGACCCCGTGTCGATGCCCGCCGCCCCGAGCAAAGCGCGCGCGCGCTCGGTGTACGGATCGAGGATCTCCTCAAGGCCGAGGGCGAGCCGGCGGTTGCCTGCCCGGACGGCGCCGAGGAGGTCGAAGCGCTGGAGGACTTTCGGGCGCTGAGCGCGGAGCATCGGCAGGCGGTTCGGGTCGTGGTGCGGGGGTTGGCGGGACGGAACAGCCGCTCCACGGTTTGAGTCCGGAACCCGACTCGCCATAGCTGAGGGGGCCCAGCCGCGACGACCTGCGCAGGCCGCGCGTTAGCCTCGTCCGACCCGCCCGATGCCGACCAACACCGACTGCACCCCCGCCGAGTCGCGCCTCATCCGGTGCTGCGACGATCCGGCCCTCCCCGATCGCGTGCGCGCCGTCGCGCTGCGGGATCTCGTCTCCCCCGCGCAGGTCCGGCTCGGCGCCGTCCTGTCGCGCCTCGGGCCCACGCTCTCAAGGCTCGCCCGGAACGATGACGCTCTCGTCCGCGAGCCTGCTCTGCGCACCATCGCCATGATCGCCGAGGCCGTCCGGCCCGCGCGATCGACCTGGGCGGGAGCTGATGTCCGTGCGTGGCTCGTGACCGATGGGATCAACACGCTCGCCACCGCGCTCACGGACGCATCTCCGCGAGTCCGGCAACCCGCCGCTGCTGCGATCGCCGACTTCGCGCATCACGCCGGGCTCACCCGGCAGTGGTGCCGGACGCCGGTCCTCCCGCACCTCCTGACCCAACTCGAGGACGACGACCCGGGGGCAGCCCTGGCGGCGGTCTCCGCCATCGGATCGCTGGCCACCCATTCTGGGCTCCGGGCGGACTTCATCGCACTCGACGGCCTCCGCGCACTCCTCGATGCGGCCCGAAGCCCGCACCACGGCGCAGCCGCCCTCCGCGCGCTGCTGCCTTTCTGTTCGGGCCCCCGAAAGCAGACCGACAGCAACAGCTCACTCCCGGTAGAGGAGTGGGCCCGCAGGCTGCTCGACAAGGATCTCCCTGACGCCGTCTACGCCGTTTCTTGGGCGAACCCCGGACTTCAGGACGCCATGCGGGATCTGCACGTGATGGAGCGGCTCTGCGACGCGGCGCTTGGCGACGACCCCGAGGCGGTCCTCGCCGGACTCGTCTGCCTCGCCGCGCTGCTCAAGGACAACCATCCAGACGTCGAGCGACTCGGAGGAACGCCCTTGGCAGCGCGGCTGATGGAAAAGGCACGCCCAACGGGCGACGAAGAGTCGGAGCCCATCGAGAAGGCCGCCTGGGCGCTCCTGTGCCGCCTCCGCTCGGACCCAACGCCCGACGAGGTGGATGCCTGGGCGGACGAGCACGCAAGGACCTTCACGACCGCTGCGGTGCTCAAGCTCTCCGCCTTCACGATCGACTGGGCCACGCTTCACGGCTCATTCTGCCTCTCGGTGGATGGCCGACGGTGTCGGCAGCGCTTCGCCCTGTTCGCCGGCGAAGGGCTGGCGGTCAAGGCCTGCCCGCCGATGTTCAACTCCCCGATGGGCGTGCCGTGCAGCTACGGCGCCGTCGAACTGCCCGATGCGGCCTACTGGGCGCTGCAGGCCGCGGTCGGGGATCTGTTCCCCGTCCTCCTGCCCTTCGGGGCGCGCACCTCGACGGGTGACGTCGTGGACCGCGACACGCGGATCAGCGAGCGGATCGAGGACCAGCCGAGATGGCAGGCAGTCCGCCGTGAGCTTGGTAGGCGCGGCTTTCGGCTGACAGTCCAGGTGCGCGGTGACGAGGTCGATCCAGCGTCGGTGTAGTCGCGACCCGTTCAGCCCGGGTCCTCCTCGTCCTCCCACGCGCTCTCCTGGAACCACTTCTGACGGGCGACGAAGGCCGTCATCACACGCGCAAGCTGCCGCTGCTCCTCCCGGTTCTCGGTCACGGCGTACCAGGCGTTGATGCGCCGCGTGATGAGCGCGTCCGCCCGCGCCTTGGCCACCGTTCGGAGCATCGTCAGGACGAGGTCGCCCCGGGCAGCGTAATTTCTTCGGTACCAGCGACGATGAGAGCGCAGTATGGAAAGGAAGCAAGCAGGTTTCCCGCCTCTGGTCGCCCCGTCCTCCTTCTCGTCGAGGTAGCGCTCCAGCAGGACCTCGGCCGCGCGCCGCACGACCTCGGTGTGTGCGTTGATCCCGCGCGATTCCGGTCGGGTTCCGACTGGTCGCACCTTGGACCGCCGCCGCAGCCCGGTCCTGCGAGCGCCTGATAGCCGCCGCGGCGGCCCTGCGCGCGGGGGCGCATGGCGCCGCCCGCCCACCACCCCGCGCGGTGGTCTGCTCCCGATCAGGTCCAGCAGACGGTTGTAGGCCGTGTCGGTCGCCAGAACGCACAGGGGGGTGGGAGGCTCGGCATCGGCGGGCGGCGGGCCAGACGGGCCTCCCGTCTCAACAGCACCATCGCACCCCGAGGAGTGAAGCCGCACCGCGCCCTCGTCACCTCGGGCGTGGGTGATCGCGTCCTGCAGGCCGCTGGCGTTCTGCTCCAACGCCGACGAAGGTCTGTCCACGCCTGCGCGATCCCACGCACTCCGCTTGCACCGTTGGGCTCCCGGGGCCGACCCCTCATGGGCATCGAGCGCCTCGAAAGGGTCGGTCGGATCAGCGACGCGCGCACACGGCGCCGGGTGCGCCGGCTGTCCGCACTCGGGACACTTCAGAGGGCTCGGAACCATGGGCTCGCCCTGATTTTCTGCCCGGAGAGGGGGGCGGGGTCTCTCCGGAAAACGATTGCTCACGAAGTATGCGTAGGCATGGCGGGACTGGCAAGAGGGAATTTTGAGCTTTCTGCCTGGCACGTGCGGTGTCTGCACCGACCGACCCGACCGACCTCACACCTCCACGAATTGCAGCGTCGTCGCGCTGTTCACTACCAAGACCGGCTGATCCTCCGTGCCGACCACCACCCGTTGCCCACCCTGCTCGTGGACGTGCCCGGAGAGCACCCAGCGGATCCGGTGCCGGCCGCCGGACAGAGCGGTTGCGAGCGCCGGGTTCCCGATCCTGCAGTCGGGCTCGCCCTCAGCGCCGCGCAGGTCGAGCGCCCCGGCGGGCGGGCAATGGGCGACGAGGATGGTGGGATCGTGCGCGAGCGCCTGCGCTGTGGCAGGCCCGAGATCGTGAACCTCCCCGGCCCACTCGCCCTCCAGCCACGGGATCTCGCGGAGGCCGACGAACCTGTGGTCGTGGAGGTCGATCGGGCCGTGCATGAGGTCGTAGACTCGCTGGTCGGCGGGGTAGCCATGTGGACCCAACAGCCGGGCCAGGGACACGTAGTCGTGGTTGCCCGGGCACCAGATCAACGGCCTGCCCCCAAGCCGACGAAGGAGGCTCTGCGCCTTTTATCCGAACCAGCGCGTCTGGTAGCGCACCTCGGCACCGACGATGCCGCGGGTCTGGTTCGGGAAGAAGTCTCCGGAGCACACGAACACGTCCGGGAGCCCACGGGCCTGCAGCACGGGGTCGAGCCAGTTGAGGTGGCCGTGGAGGTCGGAGAAGTGCCCGATGATCATTGAATTCCTGGTGCCGGCAGGGGCGACGCGCTGCGCGGCTTCGATCACGTTACGCCACCGCCCGTCGGGGAATCCGTAACTCCCCAGGTGCCACCAAGAAGACCACGAAGAAGACCATCCAACTCGTCCTGGATGACCAGAACCCAGCTGACGCGAGAATCCTGGCGCTCATCGCGAGCGCGCGGGAGCTTTGTCCCGACCTCGCCGGAACGACGGACAGCGACGTCGTCAACCAGGCCCTGCGGGTTCTCATCGAGCGCCGGCGGGTCGATGCGCGGCTCGCGGGGATCAGCCTTGGTGACCCGGACCCCGACGACATCGACCCCGGGCGGCGTGCACGAGATCAGCCTCGACCACGACCTCGGGGAGGACGAGGGTGCGGGCACCGGCTACGACGTCGCGGTCTGAATCGAGAACAACGCCGCAGACGGGAGCCTGACGAGGTTGAGCTGGGCGATCCACTCCGCGAACCCGGTCGGCAGGGCAAGGATGAGGGCAGCGCTGGAGAGCGCTGATCGGCTGTGGGATCGGAGCGAGACGTCGAGCTGACCCGGTAGGAGCCCTCCGCTCACTCCTGGTCGTCATCCTCCCACTCGTTGCCCGTGGTGGGCAGGCTGCGCGCCGCCCAGTGCGCCATCCGAAGCTGTTCCTCGCGGATCTCCGGGATCCGGAACAAGGCGTTGACCTGGTAGCGTACAAGAGCATCCGATGCGATGGCGAGGTACCCGCTGCGGGTTGCCCGCTCTCCAACGGATTTGTCGAGGTACTCCGCCAGCAGACGTTCGGCCGCGCGGCACAGCATCCCCGGGCGCCCACCGAGGTCGTGCAGCCCCGTCCGCGCGACACGGTGTCGTACGATCGCCCGGCGGTGGCGCCCCCGACCACGACTGCGAGCCCGACGCCTCCCGCGCACACGGGTCCGGTCCATGCGAGCGACAAAGGCGCCCATCGCCGCGCTGGGCGCCTCCGGGTACACGATGAGCGCCAGCACACGATCGTAGGCGTCCCCGGTCATAACAACGCCGCGCCGGGGACCAGGCTCGCCGGCGGTCCCGGTCGTCAGGGGCGGCGGCTGGCACGACGTCCGCGACGACGGCGAACCGAACAGGACCGAGCCGCGGCCCGCCCGGGCCCGATCAAGCGCCTCCAGAAGGGCCACCGCGATTTCGTCGTAGCTGTAATCGGACAAGTCAGTGCGCGGTCTGGCCCACCAGTCAACCTGCAGCCTCATGGTCGCGCGCATCTCGTCGCGCAGTGCCTCCTGGCTGATGATGAGCATTGCGAGCTGGTGCGAGTAATCCGCAACCTCCGCCCGGAATCGGGCTCTTCGCCCGCGCCTTCGACCGTCGGGCGCCGCGCCCCCGTGCGTGATCACGTCTGCGGCCGGCTCAAACACCGGTCCGGCGCCCTCCGCCGCATGGGGAGCGCGGACTGCTGTGAACTGTGGATCTTGCTCGGCTTCGGGAGCGCTTTTGGGAGTCGGCATGGGCAGGGGTCTGGGTGAAACGACTGGCCTGCCACGACACCATACCCCTGATCACCCCGCCTCGTCCTCCGGCCACTCGCCAACCAGTTCGCAAGCGCCCTCGACGAGCCGGAAGGCCACGAGGTTGCCCGGACGTCCCACGGCGTTGAGCCCGATGCAGCGGACGCCAGCGACGTCGTGATCCACGCGCTGGTGGTGGTGTCCGAAGAAGCAGATCGCAGGTCGGGCGCGTGTGACAGCCTCCCCGAGCCCGGCAGACTGGCTCACGTAGGGCTGGACGACCCCGCTCGGGAGCCGCTTCCCGAACCTCGCCCCGGCCGGTGCGTCGTGCAGCAGGAGCACGTCCACGCGGCCGTCGCGACCCACTCGCGCCGCTTGCTCACGGGTGTAGTGCCGCCGGGCGCCGCCCTCCAGCTTGCGCGTCGGAACCTCGTAGTCGGACGGCCCGTAGCACCCGCCGATCCCCGCGACGCGGAGCCCACCGGCGATCACCAAGGACGCACCGCTTGGGAGGTACCGAAGGCCCGGCAGCACCTCGCGCTGCTCATGCGCAGCGAGAAAGTCGAAGTCCTCGTGGTTGCCCGCGATGAACGTGGTCTCCCGCGGGACCGCACGCTGCGCCGCACGCCATGTGGCAAAGTCCCCGGCGCCGTCATGGTTCCTCGTCGCCTTGTCGATGCGGTCAGGGTCCGGCCACACGCCGAAGTCGCCGACGTGCAGGACGTGGTCGAATGCGCTCCCGATGGCCACCTCAAACGCGAGCACGTCGGCGTAGAACCGATCGAGCGCGCCGTGGATGTCGCCGCCGGCGCAGAGGAGGAGGGGCTTTCGAGGGGGCATCGTGGTCGAGGACGCCTTACCCCGTCGTCTGTCCGAACCCCCGCAGCCAGTCCCAGGGGAGCAACTCGTACTCAAGGCGCCCGAAGCGGACCATCACCCCGAAAGGCTCAGCCTCCGAGAGCGTGATCGCCGAAGGCGCGTACCGATGGGTCCGCCTCACGTCCATCGTCGGGACCCTTGCACGGAGGCCGTCGGCGAACGTGACACCAAGGCCGTCCCCGTCCAAAAGCGCGTGGACAACGAACTGGTCCGGGCGCGCGTGCCCGGGCGCCTGGAGCCGCTCCCCAACGTCGCTCGCCAGGGTCGCTTCGATTACCTGCCCCACCCTCGGTCTTGCAGCCCCCGGCACACGCTTTCGCTCCGGCATCGGCTCGGGCATGGGTTCACCGTAGACCGCCGCCCATGCCCACCTGGCCTCAGCGTCCGACGCCTCGGACAGCGCACAGTCTGTGAACCGGAACGGGGGCTCGCCCGTGAAGGGATCCGGACAGTAGAGGCACTCCCACAGCCGCACCTGCACTCGGGTCACTCGCCCCTTTGGCCCATACGACCGCACCCGCGGGGTCAGGTCAACCATCCGACCGCAGTAGGAGCACGTCGGTCGCGTCAATGCCGTGCCCCGCCTCGGCTGCACCACGTCCAATATCTCGGCTTGGTCCGCGCCGGGCACACACAGGTCGAACGCCTCTCGGATCCGTGCTCTGGCCTCGTCGATGGTGCGCCCGTGGCTGTGGCACCCGCGCAGTTCGGGCACCTGGACAAACCACCCGCCTTCATCATCGCGGCTGTAGACGGCCGTGTAAGTCGTCCCCGCACCGTGCAACCCTCGAAGCACCGACGGCCACTGATCCGACACCCATGGCCTCCCCTCGCGGATCAACCGCCGCACGATGTCCGGCCCGCCGGCTTCCACGAACGCGACGTGGTGGGGCGTGTACGCGCCGACCGTGCAGAAGAGGATGGTGTCTGCCTCGGTGGCCGCTGCAAGGTCGTTGGAGGCGAGGATGGTCAACAGGCGCGGAAGGAGGCCTCGCGCAACGAGGTCGTCCCGAACCGTGATGACCGTGCTGGAGAGGCTGGCGAGCGCCCGAGTTCGCACCACCCAGTCCGGGCTGTAGAGCGCGGCGATCAGGGCGTCCAGAACGCCGGGGGCACGCACGGCTTCCGCGCGGAGGTTGATGACGGAGAGCACCTCGAGGATCAGAAACGAAGCGGAGTAGCCAGCGTCCTCCGCTGTGGCATCCACCAACTGGCGAGCGAGTCCCGCCATCAGCTTGGTCAAGTCCCCCTGCACGGCCTTGACCCCCGACGCCAGGAAGCAGGCGTGCACTTTCCTCTCGGTCTGTCGCGAGGCCCTCATCCAGACAACCAGGTCTGCGAGGTTGTTGATGTGGAGGTGGCGCATCCGGTCAGGTATCACAAGGGGTGGGGCGCGACGGTGGCCGCGAGCGCCCGCAGGGCCGCGCCAAATCAGCTCTTTCGGCGCATCCGAAGACCGCGATCAACGATCCGCCCCGCGACGTCATTCTGGAGCCGCGTTTTCAGGGGGGATTTGGCGCACTCTCCGCAGCGGTCAACGCGCGTGGAGTCGCAGACCGGACACCCTCCGGCAGACCAGCTCGTCCGCCGCCCTACACCTCCATCCTCCCACGCGCCATCCCCGCCCGTCGCTCATCCCCGACCTGCGTGTACATCTCCGCGACCCGCGCCCAAGCGATGCGCGCCAGCTCAGGCTCCCCCCGCGACTCCGCGGCCACCGCCCGGGCGTGCTCGAGCAGCACCGCGATCACCGGCGGCATGCCAGACGTAGGGTGACCGGAGAGGTCGGACAGGATCTGCTCGGCCTCAGCGAGGCGGCGCGGTGCCAGAATCCGAGCGAGCACGCTCAACACGCCCACCGCGAGGATGTCGTTGCCGGCGCGCCGAGCGCAGTCAAGCCCTCGGCGAAGCGCTCGCTCGGCCTCGTCGGGGGCGCCCATGGCCTCCTGCGCGATACCGAGGTTCAAGCAGGCGGATCCTTCCTCTGTCGGCGACCCGAGCGCGGCGGCCATCTCGACCGCCTGAGTCAGACGGGCTGCCGCCGCTTCGAACTTGCCCAGGTCGGACAGGCAGGCCCCAAGTCCGACGAGCGCTGTGCAGCGACGGCGCAGGTGGGGCCCGCGGCGGAGCACGTCTTCGAGCACCGGGAGGCTCTCGTCCACCCGGCCCATCATGCGCAACGCGACCACCATCCCCACGAGGTTCGCACAAGCCTGTTCGACATCCCCGGCGGCGTCCGCTTCGGCGACCAGCGCCCGATGTGCCGCGACGGCGAGCTGGGGATGGCCAGAGAGCACGTCGGCACGCGCATCGTGGTAGCGGACGAGCCGCTGGGAGGTCGATCCGAGCGCGAGCGCCGCCGTGAGCGCCTGCCGGGCCGGCCCGACCGAGCCTGCCGTGAGCAGCACTCGTGCGGCCATCGCGCCCAGCCGAGCACGCAGCTCACTGGGAACGCGAGGATCGGCAGCGAGCGTCGTCATCGCAGTGAGATCCGGGCGCGGGGAACACTGCAGCAGCGCGTCCTCGAGCGGAACGAGCACAGCCGCGGCGAGCTCCGGCGACGTGGTCGTCAGCCGCTCGACCACGACCTGGATCTCGCGACACACGCGGTGAAGCTCGGCCACCGACGGCCCGTCGATGGCGTGATCGGCCGCATACGTCGACCGCGTCGCGATGTACCGGGCGTGACGCAGCTCAGCGTCCAGCCCACGCTCCCGGCGGTGCTCGACCAGCCAGGCCCGAACGAAGGGGTGGATTTCGAGCAGGCCGGGGCCTTCGACCCGCAAGATGCTCCGATCGCAGAGCTCCTCGATCACGTCAAGCACCCCGGGGTCGTCCGCTACAGCCTCTGCGTCTTCGAGCGAGAAGATGCCGGCGAAGGTCGACAGATCGGTGGCGACATTGCGCTGGGGCTCGGTCAGGAACTCCCAGCTGCACTCCAGCGCGCCTCGCACAGAGGCCTGACGGGGGCCGAGATCGCTGCGCGTGCTGCGAAGCAGCTCAAGGCGGTCGCCGAGCCGCCGGAGCAAGGCGGGGACGGGCAGGACGTCGAGGCGGGCCGCGGCGAGCCGCAGAGCCAACGGCACGCAGTCCAGCGCACGTACGAGCAGCTCGGCGTCCGCGGGCGTCGTGCGCGGGGCTTCGGCACACACGAGCTGGACACCCGCGGCCACCGACAACGGCCCGACCTCGATCAGGACCTGGCCTTCGAGCCGGCCCTTGAACCGGGACGTCACGAGGATCGGGCAGGCCCCGGCGAGCCGGTTGAGCGCGGCGCTGGAGGCCAGGAACGCGCCCTCCGCGTCATCGAGCACCAGCAGTCGCGCGGGCGCGCTGGCCAGCACGGCGCGGATGTGCGGGGCGCGAGCCGCCTCGGGGGCCATCGCCAGCCCCTCCGCGATGCTGGCCAGAACGTCCGCCTCCGTCCGAGCGACGGCGAGGTCGACCCAGACGTGCACGCGCTCGCTGGCCAGCACGCGCGCCAGGCGGCTCTTCCCGATGCCGGCGGTGCCGAACAGGACGACGACCGCAGGCGTGGACAGCGCCGCGCGCAGGCCTGCGAGCTCCGCATCCCGGCCCACCGCGCGCACCGCGGGCCCCTTCGGGCCGGGCTTGTCCCCATGTTCCCAGCGGTAGCCGGCACCCGCGACCGTCTTCAGGACCTGCGCCTCCGGGTCGCCGAGCTTGTTGCGCAACCTCCACACGGTGACGTCGACCACGCGCGTCTCGGCGCCGCCGCGGTAGCCCCAAACCTCGCGCAACAGATCCTGACGGTCCCAGGTCTTGAACGGGTGAGCGGCCAGGAACGCGAGCAGGCTGCCCTCTCGCGCGGTGAGGGCGAGCACAGTGCCATCGAGATGACGAACGCTACGCGACTCGAGGTCGACGACGCTGGTGGGAAGGCGGATCAAGGCGAGGACATGGGGCTGTTACCGCCTGTAACCGCGCCGTGGAAGGGAGTTTGGCATGTTGTGAATGTCCCCGGGCCGAGATGGTCTCGACCCCGGAGGCAGAACCCCGGAGTCTCCGATGTCCTACGCCCTTCGCTCGCTCCTCGTCCTCCCGCTGCCCGCCCTTGCGATGCCCGCCCTTGCGATGCCCGTCGGCGAGGAGTGGCGTGACGTCGGCTCCCCGACCACCGACACGACCGTCTCCGAGACCGAGGACGGCCGCTGCACCTGGACCACGACGAAGGCCCAGATTCAGGAGTGGGTGAAGGGCCATCCCGGCACGCAGACGGTCAGGTGGACCACCAGCCTGACCGGGGACTGCGGCGCGATCGTGGGCGGCGGCGGCACGGGCTGCGACTACACCGAGTACGACATCGACGCGACGGGGATCGGGATCGCCCTGCTCAACCTCGAAGGCGTGGATGGCACCGTGTTCGACGTCTACGATGGGCTCGACAACTGGCTCACCGAGGGCGTCACCGGGGAGCCGCTCGAAGTCGGCGTCGACTCCATCCTCACGATTTCGGCCCCGGCGGACTCGGTCGACTCGGTCGAAGCCGCCCCGCTCTGAAGCCTCCTGTCCGACGGCACGCGCCGATGGGCGGCGGTGCCGAGCTCAATTGCTCAGGCGGGCGTTCGAGGTGAACCGCTGTACGCGTCCCCACTGGAGCAAGCCGATGGCCCTGCGGGCGATCGTGATCCGCGAGCTCGCGACGACGGTGGAGCACCATGCCCCACACCGTGTAGCTGTGCACTCGGCCAACCCCGGAGAGCAGCGGGATCCCCTCGACGATGGTCTGGGTGAGGAGCAACCGATCAAAGGGATCGCGGTGCCCCCCTTCAGGGAACGGGAGCTCAGCCTGCCGCTCGGCGTGGGCGCGCTGGACGTCGAGGAACTCGGAGTGTCGAGTGGCGACCTCGCGGGCGTAGAAGTCGCGGGCGCAGCAGGCAGGGGCAGCTTGCCGATCGGGTACTTGATCCCGATCTCCCACAGCGTCGCCACGCTGACCACGGGGGAATTGTCCGGGTTCAAAAAGTCCGCATGACCGCGCAGGCGAGGAGCGTCCAGCGCGGGCCAGAGCAGGATGCGCGTGTCGATGAGCGGCCTCATCGGTGCTCGCCCGTGTCATCGAGCATCGCCGTGTTCACGCTGTATCCAGACCGCTACCTCCGCGTAACGCCCACCGGGCGATGTTCCTTGTGCCGGCAGTCAAGCCGCTTCAACATCAAGGAACATCCAAATGACAACCAACTTCCTCCGCTCCTTCGTCGTCGCCTCCGCCCTACTCGCTGTTGCCGGCGCCGCCTCCGCGATGACGTGCACGATCACTGACCTGAAGGGTCACAAGTGGACCGTTCCCTGCGGAGACAACAAGAAGGAGTGCGAGCAGGTCCGCGAGAGCGTCCGCAAGAAGGGCGGGAAGTGCGAGCTGAACAAGACGGCCTCCGGCTGGGTGGCGACCTACACTGACGGCCTCGGCACCTGTGACGTGAACGCCGACCAGTCCCTGTTCGTCGCGGCCGGCCAGACCCTGACCGTCGGGCTCGACGGCAGCGGGCTCGTGGTGAGCACCGATTCGCCCGACGCGGCGATCGTGCTCTACAACGAGCTCGGCGACGCGACCGACGCGGGTTTCGGCGCGCTCGTGATCCACATCGGCGTCGGGCTCGATCAGCAGGCCACCGTGAACGTGGACGGCGGCGAAAATGGCACCATGGTGTACTTCGACCTGCTCACCCCCTCCGACGACATCAACGGGCTCGCCCCCTCGGACGCCGACGTCGGCTCAGACGTGGTCGTGACCGACTAATCGACCGCGTCACGCTCGAGGGGCTACTCCCGCAGCCGGGAGACCCCGCCCGGTCGTGAACGGCCAGCGCCTTCTGGAACATCGGCAGCCCCTCCTCGACGATCGCGCGAAGGTCGCTGTCGGCAAGCGACGCGCCACAACGCCTCGACGCAGTGCACGCCATCCAGAGTCCCCCGCCGCCGCTACTCCAGGAATCGCGCGAACGCCGAGCCCATCGCGCGGATCGCCCCAGGCTTCTTCCACGCCGGGACAGCGTCCCCGTGCGTGAGCAGCGGCGTAACGCACACCGTCGCGTTCGGGAGCAGCCGCCCCAACGCCACCGACTCTGAGGGCGGGATCACCCGGTCCTCCGATCCGTGGATGAGGACCACCGGCACACGGATGCGGTCCGCGACCGAGGAGACATCGAGCTGATCCACCTCGTCGGGGAGATGAAGGAACCACGTCGGGAGCTCGTGCCAGGTCCCGGCGACCACGCCGTCCACCCTGCACCCCTGCCCGGCGGTCAACGCGGCGCGCGCCGCCGGAAACCGCCGCTCCGTCGCCCGCACCGAGTCGTCCCACATCCAACCGCGCAGCGCGTCCGCCTCTGCCTCGTCGAAAACGCCGAGGTTCAGGCAGACGGCCACGCGGGGATACGCGTCCACCTCGGGAGTGAGGAGCCGCCCCAGGCTGTCGCGGACGTGGCCATAGCCGCCGATCGAGCACACGCTCCGGACCTGCGCGCCATCCGCGACCGCACGCAGGCAAAGCCCGCCCGCGAAGCTGGGGGCCAGCAGGCGCACCTCCGGCCCGAGGGCAGCCGCGTACCGGCGGATCTGCTCTACCGTCACCGGCCGCAAGTCGGCCCGCTGCAGCCCGATGAACTCCGGCGCGACCACGTCGAAGCCCGCCGCCGCCAGGCTGGCCGACAGGTGAACCATACGCGGGTCGCGCAGCCCGCGGGGCGTCACCCCGTGCACCACAAGGACCTGACCCCGGGGCACCCCCCGCGCGGGGAACACCAGCCCGGGAGTCCCCGCGATGGTGGTCTCCCGGCCGATGCCGTCCACGTCTTCAGCGGGGCGGCGCTGCATGGCCATCATGAAGCGGAGAGCGGGGATCCACGCGGCCATGCAGCGCACGTAGCCCAGCCCGGACGGCCATGGGACGCTCTCCGAAACAAGCTGGTCACCCCTTCAACAGCGTACGTTGCCGCTCCTTCTCGCGCTCCCCCGCCTTCGCAGCGGCCCGGGCACGCGACCGCACGATCGCGTCGAAGACCCGCATGTACAGCGGCGTCGCGCTGGTCTCCGACTTCGGTTGGTAGGCGTCGCACACATAGGGCACGTACATGCTGCGCCGTAGGCTGGCCCAGCCGGTCTTCGGGGACGCGACCACGCGATGCCACATCCGCCCGTCGTGGACGGTGAGATCGCCCGGCCAGGTCTCGACCGCCACCTGGTGCCTGTCGGGGCCGTCGGACACGAAGTGGATCTTCGAGAACAGCGTGGACCAGGCGCCCTGAGTATGGGTGCCGGGCACGATTTGCAGCCCACCGTCCTCTGGTCCGATGCGGTCGAAGTGCAGGCCGACGTTGAGCATCGGCCCCGGCATCTTCCAATTGTAGAACACGTCGCGCAGCGCGTCGGTGTGCCAGGCGAGGTTGGGCCGCAGGCTCGACGCGGCGCGAACGTAGCGGTTGAATACGACGCCGTCCTTTTCGCGCTCGCCAATCCGGGCATCCGCGCCGATCAGCAACCGAATCGGCTCGAACCGGCCATGCCGGACGAACTCGCTCAAAAAGCTGCTGTGCGCGGAGGTGAAGCCCATCCGAAACAGGTACTCGTTGCCGTCCGGGTCCAGCCCGAACCACACCGGTACGCCGTACACCTTGCGCTCCCCCTTCGCGAGCAGATCCGCCTCGATCTGGTCGACCTCCGCGAGGATCGTATCGACCTCGTCCGCGGTCGCCACCTCGGTGAACAGCAGGAAGCCGTGTCGATCGAGGAAGGCGCGCTGGACGGGGCTGATCGCCGCCCCCAGCGCGAACCGGGTCCCGATCGGGAGCGCGGCGGCCACGGTCGCCGCGTCGAAGGAGCCAACGGGCTCGACGAACGGCGCAGGCGGACGGTCGCCCGGGTCACGCCGGGGTGGGTGCCGGGGCACGGCAGGCGAGGCGGTCAACGGTAGTACACGAGCCAGGTGCTGAGCACGATGTCGCCGCCGCTCTCAAGGGAGCCATCCAGCGGCGTCATCTCGTAGTCAAAGCTGTTGGTCTGGCCGAACAGGACCTGATCGGTGACGTCCACGAACTGCATGTCCACTTGCTTTCCGGGGCACCAGCCGTTGCGGGCGTACCACCACGTGCCGTACTGGTTCGGCACCGTACCCTGCTCGATCTGGTCCATGCAGCCCCAGGTCTGGTCCCCGAGCGCGTAGGTGAACAGGTTGTCGCTCCCGTTGACGCTGAAGTTGTGCTCCGTCCCGCAGAACTCCATGCAACCGGGGTTGCCGTGCCCGGTCATCACTACGCCGATGCCTACCCGACTGACGTCGTCGGGAATGTCGATGGTGAGCGGCTCGCGGTCGTTGTAGGTGGAGCTGACATGGCCGGTGGTGTACAGCAGCTGTGCTTCGCTGGGGCGATCGGTCGCCCCGGTGTCGGACAGACGCAAGGTCAGCGTGGTCAGGTACTGGTTCGAGTTGTGGATCCGCAGCCGACGGGTGCCCCCCGCCTTGAGGAGCCCAAGCAGGGGGGAGACATCGGTGATCCACCGCCCCTCACGGTGGTAGGTTGTGATCCAACGGCCCAGCTCGGTCGGGCAAGAGTCCGGGTCGGCCTCATCGCAGAGGTAGACGTAGTCGAGGTAGTCCCACGCCGGGCACTCCGTGTACTCCCCGTCGCCGACGCAGAGCTTGGTCATGTCCAGCTCGAGCTTGTCGAAGGTGGCCATCGTCGCCGCGTCGGGCAGCGTGATGTCGATGTCGGCTCCGCCGTAGACGTCCTCGCCGGTCCATGCCGGCACCAGGGTGGCGTCCTCCGCGTCCAAGGCCGCCTGCCGGGTGGCCTCGTAGTTGTAGTACACAGCCTCGTTCGCGACGAGCGACAGGTTCGAGTCGAACCACTCACCATTGTAGCGCTCGGGGTCGGCCATGCTGCCGATGTACCGGAGGCGCTGGGTCCGGTCGATGCCGACGCCCCAGTTGGGGGAGGACAACGTGTCCCCGAGCCAACTCTCCGCCTTGGTCGACTTGTCCGTCACGTAATGGATGTGGCGCTCTTTCCATGCACGGGTCTCCGCGTCGTACTCGGCGAGCTGGTCGTCGATGGAGTCCTTGAGCTCATCGAGGGCGAGCTGTCGGTCTTCATCCGCGCGGTCCGAGCTGAGGAAGAAGACGTGCGTATTGAGGGGCAATACGTCGACGAGGGCCTTGTTGTCCTTCTTCTTGGACCAGGTCTCATAGTCCACACCTTGATTCTGAGCGGGCGCGTCAGGGATGAACAGGTAGGCGTCACAGCCCGACCAGCCCTGCTTGAGGTTCCACTCGCCGTCGGTGGTCTGCAGCGTCAGGTCGGCGGCGAAATCATAGATCTTCGCGCTCGGCTCCGCGTCGACAAACGGGACGGACGGCATGCCGAGCGTGTCACAGTCGGTCGTCGGGTCGAAAGACGGAGGAGCCGTGTCATCGACGATGGTGGGCTCTGAGTCGTCGGTGACGGGGTCGGGGTTGGGCTTGCCGCCCGCACAGCCCAGGAGCGGCAGCCCAGCGAGAGACAGGGTGACGAGCGCAAAAGGAGCGGCGGAGAGCGCGACGGGCAGGGCAGCGGGCAGAGCGGGGGTGGCTGTACGCATTGGGGCTCCGGACGGCAGGGACAGGGGATCAGGGGACGGCGAGACACAAAGTAGCGCACAAGTGGATCAATCGCTGGAGCTCGCCGTCGGGGAGACGTGCACCCGGAGGCCGGGGTTGATGCCGATGGGAAGGTCTTCGCCATCCAGGCTCACCCCCCAACCAAGGTAGACGCGACCGGCGTTCCTTGAAAACCGCAGGATCGCTGCAAAATCCGCCATCGTCGCGTCAACTTGCGCGCGGACGACCACGTCCCGCCCCGCGACGCTGACCCGCCCGGGCAGCTCACTCAGCGGGAGCACCTCTCCGGAGAGATCCACCAGTCCGTCCTTGAGGACGATGAGCTTGACCGGGTTCATCAGGTCGCGCGTGACCCGAAGGTAGACCGGGGTCGCACCACATCGGCCGGTCGCCCGGAGCGGATCCCGGAGCACCGCCGAGGCGAGCGTCCCGGTGGCGGCGGTGCAGCTTACGAAGTGGACCGCCCCGGCGTCGGCGTCGGCGAAGGCGAAGTAAACATCGTCCATCGTCATCGCAGGCGGAAAGATGACGCCATCTCCGAGGTGCAAAAGCGGGCCCACCGAGTCCGCGGCCGTCGGCTCGGCTCGGTCTCTGGTCCCGCCCGACTCACCGAACTCCACCCAATGCGACCCACCCGGCAGCACATACAGGACCCGCGGTGGGACCGGCGCGCGCATCGGAATCTGCGGCCCGCCGCCCTGCGAAAGCACGCTGGTGACGTGGGCTCCTGCTCTCCGCGAGAGGACGTCCCACTGCAAGCCCGCCCACCCCCAAGCAAGGAGCGGCAGCACCACGAGCACCACCATTCCCACGCCGTCCGCTCCATCCCGGCGGGTCGCCCCGGTGGCCGCCCGAGCGAAGATCGCCGGCAAGCCCGCGAGCCATGCCAACAGCACCCACGGCACCATCACCGGGCCAAGGGCGACCGCGTTGTCCAGCACGGCGTCGACCCTCGGGAGCGACAGAAAAGGAAAGCGGAAGTCCGGCAGCGCGTTCAGCAGCTCGGCATGAAGGCCAAGGGCATGCGCGAGCCCCAGCGCCATCCCGCCGATCATGAGCGCCCCCACACCGGTGAGCGCCCCAGAGGCAGAGCGGGGCTGAACCTCCACGCAGGCCAGCGCCGCGCCGACGACCAGCACCGCCAAGGCACCCGCGATCGGGGCGCCCCGCCCGCCGGTCGAGAGCACGCTCCCCAGCGCGACGAGCGCGCCCATCGGCAGCGCGACCGCCACTGGCCACAGGCTCCGGGTGGTCGCGGGCACCACGCGAGCGGCGGCGCCGACCAGGGCGGGAAGGACACAGAGCACCGCGCCCAGCGCGCCAGCGAGGCCGGGAATACAGGCGCGAGCACGATCGTGAAGGGTGAACCAGGGGACCCACGCCGGGTCGCCCGTGTCTCGGATGCCCGTGGCCGCGTTGAGCAGCCCAACGCCGAGTCCGAGGCCTCCCAGGCTCAGGAGCAGCGCAGGCACCAGCAACGCCAGTGAAGCGGGCGTCCGCCGACCCACGCCGATGATGCCGCCCAGGGCGAACTGCACCGGCAACCCAAGGCCCAGCAAAAGCAGGAAGAGGGGCGCCAAGGGGCCGAGGGATTCAATCACCCGCGGAGGTTATCACACAGTCAGATATTTCATTGTGCGGACATTTTTTGTCCTACGCGCACGCGACACGCACAGTAATCTGTCTGCACCACCTGGTGCGTCATGATCCTGGCCCGCTCGTCTTCCCCCACCCCCGTTGGCGCCCCCACGCTCGCGTGCTCCCCGGTCCCCCCGGCCCTCATCGCCAGGCGGGCCCGGCTCTTTCGGTTGGGAGGAGACCGACTTTTGACTCTCCCCGGCCGTCGCGGCACCCTCGTCCTCGTTCCTCGCGGCCACGGGGACCCGGTGCTCGCGGTCGAACGGGGGGGACAATTCCGTGAGCTGGCCACGAACGTCGTCTGCTCCGGGGTGCGCTGGGAGCCCGCAGGCTCGGTCGCCGCGTGGCTGCGAGAGGTCCCGGCACCGCGCCCGAGCGCCGCGCTGGGCCCGGCCTCCCTTCAGGCGGGCGCGTTCACGTTGGTGCGCGTGCAGCGCCTCGCGCTCACCGCGGCGCGGGTGAATGACAGCACCCCAACGGTAGTAGGGAGCGGCCGCCGCGTGCGAGCGGCAAACGCTGGAGCCCGCGCGAAGGGCATCGGACCAGGCACCCCGCTGGTCCGGGCAACGGCGCTCGGCGTGAACGTGGTGCCTGCCGGCGACGAGGAGGAGTGCCTGCGCCGGCTAGGGGATCAACTGGGCGCCGAGTACGGGGAGTGCACGCGTGTACGCGGCGGCTTCGTTGTCCACGGAGGCCCGATGGGCCCTCCACCGGCTGCGCTGGCGGTGCTCGCGCACCTGCGCGCTCGCCTGTGGCAGCAGACCGGCCTCACGGTGAGCGTCGTCTCGGGTCCGGAGCAGCGCGGCGTGATGGCGCTGGGCAGGCACCTGCCAGCAGGCCATGTCGCGCTCATCCCAACCGAAGCCGCGGCGCTGTGGGACGGACTTCGGCGCAAAGCGCGCGTGCGTACAGGCGCGGAAGGCGGGCTCTGGGAAGGGGAGGCCATGATCGACGTGGAGGGCGTGGTCAGCGTCGCTCAGGCGCTGGTGTGGACCGGCGGAACGCAGCGCGGTGCGCCCCCCACGGGGCCAGTCCGGATGCGGCTCTGGAGCGACCGGGGCGTGCTCTCCATGGACATCGTCCTGCCGCCGCACGCCGGTCGCACCGAGGTGCACAGCCGCGTCGAGCTCGCGGTGCGGAGCGCCCTGGGCGGCGGCACAGCGGTGTGGGCGGTCGCGTGGCGCACAGTGCCCAACCGCACCGTAGCGAAGCCGCTCCAAAAGCAGATTTCGCTGTGGGTATGACGACGGATCGGACTCGTGCCCGGACTCCGGACCCGACGGGGACGTGCCGGCGCTCAGTTCACCGCGCACTGACCGGCGCTGGCCGGGGAGTAGCCGTCGTCGGAGCCAAGGCCCCCGCAGGTCTCGCCGCCGGCGTCGCAGTAGAGCCAGGAGAGGCCGTCGTCGGCGGTCGCCCGCAGGGCGTAGTCGTAGGACCCGGAGGAGCCCGGCGCGACGAAGGTGCCCGCGTACTCGTCATTCGAGAGGTCCCCCGCGGAGAGCCCGTCCTTGTCAGTGTTGTAGGCCATTTCAGCCCACGTCCAGGCGCCGGTCTCAGGGTCGGAGCCATCGCCACCCACACCGAGCTGCACCCGAACGCCGAGCCCCTCGCCCACCCCCGGGGTCACCCCGGCAACGTAAACCCAGCCGTAGACCTGCTCGGACGCCATCCCCGAGGCCACGGTCAACGAACATGGGTACTGGATGTGGCAATAGTCGACCGGCACGGCCTCGGTGCCCGTGCCCGTGCCCGTGTCGGTGCCCGTGCCCGTGTCGGTGCCCGTGCCCGTGCCCGTGTCGGTGTCCGTCGACGAGTCCCCGGTGTCCACGCTGGTGTCCGTCCCAGAGCCACCCGTGTCCCCGCCGGCCTCGAGGTAGACGAACAGCGAGGTCGCTCCAGAGCCTCCGTCGGACACCACCAGATCGGCGTCGCCGACCTGACCAGGTGGCGTGATGCAGACCAGCTCCGAGCCGGACAGGAAGGTCAGCGATGCGCACGCCGCACCGCCAACCGTGGCGGTGCTGGCCTCGCTGAACCCGGAGCCGGTGACCCGGACCGTGGTTCCCCCGGTCTCAGGACCGCTGTCGGGCTCCAGCGCGCTGAGGACCACGAACGCGCTGACCGGGCCGGAGTCGTCCCCTCCGTCATCGGTCGTGTGGAACTGCTGCAGGTGACAGGCAACGCACAGGCCTACAAGGGGAGCGTATCGGGGAGGTTTCATGGCGGTGAGCTCTGCCGAACAGATTATCCCCGGACGCGGAGTCGACATGAACGTTAAATTGACCGCGCACCCTGCCCGTCACGCCCCCCTCGGTCCTGTGGCGCCCCAAACGCCTCCGCTGTGGGCGCTCTTGCTGCGGCTGGCCGTGTGGCCGGCGCTTCCTCTGCTGGGCTCGGCGGGCTTAGCGGGCTGCCCAAAGCCAGCGGGGCCAGCGGGGCCAGCCCTGGAGACGTGCACGCCGGTGACATCGGGCGACTGGGGCGGCGCGACGGCGTTCGTGGAGGGCACCGACGATTGGGGGCTGGGCGACGTGGTCGGCGTGCACTACGCCGCCGGGGACCTCGATAACGACGGCTACCCCGACCTCATCGTCACCGAAGGCACCCTGAACCAGCGCGATGACTATCCGACTTCCCGACTCCGCTATGTGATGATGAACCGAGCCGGGGCGGGCGGCGGGCGCACCTTCGCCGACGAAACGGAGAGCAGCGGGCTCCTGGTCGCCCGTGACGGAAACCCGAACGGCACCTCACACAACTTCTACATCGAGGGAGATGTCGACGGCGATGGGGACATGGACCTGTTCGCGGCCCGGGACTACGACGCAGGGACGGAGGACGCCACCGGCGACTGCTCCGAGATCTACCTGAACGACGGAGCGGCCCACTTCGCGCTCGCCCCGCAGAGCGACGTCTGCATCGCAGATGGCTACCCGACCACCGGTGCAGCGTTCACCGACACCGACGGCGACGGCATCCTCGACCTGTGGGTGACCGGTTGGTACCTCGCCTACGGGCAGAGCACCGAGGCAGCGCAGGCCCACCTGTACCGCGGCAACGGCGACGGCACGTTCAGCGACGTGACCGACGACAGCGGCCTGAAGCTCAAGGCCGGCACGAACACGAACTACCTCGACCACGACGCGCGGCGTCCCAGCTACGGGGCCACCGCCTGCGACGTGAACGGCGACGCCCTCCCCGACCTCATCTCCTCCAGCTACGGCCGGGCCTGGAATCAACTCTGGCGTAATGACGGGGGCACGTTCACCGAGACCGGCGAGGCCGCACATTTCGACGCCGACACCAACCTCGACTACTCCGACAACCTCATGTACGCCTGCTACTGCGACACGCACAGCTGCGATGTCGCACCCAGCGTGAGCTGCGGCGGCGCCTTCCCCGACAACTATTGGTCACCCGGCTACGACGATCAGCCCGCCCGCCTCGGTGGGAACGGCTTCACCACCGTCTGCGCCGACATCGACAACGACGGCGACGATGACCTGCTCACCGCCACCATCGCGCACGATTGGACCGGCGACTCCGCAGACCGCACCCAGCTCCTGCTCAACGACGGCGCCGGGATCTTCGAGCGCATCGACAACGACACCAACGGGCTCGCGCGTAGCCGCCCGAGGAACCGGAGCTGGAACGAAGGCGATCTCTTTGCGGGCTTCCTTGATTTTGACAATGACGGCTGGCGCGACATCCTCGTGGTGCAGTCCGACTACGAGGACACGCACCTGTGGACCTGGCACCAAACGCCGTCCAACGGAGCCGCGACCTTCGAGGAGGTCTCGGATGCCACCGGGCTGAATCAAGAGTGGCCGGGCGGCCTCGCCATCGCCGACTTCGATCTGGACGGCGACCTGGACGTCGTGACCGGGTCGTCCACCGCGCGCACGGGCACCCCCTGGACCACACACGAAACCCACCTGTACGTGAACCAGCAGGGCGGGAACTACGTCCGATTCACCGGGCTCCCAATCGGTGCCCGGGTCGAAATCGAGGCGGGGGGCCAGTACCAGATGGCGGAGGTGAACGGCGGGTACGGCACATCAGGGATCGTAAGCGACACCGTGGCCCAATTCGGGCTGGGCGACGTGTGCATGGTCGACAGCGTGACGCTGACGCTGCCGGGCGGGGCGTCCCACAGCTTCGAGGGCAAGGCCGGCAACCAAGCGGTGGAGCTGGACTGGTGAGCGGGGCGGCCCGCCGGCTCAATGGGCGGGGGCGCCGGGGGGGGCGGGAGCGCCGGGAGCGGCCCCGGAGACCGTCACGCTCGCGCCATCCGTCAGCGCCTCATTTCCTCGCACCACAACGGCGTCGCCCGCTTCGAGGGCGCCGTCAACGACCAGCGTATCTCCCAGATCCCAGCGCACCGACACGGGCACCTTCAGCGCCTTTCCGTCCTTCGCGACGAACACGGCCCCGCTGGTGAGCGCGTCCCTCGGGATCGACAGCGCGTCGTCCGCCCGCCCGAGCACGATGCGCGCCGGCAAGACGGAGCCGGGTAGCAGCCAGCTGGGCGGCGCCGTGACGACCACGCGCACCCGTTGGGTCCGCGCCGCAGAGAGCCCAGGAACCACGCCCCGCACAACGCCCTCCACTCCCTGCGCCGACGTCCCCAGCGTGACCGTCTGCCCCTCCGCGGCCCCCGGCCTCGCCAGGTCGAGGATCACCTCCACGTCCCCGCGCCCGAGCACGGTCATGAGCGGCGCGCCTGCCCCCACCCGCTGGCCGCGGACCGCCTGAAGGTCACGGATGACGCCGTCAAAAGGCGCCAGTACCCGTGTACGCTCCACGTCGAGCGTGGCGGCGGCCACCGTGGCGGCGGCGGCGAGCGTATCGGCTTCCGCGGCCTGCACGGATGCGGCGGCCTCCCGAACATCGAGGCGGGCGATCTCGGCCTCCGTGCCGGACACTGCTCCCCCCGCTTCGGCGGCGACCGAGAGCACACCCCGAGATCGCAGCGCCACCCGCTCGCGTGCGACGAGCCTGGTCTGCAAGCTCGCGTTGGACTGGGCGAGGCGAGCCCGCGCCGAATCAAGCGCGATCCGGAATGGTTGGTCATCGAAGACCACGAGCACGTCGCCCTTCTGCACGACCGCCCCCACTCGCCCCGGCACCCGCGCGATCGTGCCCGAGACCTCGGCACCGATGCGCGCCTCTTCGGGCTGCTGCACCTCTCCCGTGGCGTTCAGGACATCGTCCACCGGCCCGCGCACCACCTCGGCGGTGACCACCGGAACCGAGCTCGAGCGCGGAGGCCCCCCACCCGGATCACAGCCCGCAAGCACGATCAGGAGGCTGCCCAGCCAGTGTGCCGGTGCCACGTTCAGAATTGCCGAACCAGCTGCAACCGCCCGTCGTACAGGCGCCGGATGTCATCGATTCCGTACCGCATCATCACCATCCGATCGAAGCCCATCCCGAACGCGAACCCCTGCCACTGGTCGGGGTCCAGACCGCACGCATCGAGCACCTTCGGATGCACAAGACCGCCCGGGATCAGCTCGATCCAGCCGCTGCCCTTGCAGATCGAGCAGCCGACGCCGGCGCAGAACACGCACTGCACGTCGAGATCGAGCCCGGGCTCGACGAAGGGGTAGAACGCCGGCCGGAACCGGGTCTCGACCTTGCGGCCCATCAGCTTGGCGACCAGCGTCTCAAGCGTATGCTTGAGGTGCGCGATGGTGACGTGGCGGTCTACCAGCAGCCCCTCGACCTGGTTGAAGCTTGCGTGGTGCGTCGCATCGATGGTCTCGTTGCGAAATACGCGGCCGGGCGAAATGACGCGAATCGGAGGCTTTCGGGTCTGCATCGCCCGGATCTGCACGCTCGACGTGTGCGTCCGCGGGATTTCGCGGCGGTCGGTGTAGAAGGTGTCCCACACGTCCCTCGCCGGGTGGTCCTTTGGGATGTTGAGCGCATCAAAGTTGTGGAACTCGTCCTCGATCTCAGGCCCGGTCGCCACCTCGAACCCGAGCCCGGTGAAGTGATCGATGACCTCTTCCAGCAGTAGGGTGATCGGGTGCAGCCGACCGGCGGGTCGAGCGCCCGAGGGCGCGGTCACGTCAATCCACCCCGCGTCCAGCGCGGCATCCTCGGCCTTGCGCTCCAACTCGCCCTTCCGCGACTCCCAGGCCGCGGTGGCGGAGTCCCGAAGGGCGTTGATGGCAGCCCCCCTCCGCGCCCGCTCCTCGGCGGGCAGCGCGCCGAGGGACTTGAGCAGGCCGGTGATCTCGCCCTTCTTGCCAAGCCACCGAAGGCGAAGCTCCTCCAGGGCACCGAGGTCCACACACGCCAGCGCCTCGGCCTGAACCTCGATGACCCGGCCGTCGAGGTCGGCTGCGCCGTCCATCATCCCTTTTTCGCCAGCTCGGCGTCGATGACCATCTTGAACTTGTCGAAGGGTTGGGCCCCGTTCAGGAAGATGCCGTTGACGAAGAACGCAGGCGTGCCGGTGACACCCACCGCGGCGCCATCCGTCTGGTCCTTTCGGATCTCCGCCTCGATCGCCGGGTCCTTGCGGCACGCCTCCCACTTCGCGGTGTTCACCGCCGCCTCCACCGCAGTGCGCTGGATGTCGGCTTCGGTCAACGCCTGCTGGTTCTGCATGAAGTGATCATGGAACTTCCAGTACTTCTCCAACCCCTGCTGCCCGGCGCAGTTCGCCGCGATCGCGACCGGGATCGCGTTCTCATGGAATCCGAGCGGGAAATCGCGAAAGACGAACCGGACCTTGCCGTCGTAGGCCTTCAGCACCTGCTTGACCGTCTCGTTCGCCGAACCGCAGTACGGACACTGGAATTCCGCGAACTGGATCACGGTCACCAGCGCGTCGGGGGAGCCCTCGCTGGGGTCATCGTCGACCGAGACGGGGATGCGCGGCATGTCCGGGTAGGGCAAGGTGACGTTCACGCCGTATTGCACCCGAAGATCATCCATGAACGCTGCATATCGCTCACCCTGCTTCTTCTGGGTCACCGCCTGAGCGACCTGCGGGCGCACCCCGGTGCCGCCGCCGCCCTCACCCGGAGGATCATCCAGCGGCCGACCGCGGAACTTACGCTGGAGCTGCTTGTACGCGTCCTGAATCTCGGGCTCGGTTGGCGGGCTGACCTTCTGCTCCACCTCGACCTGCATCAAGGCTTCGATGGTGATGCCGCGCTTCCCCGCCTCCGCCTCGGCCACGGCCTTGTTGACCTGCTCGTCAACCGCGTCCAGCTCTGCGTCGTAGCGACCCGACAGGTACTCACCTTGCATTTGAAGGAGCTTGATCTCCACGTCCTTCCGCGCGTCGGAGTAGCTCAACGAGCCACCGTTCCACGTCGCGACCACCGCAGCGTCATCGGCCCCAGCCGGTGCGCGCGCCGCCGCGGGAGGCGGCCCGGCCGGCGCTGCTTTGGTTGGCCCCGCTTCGGCGGTGCCGGCGGACACCGGCGTGTCGCAACCGTACCCAAAGAGCGCGACGGCAGCGGGAGCGAAACGAAGGAGAGAGGGCAGAGACAGGCGCATGGCGCTCCGGGGGCGTGCGGTGATCGCCGCGAGAAAAGGAGGGCCGGTGCGTAACCGGGGCAGGCGGACGGCGCGATGCGCCCCGACCAATGACGAAACGAGGCAATCCGTGCAGCCCGGCTTCCGCATCCTGGGTTAGCCCCACACCCCGGAGTTACGCGTGCCCCCAAAGCTCAAGGTCCTCCTCAGCGTCGTATTCACCAGTTTGGTGCTCGATCAAGCCACGAAGATCTGGGTCCTTAAAAATCTGGCTCCCGACGGGAGCAAGGTCGTCGTGGTCAAGAACTGGGTGGAGTTCATCCACGCCGAGAACAAGGGCGCCGCATGGAGCACCCTGGCCGACTCCCCGTACCGGCTCTACGTGTTCGCAGCGTTCACCATCGTCGCCGTGATCGCGCTGCTGCAGATGTTCCGGGAGCTCGAGCCCGGCGAAAAGCTGCGAGCGGCCTCCACCGGGCTCATCCTGTCCGGCGCGCTCGGAAACGCCATTGACCGCGTCTGGAAGGGCAGCGTCACCGACTTCATCAAGGTGTTCGCAGGGGTTGGGGATGCACGCGACTGGCTGATCGAGCACACCGGCACCAACGTCTGGCCGATCTTCAACATCGCCGACGCGGCGATCGTCACCGGGGTCATCCTGTTCGGGCTGGAGTACCTGTTCCAACGGGACAAGGCGCCCGAAGCAGACGCGATCGGCCCCGACCCCCTCAAGGCCGAGGGTCGGTCGGACGGGTAGCCGGCGCAGGGCAGCGCCGGGAAGCGCCGCGTCACCCTGATTGAACGCACCGACGGGGATAGTCCCCCCCGGTGAACCCTCGCCTGCTGATCCTCCCCCCGGTGCTCGCCACCCTTGCGCTGCTCGCCACGGTGTCCGTGCGCGCCGCGGAGCCTGCTGCTGCGACCACTACTGCACCCGGCGCCGCCGACATCGTGATGTCCGCGCTGGTCGCCACGCTCGACAACCTCGCCGCGCAGACCCGCGGAGAGGTCGACGCCCCCTACTTCACCGAATTGGCCATCCTGGACACCCAGTCCATCACGCTGCAAGGCACCCACGGTGCCTGGGCCGGAGCGCAGCACAGCCACCACCGCACCGGCGATGTCGACCTGCGCGTCGGCTCGATGAAGCTCGACAATACGCACAAACTGCGCGACGCCGGCTGGTTCGAGCAGAACGAACGCGCCAACGTCTCCCCCCCGCTGTCGGACAACCCCACGGTGATCACCGAGGCGTTCCTGCGCGGGCTCGACGACTCCTGGCGCGCAGCCCGGCGCCAGCTCATCAAGATCCGCTCCAACGACGCGGTGAAGGTCCTGCGCGAGGACCAGAGCGACGACTTTTCTCCAGCGCCCCCCGTCCAAGCCACGTTCCTCCTGCCCGACGCTCCGGTAGACGAGGCGTACTGGGGCAAGGTCGTGACCGATGTGTCAGCTATATATCTTGATTTTCCAGAGGTCTACGACAGCGGCGTCATGCTCTCGGCCGACGCGTCCCGGCGCTGGATCGTGACCTCCGAGGGCACGCGCATCGCGGACGAACGCCACCACTACCGGATCTCCACCTGGGCCACCACCGTGGCAGACGACGGCATGGAGCTTCAGGTCTACGACTACAAAGACGTCGCCTCGCTCGACCACCTCCCGAACCTCGCCGCCATTGAGGCGATGGCCCGGAGCGCCGCCGAACGCCTGACCGCCCTGCGGCACGCGCCGATCGTGGACCCGTTCAGCGGGCCAGCGATCTTACGCGGTCGGGCCGCCGGGGTGTTCTTCCATGAGATCTTCGGACACCGAGTGGAGGGGCACCGCCAAAAGGACGAGGATGAAGGCCAGACGTTCACCAGCCGGGTGAACCAGCGCATCTTGCCAGACTTCCTCTCGGTCGCCGATGACCCGACGGTCGCGTCGCGAAACGGCATCGACTTGAACGGCACGTACCGATGGGACGACGAAGGCGTGCCCGCGCAGCGCGTCTCGCTGGTCGAGAATGGCATCCTCCGCTCCTTCCTGATGTCCCGGTCGCCGATCGAGAACTTCCCCACATCCAATGGGCACGGTCGGCGGCAGGCGGGGCTGGGCGTGGTCCCGCGGCAGGGCAACCTGATGGTCGAGGCGAA
>SHYV01000039.1 GCA_009692605.1 Myxococcales bacterium
TGAAGGCGCGATCCCGTTTTGCGTGGGGAGGAGTCAGTACGTCAAAGAAGGTCTTTCGACCTGCCTTTCGGCTTCGACCGTTCGGCTTTCGCCGGTGTCGTGGGGGACCTAAGCAAGAGCCGTGCCAACCATGTTGAACGGAGAAACGCCCGAAATTCAACGAGCCGATGGGAAATCCCGATCCCACGAGCTACGCGTGGGCTTGCCTGTTGATAATTAAGTCTTTGTAAACGTACTTTATTTATGAGATCAGAAAATCCCACGTGACTCCCCGCCTACTTGGAGGAGAGCGTGTGGACGCCGTCCCAGTCTGGCGGCGGCGGCGCAGCGGAGAACGCGCGTGCGCGTTCCAGCATCGTCGCCGATGGGCCGTCGCCCGGCATGACCGCCAGCGCAGCCTCGAAGTGGATGACCGCCCAGGCGAAGTCCCGGGCCCTTAAGCTCGCCAACCCCTTGGCATAGTGAACGGTGCAGTAGGTCATCCCGCGGGCGACCTTGCCTCGCTCACCGAGCACCTCGTAGATCCCCACCGCGAGTGTCTTGCCTTTCACCCGCACCCGGTCGAGCTCCCGGGACTCGATCTTGGCGCCGGCCGCCCGTATGGTCGACTCTGACGCGATGATTCGCGTGCCGTACTCCTTGTTCACCCCCTCCAGCCGGGACCCGAGGTTCACGGCGTCCCCGATCACCGTGTAGTCCTGGCCTTGCTCCCCGCCGATGTTGCCGACGATCATCTCGCCGGTGTTCAGTCCAACGCGGACCGAGAGGACGTCCCTGCCCCAGCGGGCGCTGAGCACTCGCAGCGCCTCTATGTGGTCGAGCGCCGACAAGCAGGCCGCGGCGGCATGCTCCGGTCGGGGCACGGGTGCGCCGAAGAACGCCATGATGGCGTCGCCAATGTACTTGTCGATCGTGCCACCGCGCTCGACCACGCGCCGGCTGACCTCGGTGAAGTACTCGTTCAGCAGCCCAATGACCGCCTCGGGCTCCAGGCTCTCGGCCAAGGTGGTGAACCCAGCCAGATCCGAGAACAGCACGGTCAATTCCCGGCGCTGCCCGCCGAGCGCTTGCGCCTCCGGGTGCGTGAGCAGGTAGTCCACCACCTCGGGCGCGAGGTATTTCTTGAATGTCCGCTTGATGCGGTCGCGCTCCCGCAGCCCCTCGGTCATCTGGTTGAACGCGGCTCCGAGCCGTCCGATCTCGTCGGTGCTTTGGACAGGGACGGTAGTGTCGAGATTGCCGGCTGCGACCTGACGGGCGGCACCCTCCAATTCCACGATCGGTCGGGTCAGTCGCTCCCCGATCACGGTCGCGAGGGCGAGGGCGAGCCCGAGGGGCAGCAAGGCCGCTACAGCGAGCAAGAGCGGGACCTGGTTCAGCACTTCAAGGCCGACATCGAGGTCCCGCGCGACGAGCACTGTCGCGATCGGCGTGGTCGAGTCCAGCGCGGTGAGCGGGAAACGCTGTACGAGCCAGCGCGTGCCGCCGTCACGGACCTCGATGGGAACTGCGTCATCGGCGAGGGCGAGCCCCGCTGCGCGCACCGCCGGGGGCAGCCCACCGCCTCCGTCGTCGCCCACGAGCTCGAGCAGCGTCCCGTGGTCCTCGAGCGCTACGTCGCGCAGCAGGTGGTCGGCCGAGACGCCCTGCACAAAAGCGGCCGCCGCCACCCCACTGGGGGCAGTGGCGGCTGCGAAGACGACGAACGCACCGGTGGGTGAGTCCGGGAGCGGACCGAGCGCGACCAGCGCTGGGTCGTCGGATCGCACCACGCCAGCCCCCCGGAAGCCGCCCGCCGTGTCGTACGCCTGCGCCACCGGCTTCAACGTTAGGGCGTCGCTGCCCCACGCCTGCCTGGACGTACTCGCGTAGATGACTCGACCTTTGTAGTCGGTGAGCGCGAAGAAGCTCCCCGACCGGGTCCCCGTCCACTCCCAGTTTGCGTCCGCGAGATCGTCGTGCAGCTGCTTTCGCCGCGCGAGGTCCTCTTCCGGGCTCCCGAAGCCATAGTCTGCCTTGTCCTTGTACGTCGTGACCTGCCGAACGACCTCCTGTACCGAGGAGAAGGTGCTGGCGTTCTCGAACGTCTGGTAGCGAAGCCGTAGAGAGGTCGCGAGCTGGGCCCTCGCGGTGATGAATGCCTGATTTGCGTCGGCCATCGCGCGGTTGCGAACGATCGCCACCGATACGATGGAGGTGAGCCCGATCGCCACAAGCGCGAACGCGACAAAGAACAGAGTGAGGCGACCGCGGATGGACACCGCGGGGGTCTATCCCCCGTTCACGGCGTGTAGCCTCGGGTGCCGTAGTCCTGCCCCTCCCAGGTGGTGTGATCAAAGTTGAAGCGGGTCCGGTCTACCGCCAGCGTCGCGGTGGCGGTTCCCCCTGCGGTCACGGTCACCCGGGTGTGCGCCGGCGCCAGCGCGCGACGGTCATAGGCAAAAAGCTCCCATGTGCCGGGGGCCACGCTCGGCAGCGTAAACGTGCCCGAGGACCCCGTCGTGGCGAAGGAGGCGTTTGGGAGCACCAGGATGGTCGCAGCCATGTCCGGGTGGATGTCGCAGTAGATCTCAACTGGGCCCGGTGTGTCAAAGACCTGGGTGGGAGGAGCCCCCCTCCCTGCGCGGTACTGGCCGAGATTGAAGCGTGGATCGAGCGAAAATGCGTTGTGGCTCGTGTCATAGTCGAGGTTCGGAAAGCTGACGGTCTGACCGACGACGACCGGCAGCAGGCTGGGGGAGTATTGCCGGTTCTGCTGGGACAGGGTGGCGGGGGTCTTCGGGGGAGGGGACGCGTACCCCACGAGGTAGGCGACGACTCCGGAGGGGTCCTTGGCGGGCGCGCCCTTCTCCGTCACCGTGACCTTGCCGCTGATCGTCCCGGTGGTCCCAGCGTCGGCGTGGGGGGGAAGAGCACAGCCGGAGATACCGGCGAGCGCGGTCAACAGGCACGCCGCTTCGAGCTGCAACGGTACAAAGCCACTGGTTCGCGTCAAAGTTCGGCCCCCCAGAGCAGGCGGGCCGACGCAGTGTACGGCCGCCGGTCTCCAAACCCGAACAGCGACCCGGCGCTGACCCAGAAGGGGCCGAGCGTGTAGCTCAGGTCGGGCCCAGCGGTAAAAGTGGGCACTCCTCCTGCGGGCACCAACGGCACCTCGGCGTAGACCTCACCGCCGGCGCGCCAGCTCCCCGATAGGTTCGCTACCGCGCCGAAACCGCCGGTGACCTTGGTGGATCCCTCGCCGGTGAACGCCGTGGACGAGCTAACCACGCCGATCATGGCGGAGCTGTGGACCCATTTTGAGAGCTCCGTTCCGATCACGACATCGCCCTCGAAGTTCACGGCGGCGGTCGCCAGAGGCTTCTCCACGATCAGCCGGAGCAGCGGAACCGGGCGCCAGAAGCCCGGTGGGGTCCCCTTCTTCGCGATGCGCCATCGAAGATCAGCGCCGTAGCTGTCGAGGAAGGTTGACCCGGCGCCGGTCTCAGGGATGCGGACGTGAGTGACCTTGATCGGTAGCGAAACCTCCACGGTGTTCGACAGGCCGAAGGCTGCGGCCCACCAGACCGCGGTGATGTCCGTGCCGGCGGGAGATCCGAAGGTGTCGGTGACTTGCGCCTGCACCTCCACGACCCGGGCAGGCAGTACCTCATTGTCGAAGACCCGGTTGAAGGCCTTTCGACCGGCCCAGGCTGGCGTGGGGAGCACCAGAGCGAGCAGCGCGACCGCGCACACGGCCGGCCGTAACGGGGATGCTGCGTGCGGGGGCAGAGCAGGAGCAGGGTGCATGGGGGCAGGTAACCGGCCATCCCTATTAAAGGGGCGACACCTGAACAAAGCGGAGCGTAAATTGTCCAGCCATGAACGCTGACAGTGACTGGCTCACGCCAGTGAATGTGTTCGGGTCCGAGGTCCTCATCCCCGCGATGCCCACCACATAGGTGCCTTCTCGCAGGAACGCCCCGTCGTAGACGTCCACGGACTCGGCCTGCTCGCCGTGGGTGTACTCGTAGGTCTCCACGATGTCGTCAGGCAGATTGTCGTAGGTGAGCTTGCCGCGATTTACGTCGTACACCGCCACCAGCACGTTGTCGTAGCCCTGACCGGCAAGATCGACCGTGAAGCCGCCCTGCGCGGGCAGCGTGGTCGGCACGTCGACATCGGGCGCGTCCGGGGTCTCTACCTCGATCCTGACGTCAGACCCGTCGATCTGCGTGGTCACGACGGCCTCGTCTCCGCTGGCGTAGTCGATCCCCGACTCAGCTGTGGCCAGATACTTGCCCTCACCCTGATCGGCCAGTGGGAAGCTACCGGGGTTCTGCGCAGACCTGAACGTGACGTTGGCGCCTTCGACAGGCGAGGTGTCCAACTCGGATGGGTCGGCGATATAGGCGAGGAACACCGAGCACGCAGCCGAGTATTGCAGCAGATCGGAGCCCGAGCCCGACAGGTCGGTCCCCTCGGGAAGGTCCAGCCCGACGAAAATGCCCTGAGCCACCGCGGGCGAGATGAGCTGGCTGATGTCGTCCAAGCGACCGCAGCCCGACCCCGCACCCAGCAGCCCGATCAGCCATCCCGTCACGGGGATGCCGCCAGTTCGAGCCAGTGGGCTCGGCATTTCGACCGCCTACTTCGAGTAGATCGGCGAAGGACCACTGCTCGCGCCGATGATCGAGCTCCCGCCGGTTGAGCCGTGGTCATTTCGGATACTCGCGAAGTCCTTGATGTGACCCCAGATCGCGGTGACGCCGCGACGCATGTAGTCGAGGTCGTCCATCGAACGCAGGTTTTTGAGCTGGTTCGCGAGAAACCGGGGGTGCATGTACAGCTTGTAGAACTGGCCGGCCATCTGCACTACCTCGTCCTGATCCATGTCGGTGAGCACACACGCTGGCTCGGTCATGTCGTAGCGCTCGTAGTCGAGCGGGTCGAACCGGATCCAGCCGTTCTTTTGGCATAGGTCGAAGAGGGGCGTGCCCGGGTAGGGCATGACGACCGTGGCCTGCAGGTGAGCGGCGTACCCGTTGTACATCAGGTACTTGGCGAGCGAGAGCGTCTCATAGGCGTCCTCCTTGGTCTCCCACGGGTAGCCCACCATCATGGTCAGGTGTGGCTGCAGGCCGGCTGCGCTGGCCATCTTGCAGCCCTCGATGATCTGCTGGCGGGTGAGCGACTTATCCAGAATGTCGATCGTGCGTTCGCTGGCGGACTCTATCCCAAGGATCAACTTGCGAAAGCCCGCCTTTTTCATGAGATGGACGTTCTTCTCGGTGAAGTAGTCGAACCGGAAGTTGCAGTCGAAGACGACCTTTTCGTTGATCTTGCGGTCGATCATCTCGCCGCACAGCCGCGTGAGCCAGTTCCCGGTCGGGAGCGCCCCAGTGTCGTCAAAGATGTTCTTTGCACCATGCTTGTTGATGAGCATCTCCATCTCGGTGGCGAGACGTTCGGGGGAGACGGTGCGGAACTTGGGGTAGGTGACGGTCCATGAGCAAAAGGTGCAACGGCCATAGGGACAGTCGCGGCCCGCCATCGTCCACATGAACGGGAGCCGGTACTTCCACTTCTCGAAGTACAGGTGCGCGTTGGTGAGGTCGCGATCCCAGAACGGCAGCTCTTCGAGGTTGCCTTCCTGATTGTACGCGCCGGAAGACTTGACCGTGCCGTTCTCTTTCCACCAGATGCCGCCGCCGAGCTTCGTTCCCTTCGAGATCCAGTCCACGAGGCTCTGCAGCGAGAAGTCGTAGTCCCCGCCCTGGATGCAGTAGTCGGTCTGGGACTGTTCCAGGGTCTCGGCTGGGTTTCCGGCGATGTGGTCCCCGAACAGGACGCACTGCGCACCCGGAACGAGCTCCTTGATGCGCTCGACGATCTTCCAGTGCATCTTGATTACCGGAGACTTGGTCTCCATCGCGACCAGCTCGGGCTTGAAGTCCTCAAGCAGCCGCTCAAACTGGGCCTGGTTTTTCCTCTCGGCGATGCAATCGACCCAGCGGACGTCGTGCCCGTTGCTCTGCAACAGCGTCGCGGCGGAGGCCGGAATGCAGGGGTAGAGGTAGCTGGGCTCGTGGAACCACTGGAACTGCCGGTTCTGCGTGAGCATCGGGCTGCCCTTGGCGGACTCGATGGGCGGGTAGCAGATGAGGACGCGCATGAAGTGCTCCGGGAAGTGGCAAGGTGCCACGGGGTTCCCCGGTCGGCAACGTGATTCTGGTAGTCCCCGGCACCGTCGCCGCGTTCGGATGGTCGCTGTGTTAGCCGGGGGCAATGCGTGATCGTGTCCACGGCCTTGGTTTCTCGTACGACTGCAAGATCGGGTTCCACGAGTACGAGCGACACATCCGCCAACGGGTGGTCATCGATTTTGAGGCGGAGACCGATTGGCGGGAGGCAGCACGGGCTGACCGAGCCAAGGATCTTGTGGACTATTACGAGGCAAATCTGGCGATCCAGAGCCTCGTGGCCGGCAAGGAGTACCGCCTGATCGAAGCCCTGGCCGAAGACGTCGCTCGTGTACTCCTGACCAACTTCCCGGTGGACCGGGTGCGGGTCAAGGTCACGAAGTCGCCGTTCGATATGCCCAACGTCGGAAACGTGGCGGTTGAATGCTGGAGGGACCGCGCGCAATTCGGGCTGTCTGAGCGTGCCGCGACGTCAGGCTGATGCGGGTCATCACGAACACCGCGATTAGCCTCGATGGCCGCATCGCTACCGCTCGCTACGACCACGTTGCCATCGGCACGCGGTCCGACCGCGCCTACATGAGCGTCGTCCGGGCCCAAGCGGACGCCGTGCTCGTTGGCGGCCGTACTTTTCGAAACTGGCCGCTGCCGTTGGTGCCTGACTACTCGGCGATCGCCGGCCTCGCCAGCGCCGGGTTTCCAGGCCTGCCGCCCGATTGCCTTACCCCGGGACCTCGCCAGCGTTGGCTCAACGTCGTGTTGTCACGTGAGCTCGACCTGCCGCGGACGGGTCGCTTTTACGAGGAGCCGCGTGTCCAGCCGCTGTTCTTCAGCCCCTCGTCCCGACCCATGCCGGTAGAGGTCGTCGTCGCCGAGGTCAGCCCGCTACGTGTGGTCGAGGAGCTGGAGCGCCGCGGGGTAGAGACGCTGCTGATCGAGGCGGGCGGTGCCCTCATCCACGATTTCCTTGCCGCCGAGCGCGACGGGCGGCCCCTCGTCGACGAGCTCTACGTGACGTTGTGCCCCCTGATCATCGGCGGAGTCGGCGCGCCGTCGCTCGTCGATGGTGCCGGGTTTACCGCGGCGACCCTGCGGCACCTCGACCTCGTCAGCCAGGTGCGGTGGGGCGATGAGCTGTTCCTGCGCTACGCGACCCGGAGGGGCAGCCCTCGTCCGGTTGGTCCCTGACCGGGCCCTCGGGCCTCATTACGGCGGCGGCGCTCCACGTGGCTCGATGACCTCGATGACCCCGCCTCCCAGCGCGAGATCGACCTCCACCTGCTCGGGGCTCCCCGGCAGCACCGGGGTTCCGTCGGCGGTGATCACGACCCTGCAGAGCGGGCGCGCAAAGGAGGCCTGCCCGCGCGAACCCGAGACGGAGACGACGGTGCGCCCGTCGCGGAGCCGCAGCAGCGTGCCCGGCGGATACTTGCCGATCCGGTTGATGAGCAGCTGCAGCAGCCCTGGATCGTAGAGCGTGCCCGCGGCCCCGCTCATCAACTCCAGCGCCAGAGCGGGGCTGTAGAACGCCCCGCCCGATCGGTTGCGGCTGAGCGTATCGAAGTCATCGGCGATGTGAACGATGCGGGCGAGCAGGATTGGAGTCCGCGACATGGGGTCGTGATGTTCGAACGCGACCAGCAGCCGCTTGACCTTGGCAGGGTGGAAACCACGTTGGCGCAGGAGCATGCACGCGCCGGCGCCCGCGTGTCGTTCGAACGGCGGGGCGTACCCGTCCTCGCGCGCGCCGTAGCCAGCGTCGTGGAACATGGCCGCCACACCGAGGTCCGCGAGCACCGCGGGAGGGAGCCCCAGCTCGGCGCCGATGAGGATGGACAGCGAGCACACGCGTAGGGAATGTCCTGCGACCGCGCTGCCCGCGCCGGCTGCAGCGTCGGGCAAAATGTGTTCGCCTCGGGCCACGCTGTCCACGAGATCGTTCACCAGACGTCGCACGGGGAGCGGGTTCGGGGTTCGTCCGGCGGCGAGGTTGTCCCACGCCTCCGAGACCAGGCCGGTGGCCCGCTCGGCGGTCTGGACCACGTCGCGGCGGGTCGGCGTCGGGCCCGTTTGCTCTCCGGAGACGCGCAGCCTGAACAGCCCGTTCACCGTCACGGTCGTGAGCTCGGCTTCGCGAATCCGGGTCGCCAGCGCCCGCAGGGGATGCTGCTCGGCGGGACGCCCGGCGAGGACGTGCAGGAGGCTCCGGATCGAACGGTCGTCGAGCGGTTGGGCGAACTCTAGGCCTCCGGAGTGGTGCGCCCGCAGCTCCTCCTCAAGGTTTGCCGCGCCGCCGGTGCGATCGTCTATGCGGATGCGCACGTCGTTGATGTAGACCTGACCCTCCACGCAGACGAGGTGAAGTGGGCCCAGAAGCTCGATGAGCCGAACTAGCGTGAGGGCGAAATCGCGTGTGGGGTTCTCGAACGCGTCGTTGTCCGGCTCGTGGGTGCGCATGAGGCGCCAGAGGCCCGTCAGCAGGCGCACTGCCTGTGCGCCGAGGTCACGCACTTGCTGGGCGAGCGCCTTGTCTTCCCCCGCTCGAGCCGCGTCGAGCGCCTCACCGATCGATTTCTGTGCGGCGTTCAGATCGCTCATTGCTCGGCCCCCCGGGCCACCCGACGGCGCTTGACCATGCACGTAGTGCAATGGCGTTGCAGGTCGGTGCCGCCCTTTTCAGAGGCGATCTTGATGAGCGACTCTGCCTCGTCGCCCGGCAGGTGCACGAGCCCGGACACCGCGATGACCTGAAGGATCGGCGCCGCCAACACGGCGAAGAGGCCCTTTGGGCGGATCCATTCGCGGAAGATCTCCATCGCGTGCGCGGGATCGCTCGCCGCAAGGGCTTCCCCGTATGCGACGGCTTCGGCGGTGGGCACCGTTCGGGCAGAGAGCCCTCGAATCCGCTCAAGCAGGTTCGGGAAAGCCGCGGGCTTAGCCCGGCGTGTCAACAGCGTCAGGGCCCAGAGGCGAGACTCGGCGTGCCCGGACGCCACGTACGCGCCGAGCAGCGCGGTCGTGCCGTTCGAAATCGGGGCGGCCTCCAGCACTCGTAGCGCCCCGAGCTCAAAATCCAGCTCGTTGCGGCCGGAGGCCAGACGCACGGCGTCAACCGCGCGGGGGAGGGACGTGTAGCGGAGCGCCCGCAGGAGCTCGCAGGCCACCGCCGGGCTGGCTGCGAGCATGCAGTCGACCACGTGCTCGCCCTCCCGTACGACGTACCGCTCCACGAGGGTGCGCAACACGCGCCGGCCGGCCTCGCCGTGGTCCTGCTCCATCACCTCGGTCAGCGTCTGCAGGTGGTCTCCGGGCACCATCTGGAGCAGCGTCACCAGCTCGGGTGGCGTGCTCCGCAACCCGACCGGGACGCTGTGAATCAGCCGGCCCAGACCTCGGGCGTCGGCGAACGAGGTCAGGAGGGTGTCGCGCTCGACCGTGTGGGTGGGCGGGAGGGAGAGGTAAGCGAGCCGGCCGATGATCTCCAGCACGACCGGGAGCTGGCCGTCGGTCAACGTGAAGTCACGGATCTCTCGGAGCTGTGGCAGGATTTGGCTGAAGGACAGGGGGACGGAGGGGTCCTCTACTGCCCGAAGCATGTGATCCACCAGACGCAGGCACATGTCCGGCATGTGGTGCATCGCGTCCTCCGCGACCAGCCCGTCGCGCCAGATGTCGGGCAGATCGGCGTGTTGGACGGGCCGCCGCAGCGTGAGCTCCGGGGCCGGCAGGTCGAAATCGGCCGGGGCATCGACGGCGAGCGCGCCTGAGTGTGTCGGGGGGGCCTCGGTCTGTGCGTCGGTGGCGGTGGGGTCCGCGAAATCGTCGACCTCCTCATCGGGGACGAAGCCCTCCACGGCCTCGATCTCGATGTGCTGGAAGCCGGCCTTCCAGAGCAGGACGACCATGTCGTCTTCGGTCTGGCGCACGCCGATGTACCGGATGGACAGCACCTCCAGCAACTTCAGCACCTCCAGCCACGGGACGTCGGCACGCAGGCTCATTCTCCGCACGCCGTCCCGGTACAGGCGGAACGCGAGCGAGCGCTCCCGGTCGCGGTCCAGGTAGACCACCTCTCCACCGGCGACCAGCTCGAAGGGCCTTACCGCGAGGGAGAGCTCGCCGTGGTGCGTGCAGTAGGCCTCCACGGCGAGCCGCAGCATGTCGAGGAACTGTCGAATCGCCATGTTCGAAGGGTCATAGAGCAGGAAAGAACGGGCGGCGCGCGTCAGCGCGAGCACTACGTCATTCGCTGCCGTGCCCCGTGCGGTGTGACCGAGGCGGATCTCTCCAGCCTCGGCAGGTTCGGGGACGGGTGGGCCCGTGTCATCCATTTTTGGAGCTTAACAGAGATCGTGGGGACGCAATTCCGGACATCGGGTTGATTGCCCTTTTCAGGACGAGATAGTCGATCCCATGAGCCGCTACCAGCCCGAGAGTGAGGCTCCGGCGGGTCCGGATCTGTTGCGCATCCTCGTTCGCGACACCGAGGGCGACGCATCAGGTGAGGGCGTTCCGGTCGAGCTCCTTGGGCTGAAGCGGCATGTCTGGCTGCGTCCGGGGGCGAGAGAAGCCTTCGCGGTGCTGAAGTTGTCCGGTCCAGCCGCGCTTCCCATCCTGGCGATGTCCCAGCACGATGGTTTTCCGGTCGTGGTCCGGCCGCGTGTGCTCCGCTCGATGCGTGGAGTTCGCCTCGCCCCTGCGGAGGCGATCGCGATGTTGCGGTGGCTCGCCCCAACGCTCGCGGGATCGCCGTTCCGGGGGCGCCTGACCCCGGACGACATCTGGCTGGATCTTCAGGGGCACCCGCGGCTGATGGGTCTGGTGCGCCCGGAAAGTGTTGGCCTTCATCCTCCATTCGCCGAGCCGCCCGAGGTCGCCGCCGGCGAGGTCCACGCCTACAGCGACCTGTACTCCCTCGGGGCGATCCTCTATCAGGCCGTGTCTGGTCTGGAGCCCGGTCACCCGGCGGCGGATCTCGCGCACCAGGCCGCTGTCCCGGCCGATGTCGCCCGCCAGATCATGCGGGCCATGAGCGAGGCCCCGGAGGCGCGGGTGGATCCCGACGCAGCGGCGTATCAGGCCGGTACACTGTCGTCCGAGCCCCAGCCCCCCGAGCCCCAGCCCCCGGTCATTGCCCTCCGGCCGGCGCCGGTGGACGCGCTGACCACCGCAACGCGGGCGCCGCTGCCCCGGGAGCGTTGGGACGCTGCTGTGGTCGTCGATACCTTGAGGCTCGCGCCGGCTGCCCGGATGCGGCTGGCCGTGCTGGCCGGGGTCTCTCTGTCGGCGGTGGAGCGCGCCCGCCAACGTGAGCTGCCGTTCGTGGTCGGCGCTTACGCCGATCGGGGGGAGGCCGAGCGTGTGGCTGGCCGGTTCAGACGTCGAAACATCGCGGCGGAGCTGGTGGATACTCGCACCCCGCCGATCGTGCAGTGGGCTGGCGTCGCGTTCCTGGCAGCCTTGCTGGGGATCGCCTCGTCCGGGTACGTCCGCTACGCCTTCGGCGCGGCGGCTGCGGCGCTTTTGGCGGTAGGCGTCTCGCGGGTGCGGCAGGGGCTCACCGCCGCGCGGATCGGGTTGGCCATCGTCGATCGTTTGCAGGCCGGCCCCGCCGACAACGCCGCTGGAGATGCCGCGACGGTGCGCGCCCGCCTGCTGAGGTCCGCGCTTCTGGGGCCCCTCCGCTGCGGACTCATGGAGGCGATGGACGAAGCGGTGGACGACCTCGCGGACATCGCGGCCGCGGACGAGGTCAACCCGGCTGGCCTTGATGCGCCGGCGCGCCGGGCTGCGGAGGCCCGGGTGGCGGCTGCGACCGCGGAGGCGAGAAGGGCCCTCGGGGCGTTGGAGCGGGCGTAGTCAGCCGGCCGCGCCACCAAGCAGCGCGCGCGCCGCTCTCCTTGCTGCACCGGGCTCACCCAACAGCCTCGCCAATTCCAGGGTGGGCGGTGCCTCCACCGTCTTGAGGGCCCCCAGCAGGGTGTCCACGTCGAAGTGCTGGACGAACTCGGGAACGGCCGCTCGATTCAGCAGCACGTTGGGCAGCGCGAGGTGCGTCACCCCCCGCACCAAGGTCCGGCCAAGCCAATAGGTCAACGGGCTCACGCGATGGGCCACCACGGTCGGCACGCCTGCCATGGCGAGCTCAAGGGTGACGGTGCCGGACTTGGCCAGCGCTCGCTCCGCTCTGCGGATTGCCTCGGGGCCGGGCACTACCGTGATGCGTGGCCCCAGCGCAACAAAACCCGGCAGCGCGGTCAACGCCGAGGGATCGATCCCTGGTGCCGCTGCGAGCAGCACCGTGCTCGCGGCTGAGCGCCGCGCGGCGGTGAGGAACACCTCAAGGTGCCTGCGAAGCTCGGCGGGCCTGGACCCCGGGAACAGCGCGAGCGCGCCCGGCTCGCGCGTGGATCGCCCGACTCGGTCCACAGCAGGGTGACCGACCCAACGTGCGTCCAGCCCGGTGCTCGCGTACATCGCTGGTTCAAACGAGAACAAGCACAATAGCTGGTCGAACGCCTTGGCCACCGCAGGCGCGCGCCCCGGTCGCCACGCCCAGAGCTGCGGGCTGACGTACCCCACGGTCCGGATGCCGCGCCGTCGGGCCTCCCGGGCGAGCCCGAGGTGCAGGTCGGGCGAGTCTACGGTCAAGAGCGTGTCGCCCGGCCGCAGGGCTTCGAGCAATGCGCGACGGTTTCGGCGATGAGCGGGGATGGACCTCAGCACTTCGACGAGCCCCATGGCGGGTGGCACCGCGGTGATCCCCGGCAGGACGGTCGCCCCGGCGGCGAGCGCCAACGGCCCCACGCTGCCGACGACCGGCAGCTGATTGTGCTCCACCCGAAGCGCCACGATCAGCTCGGCCAGGAGGTGGTCACCGCTCGCCTCGGCCGTGCTGACCACGAGGCGGTTCATTGAGCACCCTCGCCTAGCCCGATCACCTCGCGCACCTTGAAGGCCAGCTCCAAGGCTTTGAGGGCCTGAGGGGCGGTGGCGAGCCGGGGATCCTGAACGGCATAGCGCTCGGTTCCTCCGAGGCCATGCTCTCCTGACCGCTGCTCGTCAGCCTGAATCTGCCTCACAAACGCCAGCACCTGCTGCTCCAGCGCGTTGTGGTCCGCGACGTGGATCACCGTCTCTTTCGGCCCTGCGTCCCAGTCGACGCGCACAGCCGTCTTCCGGTCCAGATCCACGCTGGTGTAGGACCGATCAAGCGCAAACGCACGCCAGATGCGGCTCCGCTTGCGGCTCACTCGAGACGCCGTAAAGGTCCCGACCGCGCCGGATGCCAACTCGATGCGGGCCTGAGCCAGATCGGTCTCCCCGGTCGCGATGCAGACGCCGTTCGCGCGGACATCCACTACGCGCTCGTAGTGGTGTAGCGACAGGAACAAGTCGAGGTCGTGCACCATGAGATCCAGCACTACATCGACGTCCATGCCTCGATCGACCCACTCGGTCAGCCGCTCGACCTGAACGAATCGCGGTCGGTCCGGGATCGCGGCGACCGCCGGGTTGAACCGCTCGACGTGTCCCACGAAGCAGGCTCCTGGCGTTCGCGCCAGTTGCCGTCCTTCTTTCAAGGTCGCCGCGATTGGCTTTTCGATCAGGATGGGCAGGCGTCGACCCGCGCCCCGCGTTGCGCCCAGCTTCGGCCGAGGGGCGCGCATCAACGGAAGCGCGACATCGAGGTGCGTTCGAGTCGGCGTGGCCACGATCGCGCCTGCCCAGTCCTCTCGAAACCTCGGCTCGATCCCGAGCGGCGGATCGCACGGATCCAGCCGGACTTCTGGATGTTCAGCGAAGATCCGTTCGTAGTTCCGGCCCATCCTGCCTACGCCGATGAGGCCGAGCCGGATCAAGGTCAGTCCGCGGGGCCGTCAGCGCCCGCCGAGCGACAGATGCCGCGGATCGACGACTCGCAGAAGTCCACCAGCTCGACCACCTCCGGGATGTCTTGACCGTACTCCTCGCGGACATGCTCGGCCGCGATCCGCAGCGGCATGCCCTTCTGGAACAGATCGCGGTAGGCGTCCTTCAGCGCGGTCATGACCGGGAGCGGGAAGCCGGCGCGGCGCAGGCCGACGACGTTCAGCCCGAGCAGGCGGGCGCGGTCCCCCTGTGCGATGCAGAAGGGGGGCACGTCCTGGGTCGACATCGCGCCACCGGCGACCATGGCGCAACGGCCAACCCGCGAGTGCTGGTGTACACCCGAGAAGCCGCCGAGCACGCAGCGATCGGCGACGCTGACGTGTCCGGCGATGGCCGCATAATTCGCGAAGACGCAGTGGCTGCCGACTACGCAATCGTGCGCCACATGGCTGCCTGCCATGAACAGGTTGTCGTCGCCGATACGGGTCGCCCCGCCGCCGAGCGCGGTGCCGCGGTTGACGGTGGAGGACTCTCGAAAGGTGTTGCGCACGCCGATGTAGAGCGACGTGGGCTCGCCGCGGTACTTCTGGTCCTGCGGGTCGTCTCCGATGCTGGCGAAGGGGAAGATTCGGGTGTCGTCGCCCACTTCGGTGTGGCCGGTCACGACGGCGTGTGGACCTACCCGAACGCGGTTGCCGAGCACGACGCGGCCCCGGACGACTGAGTAGGGCCCGATCTCGACGTCATCACCCAGCTGGACCGTGGTTTCGACGATGGCGGTGGGGTGGATGGCCATGGGCTCCTCGGCGGGCTGCACGGATAACGGGACGGGAGGATACCCGGCAATGCCTTCTTTCAGAAGACCGCTTTTCGATCAGGCCGAGCATGACCCAACCTCCCCACTTCGTGATCGTCGGGAACAGCGTGGCGGGCATCGAAGCCGCCATTGCGCTCCGTAAGCGCGATGCTGCAGCGAGGATCACGGTGATCTCCTCCGAGCACCCGCACCCGTTCGCGCGCACGTCGCTGATGTACGTGTTCTGCGGCCAGCTCTCGCTCAAGGACACGCAGTTTTATCCGGAGGATCTCTACGACCGCCTGCGGTTCGTGCGGGTCGTCGGGCGAGTGCGCTCCATCGATCCTGCCCGGCGTACGCTGCACCTGACCGGCGGGCAGACGATCGCCTACGATACGCTGCTGCTGGCGGTTGGCTCAACGGCCAAGCGATTGCCGTGGCCCGGCCTGTACGATGAAACGCCGATGTTTGTACATCACTTCGTCACGCTGGAGGACATGCGTGGCCTGGACGCCGCCGCTCGGCCCGGCATGTCCGTAGCGGTGATCGGGGGCGGGTTGGTCGGCATCGAGGTCGCGGAGGTGCTGCACCTTCGCGGGCTGAGGACTCATTTTCTGGTCCGGGAGCCAGCCTATTTTCCGATCGCGCTCGACTCCGCTGAGTCGGAGGTGGTGGCTGCCCACATTCGGCAGCACGGGGTCGATTGCCGGACGAACGCGTCGGTGACTGCGTACCGCAAGGAGGGGGGGCGCGTCTCGCTGGTGGGTACGAGCGGGCCGCTGGACCGCCCGGTGGATCGCCCTTTGGAGCTTAGTGTGGACCTCGTGGTGGGCGCGATCGGGGTGACTCCGGCGACGTCGTGGCTCGCGGGCTCGGGCATCGCGGTCAGCCCGGACACCGGCGGGATCGAGACCCTGCCCAACCTTGAGAGCACCACGGCGCCGGGCGTATTTGCGGCGGGCGACTGCGCACAGGTCACTTGGATCGACGGGTCGCGGCGCCCCGAGCAGCTTTGGTACACGGCTCGCGATCAGGGGCGGGTCGCTGCCGCCGCCATGCTCGGCGACGACGTGAACTACCGGCGGGGCACTTGGTATAATTCGGCGAAGTTCTTCGACGTGGAGTATACGACCGCCGGGTTCATCCCCTACTCAGCGGGGAGCGCCGCTCTGGAGAGCGCTTCCCCGGGGAGCACCTCCGGCGGGACCAGCGGGTGTGGCGGCTGGCAGACGTGGTACCAGCATGTCCCCGGCGGCCCGGTCACCCAGCGCATCGTGGTCCGCGACGGCGCGGTGAAGGGCTTCAACGCGCTCGGCTCCAGATGGGACCATCAGGTCTGGAAGCGATGGATCGCCGAAAGGCGCCCGCTCGGGTGGGTCCTCGCCCACATGAACGAGGCTAGGTTCGACGAGGAGCTGGTCGCCCCATTTCGGATCCTCCCCACTGCAACCCTCGTCGACGGAGCCTGAATGCAGTCCGGCCTGATGACCACCTACCAGAACCCCACCCAGAACCGGAACGGGCTCGCCTGGGGCCTGTCTGCGCTGCTGATGGCGTTCTACGTCGACCTGTACTTCACCGATCACCTGGACACGGTCGCCTCCGCCCTCCACCTGCCCTCCAAGTGGACCTTCTATGGGCTGATCTATACGCTCGCGATGTGCATCGGTGGGTGGTTCATGCTGCGGAAGCACGGCAACAGCGCCTACCACCGCTGGCGGACGATTTCGCTGGTCGCGGTGCAGAGCGTGCTCGGCTTCCTCCTGCCGCTCGTCCTCGACTTTTTGGGCCGCCCATCGTACTACTTCAGCTATTTCTTCCCTTTGAAGTACGATATATTGTTCCCCGGCACTCTGAAGGACATGCCGGTGGCGGTCGCCTGCTGGTTCGTGTTCGGGTCGCTCGTCGGCGTTCCCACGCTCGTCTATTTTCAGGGTAAGCGGGCGTACTGCTCCTGGATTTGCGGCTGCGGAGGGTTGGCTGAGACGTTCGGAGATCCGTGGCGCCACTTGTCGGACAGGTCCGACCGGGCCTGGCGGATCGAGCAGGTCAGCATCTACACCGTGCTTGCGTTGGTGCTGGTGATGCTCGGGCTCGTCGTCGGCGATGCCTACGCGGCGGACGGGTCGGCCATCCGCGATTTGGCCGGCCACACCAAGAGCTTCTACGGCTTCGCGATCGGCTCGGTCTTCTCCGGCGTGCTCGGCACCGGGCTCTATCCGTTGATGGGGAGCCGGTTCTGGTGTCGGTTTGGCTGTCCGATGGCGGCGATCCTCGGTCTGATCCAGAAGTTCGGCCAGTTCCGAATCACGGTCAAGAAGGACATGTGCATCTCGTGCGGCAACTGCTCGGCGTACTGCGAGATGGGGATTGACGTGCGCGCGTACGCGATGGCCGGCACGGACATCCGGCGGGCAAGCTGTGTAGGTTGCGGCCTCTGTGCCCATGTCTGCCCTCGCGGCGTGCTCAAGCTCGAGACGCGTGCCGCATTGGGGCCGCATGGTAAAATAGAGGTTTGGACTTTAGATTTGTAGGTTGCGCAGGGCGGAGCGGTTCGCCACGCTGATTTCTTGATAAACGCCCGCACCCCCGGTCCAGCCATGCCCCGCACTCGCCACACTCGTCCTACCAGTTTTCCGTTCAGCCTCGCGCTATCCGGCGCAGCTTTGCTCGCCGCTGCCCCCACGGCCGCGTTCGCGAAGGACCTCAACGGCCGCATCGGCATCGGCGCCGAGCAAAGTACGGGTGGGTTGTCCTCGTTGTCGGTACGCTTTGGGTTCCCGACCGGCGCGCCTACGCTGAACATCGGCCTCGGTGCGGACGCCGGACTCGACATGCGGGGCGCGACGAGTGGCACCGCAGGGAGCACCGACTTCTACGCGGGCGCCCGGCTGTACTTCGGCGTCGTCGCGGAGGACAACATGAACCTCTACTTTGGCGCCACAGCCGGCTACGCCAGCATGGAGGGCGCCGACGCGATTCGGGTCGGCCCCAATCTGGGCGCCGAGTTCTTCTTGTTTGGGCTCGAAAATCTGGGCTTTCTAGCGGAGATGCAGCTGAACATCGACATCGGCGGCGCCACGCGAATCTCGACCTTCGGCTCTCCGGCGGTCGGGTTTCACTACTACTTCTGAAGGTCTTCGCGCTTAGCGCACCCCGCGGTCCAGGATCAGCCCCGGGCTCTCGGTCGTTGAGCCGGCGTCCGGACCCTCGACCGAGACGGTGACGCGCTGCAGGCTTTGGTGCGGTTCGGGCCAGCCGACCAGCCGCGCCGCCCATTGCTCGAACGGCAGCAGGTGCCCGTAGCTGTCCAGCTTGAGGGGCCCGCTGATCCGACGGACGTGAAGCCGCCACTCCCCCAGCGCGACGTCGATCTCTTCGTCTGACGGGAGGCCCGGCGCTTCCCCGGTCCACGTGCTCTCCCCCGAGGTGACCCACGCCGGGCAGTCGGCGAGCGGGTCCACGCCGGCCGAGAAGCGACGCCCGAGCACGTACAGCGCCCGGTCGTGGACGACCCCGCGGGCGGTGGTGCGGAACACCATCGCGGTGCCGTCGAGCACGAACGCGCCGCTGTTCTCGGCGCCGTCGCCGACCCCCAGCACCCCCCTGAGCGACCCCAACGCGGGCGGACAGGGGCCCTCGCCCCCGTCCCCCCCGCCCGGCCCCCCATCCCCGCCCCCCCCGGTCCCCCCGGCCCCCTTCACCGACGCCCGCACCTGGACATCGTCCCCCGACACCTTGAGGTGCCACGTGCTCCCGGCCAGCGTCAGGGAGTCCGTGCTCCCCGAAATTCCCGTGCTGCTTGGGTTGGCTGGACCCATCATCGCTCGGTGCTCCACTGGAAAGCCGTGCGCCGGGAGCGCGGCGAGGCGGCTGGTCACTTGTCGATCGTAGAACCCGGTGGACCCGCTGGAGAGTCGTGCGTAGAGCGCGGAGGTGTCCACCGTCACGCCGACCAGCACCCATGCTTCGCGCTGCGGCGGCCACACCCCCAGCGCGAGGCGTACGCCGGCGGCGACGATGATCAGCAGCGTCAGGGCGAGCGCACCCGCGCGTCCTGCGGACCGGTGGTCGTTCATGGTCCTCGTCCGGCCGGACGTGGGGCAGGACGATCGAGTGGGGTGCACAGGTCCGTGCGGGCTGCCAACGCTTCGGCCAGCTCGGGGTCGGGGGCCCACGCGACCTGATCCGGCCACGGGCCGGTCGGTATGCCATCTACGCAGGTGAACGCCCGCTGGTCCCGGGCCTGGTTCATCCGGTCCTCATGCAGCGCGAGGCCGGTCCGGCGGCAGGCCTCCGCGCGCGCGGGGGAGGTCACCGCAGCACAGGTGGACCGGTCGAGCGGCTGTGCGCGCCCCAGCAGCTCCCGGAAGTAGGCCGACCACGGGCGTGGGTCATCAAAGGCGAGCCCCGAGGCGACGATGTCTGTAGCAGCGGCATCCTCGGAGAGGACCTTTGACGCAGCAAACTTCCATGACACCACATGCAGCGCACAGTCGTCCGCGAACGGGCCGGCCAGCGTGCACAGGTCGGGGCGAAGGGTGGTCTCGGCCAGCACGAACGCGCACTCCCCGCGGTCGTGCTCGCTGGGGATCGACTCGCAGTCTGACAGCTTTTGCTCCAGTGGGCTGCCAGAGCTCGGCCGCTTCGCCGCAGCGGCGATCCAGCAGTCGGCGCGCAGGGCCTCGGTCCCCACCGTGGCGCACGCTCCAGACTCGAGCGCCCGCAGGTAGCGCGCACGATCGGCTGCCGCGTCCGGTGCGGGGTCCGCTGAGCATGCCCACACCATCGTGGCCAGGGCTGCGGGGACGCTACGGCTCAATGGTCCCCGGGGGCGCCGAACGCGCCGCCGAACCACATGCCGCCGACCGCCAGACCGAGCAGGACCATCGCGCCGAGCAAGACGACGACGCCGACGACAGGGACCCAGGGTGGAATCCTCGGCCCCGGCGCTGCCGGTCGGGTGGGAGCGCGTTGACCCCGGCTCGGCGCGGTGCTCCGGGCGATCACGCCGGCCGGTCGGCCCGCGGGCGCGCCCGAGAGACCCGGCTGTAGCCGGGGGCTGGCGCCGCTCGGCGTTGGCTCGCCTTCGATGACCAACCGACCGTTCAGCAGCGACGGGTGGCCAGGCGTCTCGCCGCGCAGCTCGGCGGCCGCGACGCGAAGCGCGCGCGAGAGCTCGTCCACGCTGGCGAACCGGTCATCCGGCTCCTTCTTCAGGCAGGTCATCACGATCCACGCGAGCATCGGGGCACGCTCCATTCGGGCGCGCTCTGTGATCGGCGGCGGGGCGTGGTGGAGGTGGGCCATCAACAGGTTGACCGGGCTGGTGCCGGTGAACGGGGGCTTTCCGACCAGACAGGTGTACATCAACACGCCGAGCGCGTAGATGTCCGAGCGATTGTCAACGTTCGTGGAACGGATCTGCTCGGGTGACATGTAGCTCGGAGAGCCCACGACAGCGTCTGTACGGGTAAGGTCGCCCTTCCCGCTGACCTCCTTGACGAGGCCAAAATCGAGCACCTTCGCGAACTCAGCCTCCTCGCCGGTGCGCAGGAGCACGACGTTGGCCGGCTTGAGGTCGCGGTGGATCAGCCCCAGCGCGTGCGCCTCGCGAAGGCTGGAGCACACTTGACAGAGGATGTGGATCAGCCGCTCGGGGGTGAACACACCATCCTCCCGCAGGGCCTGATGCAGCGTGCGGCCGTCGAGGTACTCCATGGCGATGTAGAAGATCTGGTCGGACGTTTGCCCGTAGTCGAAGATCCGGATGGTGTTGGGGTGTGTCAGCTTGGCGGTCGCGGCCGCCTCCAGGATGAAGCGTCCGCGGAACTCCTTGTCTTGATCCTCCTCACTCGAACCGTCCAGCACCTTGAGCGCCACCACGCGATCGAGCGGCGACTGCAGCGCTTTGTAGACGCTGCCCATGCCGCCTTTGGCGATGAGCTCGGTCACCTTGTAGCGACCGTTCAACACCTTGCCGAGCATCGGGTCCACGCGCGGCATGGGCGCGGTGGCGGTGCTGGAGCCGGGCCCGGTCGGTCGGGTGATGTCGATGGGGGGGGGCGGCGGCGGCTTCACAAGGACCGTGGTGGCTTCCACGGGCTCAGACCGGTCGGGTTCTCGACCTGGAGCAGGGGCGATTGGCGTCGGGACTTTGGACATGGAACCGTGCCGATCCTATACCCATTGGCTTGCCCACGCGAATTCCATACCGGGGAGCTCTGTACAAGGCGCGCTGTGCACCAGGGCGTTCTGCCATGGTGGGCGATGATCATGTAGAATCTGTGAGTGTCCGTCGCCCGTCCAGCCAACCTCTGCGTTCTGGCCAGCTTGCTGACGGCCAGCCTGCTGATCGGCGGCTGCGGGGTGCCGGTCAGTGATCCCTTCCAGACGCAGCGCGCCGTCGCGGCCCGCAGCGAAGCGGCGATCGACGTAGCGGTGCGCTGGCCTAGCTACCAGGCTGCCATGCAGGACGACGAGGTGGCGTGGTTTCCGACCCACGTCGCCCTCCTCCAAGGTGGGGCGGTGGCCTCGACCGGGATGGGTGTGTCCGTCGCCCGGATGGATCAGGCCACGCTGCTCCACCCGCTCGACGCCACGCACGATCTGTACGAGCCGAACATGCTGTTCTTCGACGCGGAAGGTGGCAGCCTCCCCGACGCGGTGATCATCGGCTTCGGCTATTTCGTGCATGAAGCGTTCGACCCTGCTGTCCGCCCCGATGTCGAATTCGTCGACCCGGACTGGTTCTTGATCCACGAGGCGGGGTACCACCTGAGCTGGACTGGAGGCTTCGAGCTCGCCACGGACGAGGATCTCATGAACGCGTCGACGACCGCCATCGATCCGGGAGGCTGCAACCGCGTGACCGACGACGATCTGCAGACCCACTTCACCGCGATCAAGCACGGTCGCGCGTGGTCGTCCCACCTCTGGATCGATCCCGATGGCGGCGAGCCCGAGCACGCAGCGTTGGATCCGTTCTACTCCATCGGCGGCGTCGACCTTCCGGACAGCGCGTTCTACGAGCAGGACTGCGAGCAGTTCGTCGCGAGTCCGGTGTGTGAGGGGTGACCAGGCGTCGGCGCACGCCGAACGAGGTCGCCGCTGTCGCGGTTGCCCCCGCCACCCTCATCGAACGATCGCCTGAGCCGGACACGCATTCGGGTCGTCCCCCTTTGCCGGCGATGAGGCGTCACCGGATCGTGACCTCGGCCTCACCGGTCCGGCACAACCGCTCGGATACACGTGTCCGCTGGAGACACGCTGGATGATCGACCGTCTCGGCCCGATTCTCGTCGTGGATGATGAAGACGACATCCGAAACCTGCTGTTGCTGCACCTGCGGCGCGAGGGATTCGCAGCGGTCGGCGCGGCCAACGGCTTCGAGGCGCTGGACCTCGCCCAACGGAGCACGCCTTCGTTGGTGATGCTCGACCTGATGCTGCCGGGGCTCAGCGGCACCGAGGTGTGCAAGCGCTTGCGCGCCGATCCCGCCACGCGCGACGTTCCCGTGATCATGCTGTCGGCTCGCGGCGAGGAGATCGACCGGGTCGTGGGTTTTGAGGTCGGCGCGGACGACTACGTCACCAAGCCCTTCAGCGCTCGCGAGCTCCTGCTCCGTGTGCGCGCCGTGCTCCGACGGGCCCCGACCCCGGACGAGCCGGCGGACGGCATCCGCACCTTCGGGGCTCCGGCCTCCATCTTGCGCATCGATGAGCCCGGCCACCACGTCTATGTGCGCGACGAAGAGATCCCGCTCACCGCGACCGAGTTCAAGCTGCTGCTCTCCCTCGCCCAGCGGGTCGACCGAGTGCAGACCCGTGGCCAGCTGCTACAGGAGGTCTGGGACATGCCGCCGGACCTCAATACCCGTACCGTGGATACGCACATGAAGCGGCTGCGGGAGAAGCTGCTTGACGCCTCCGCGCACATCGAGACGGTCCGCGGCGTCGGGTACAGGTTCCGGCGAGAGGTCGACTGACGGGCACACCGGTTTCTTGATACTCGGACGGCCATCTCCAAGGAGCGCGTCTTGCAGTCACGTCATCTGATGATCCCCGGCGGTGCCATGGGCCGCAATGTTCACCTCTGGGCCTACGGGTGGTGGGGGCAGCCGGTGATCGCGTTTCCCTCTGCGGCCGGGTTCGCGCATGAGTGGCACAAGGAGGGCATGGTCGATGTCCTTGAGCCCTGGATTCGCGCTGGGAAGATCAAGCTGTATTGCCCTGAGTCAAATGTGTCAGAGGCGTGGACCGGCACGAAGGACCCGGCCTGGCGCATCTCCCGGCATGTCGCCTACGAGAAGTTCGTGACCACAGAACTACTTGAGTTCATCCGGCACGATTGCAACATGGAGCACGTGGCTCCTCCGGTGATGGGTTGCTCACTCGGCGGCCTCTACGCCGCGCTGATGACCTTGAAACATCCCGAGCTTTTTCCACGTTCGCTTTCGATGTCTGGGCGGTATGACGCGGCGAGCTTCACCGACGGCTTCCAGAACGCCGACGTGTACTACAACAACCCGCTGGCGTTCGTTCCGAACCTCTCCGGCCCCGCGCTCGACCGTACGCGTAAGGGCAAGCTGACGCTGGTATGCGGCCGCGGCGCCTTTGAGGCAGGCTGCATCGAGGAGACCGTCTCGCTGGCGCACGCCCTGGAAGACAAGGGCATCCCGCACGAGCGCGACATCTGGGGGCGGGACTCGAAGCACGACTGGGACTGGTGGCGGAAGCAGCTCTCGGTGCACGCACCTCGAGTCATTCGGGGATGACGGGCCTCACCGTCGCGTTCGTTTGGGCGGGCGGGGTCGGGCAGCTGGTCATGACGCTGCCGGCCGGGCAGCACGTCAATCCGGAGGCGCCTTCTGCGCTCGCGGTCAATCGTGTGCGGCTGGAGGGCTACGGGGATCTGTCCAACTGGAAGGTGCCGCTCCCCCAGGAGCTGGACCGGACCGGAGACGGGCAGGTCCTGCCGGGGATGGACGTCGAGGCGGTGGTGCCGGTTTGTGCGGACGACGGGGGAACGTGCACGGTCGTCACGTTGCGCGGGGGCGACGCCCGGCCGTATCGGGCGCGGGGGGCGCTTAAGCTCGTTGAATTTGTGCCCGCGGCGCCGATGTCGACGACCGGGGGCACGGGGGTTGTTGTGGGGGTCTACGACTTCGCCGCGGTGTGGTGTCCTCCGTGCAACCTGCTCGCGGCGGAGGTGCTGGACACCGACGTATACGATGGCCCGCGGGTGACCCGCGTGGACGCGGACAGCACATCGAGCTGGCCGATCAAGGACCGCTACAAGGTGGGCGGTTACCCCACTCTCGTGGCGGTCGACGCGGAGGGCGCTGAGGTCGCGCGGCTGGTGGGCTACCCGGGTCGCGAGCAGACCTTGGCGTGGATCGCGGGGCTCAAGGGGCGGGGCTCGTTGGACGCGATGGTGGAGTCCGCGCAGGGAGCAGCGGCGCTGAGCCTCGCCCGCGAGCTGGCCGGACAGGGCGATGAGCGGGCGCGGCGGCTGCTCGATCGGGTGGCGACACCGGGGGTGACCGACGATGTGGACTTTCGGATCGCCCGGCTGCTGCTCGACGGGACTGCCGCGGACGCGCTCTGGCTGTTCGACCGCGGCGTGCCGGGCGGTGACTGGGTCTACGATGCGCTGAGGGCCGACCCCACGTTGGCGGGCCGGGTGCCGGGCCTCGTCCCCGGAGCGGATGGGGAGGCTGCCTCGGGCTGGTTAGCCGCGGCGGCGGACGCTGTCGGACCGGGCGAGCTTGGGGAGGCGTTCCGCGCCGGCGCGCTCGCTGCGTTGGAGGAGGCGAGGGCAGGGGACCTGCAGCTCGACCGGGGACGCATCACTGATCTCGCGTCGCTGCGGGCCGACCTGGGGAGCGTGGACAGCGCCTACGCGCTGCTGGACGAGGCCTCCGCCCGTTGGCCCAGTGAGTTCACCTGGCACTTCGTGAAGGCGCGGATCGCGCTGGAGGCGAAGCAGCTTGCGGTGGCCGAGGCGTCTGCTCGTGCAGCGCTCGCCCGCTCCGACGGCGACCAGATCCTGCGGTCGGCGCTCACGCTCGCTAAGGTCCTGCGCGAGGCGGGTCGCGCCGCCGAGGCGGTCACGGTGCTCGACGTCGCGCTCGCCACCGTGCCCGAGCCGCCGCCCGGGGTGGAGGTCCGGACCACGCGGTACCGCTCGGAAGCCCAGCAGCTCAAGGTCGCCCTCGCCCAGCAAGAAAGCCCTATCGTTGATCCTGCGCCGCGTTAGGCCGCGCCCCGCGGAGCCCACCCATGCGCCTCAAAGCTGACGCCCTCGACTACCACAGCAGTGGCCGGCCCGGGAAGATCGAGATCATCCCCACCAAGCCGCTGCTCACCCAGCGGGATCTCGCCCTGTGCTACACCCCCGGTGTGGCGGAGCCCTGCCTGGCGATCCACGCCCGGCCGGATGACGTCTACAAGTACACTGCGAAGGGAAATCTCGTCGCGGTGGTCACGAACGGGACGGCCGTGCTCGGTCTCGGCAACATCGGACCGCTGGCCGGCAAGCCCGTGATGGAGGGCAAGTCCAACCTGTTCAAGAAGTTCGCCGATATCGACAGCATCGACATCGAGCTCGACGCGAAGACCCCGGAAGAGGTGATCGCCGCGGTCAAGGCGATCGCGCCGACCTTTGGTGGGATCAACCTTGAGGACATCAAGTCGCCCGACTGCTTCCACATCGAAAAGGCGCTGCAAGCCGCCCTCGACATCCCAGTGTTCCACGATGACCAGCACGGCACGGCGATCATCGCGACGGCGGGCCTGCTCAACGCGCTTGAGATCACCGAGCGTGACATTGCCACCACCCGGGTGGTGTTCTCGGGCGCAGGCGCCGCCGCCATCGCCACCGCCAACCTTCTGGTCTCGATCGGCATCCTCCGCGAGAACATCTGGATGTGCGACAGCGAGGGCCTGGTCTTCCACGGGCGAAAGGAGCACACCTTCCCGGAGAAGATGCTCTACGCTCAGGGCGACCGCCCCAGCACGCTCATGCAGACCCTCACGGGGGCGGACGTGTTCATCGGGCTGTCCGTAGGCGGCGTGCTCAAGCCAGAGATGCTCCTGCACATGCGGCCCCGACCGATCATCTTCGCGATGGCGAACCCGGACCCCGAGATCACCTACGACGTCGCGCGCGCGGCGGTCCCGGACGCGATCATCGCGACCGGGCGGTCCGACTTCCCGAATCAGGTCAACAACGTCCTCGGCTTCCCGTTCCTGTTCCGTGGAGCGTTGGACTGCCGGGCCCGCGCGATCAACGAGGCGATGAAGGTCGCCGCGGTTCGCGCGATCGCGGCTCTGACCCGCGAGGACGTGCCGGACTCGGTGCTGTCTGCCTACAACCTCGAGAGCCTGCAGTTCGGACCGGACTACATCATCCCGAAGCCCTTCGACCCTCGGGTCTTGCTCTGGGTCGCGCCAGCGGTCGCGCAGGCGGCGGCAGACTCGGGCGTGGCCCGCGAGCCGATCGCCGACATCCGGGCCTACAAGGAGCGGCTGGAGCGCAGCCTCGAGCGGTCCAAGGAGATCCTGCGGCCGATGATGAACCGGGCGCGGCTGAATCCGCGCCGGATCGTCTTCCCCGAGGGCTCGAACCCCAGGGTGCTTCGGGCCGCCCAGATCCTCGTCGATGAGGGCATCTGCAAGCCGATCCTCGTCGGGGAGGAGTGGAAGATCCTCAACCGGGCCGAGAAACAGAACGTGAACCTCGCCGGGGTCGAGCTGGTCGAAGTGCGGGAGGACGATCGATTCGACCGGTATGTGGCGGAGCTGTGGAGGCTACGCCGCCGGAAGGGGATGACCAACCACGCTGCCCGGGCGGCGCTGCACCACCCCACGGAGTACGCGGCGTTGATGGTCCGGATGGGTGACGCGGACGGCATGTGCGGCGGGCTGGACTCGACCTATGCGGACACCGCGAGGCCGACCCTGCAGATCGTCGGCACCGACCCGAGGGCGGGCTGCGTCAGCGGCGTGTACGTCATGTTGTTCAAGGGGCGACGGATGTTTTTCGGAGACTGCACCGTCAACGTGAACCCCGACGCCGATACTCTGGCCCGCATCGCGCTCAACACCGCCCGCCTCGCTGAGTCGATGGGCTACGTCCCGCGCGTGGCGATGCTCTCCTACTCGGATTTCGGCGCGCACCGCGATGACCCGAACGTCAGCAAGATCCCGCGGGCGATCGCGCAAGTGCGCGAGCAGTGGCCTTCGTTGGTCATCGACGGCGAAATGCAGGCGGATTCGGCTGTCAACGCCGAAATGGCGGCCGAGGACTTCGCGTTTTCTGCGATTCAGGGAGACGCCAACGTGCTCATCTTCCCCGACCTTGCAGCCGGCAACATCTGCTACAAGCTGCTGCGCGAGCTGGGCGGCGCCACGGCGATCGGGCCGGTGCTGATGGGCACCGCCAAGCCGGTGAGCGTCCTTGCGTTGGGGTCGACCGTGTCTGACATCGTCAACATGGCGGCCATCACCGCGAATCAGGCTCTGCTCTCGGCGAGCTGAGGCTAACAGCATCCGGGGAAACGTGATTCCGAGCGTTCGCAGATCATTTTTGTCGAACGCCGAGAATCACAGGTATACAGGGCTTCGAAGGCGGATGTGGGCCGGTAACCACACCACCCGGGTGCACACGGCGATTGGTCCTGGGTTGCTGGAGTCGGTCTACGTCGCCGTTCTGGCCCACGAGGTTCAGAAACGCGGCTACTCCTGAAGGACGGCGTCACGCACGTGGTCAACGCGCTTCCCGAGTGACCTGAGTCCGGCTTTGCGTCTTTGCGCTTTTGCGAGCACCGTCTTCCTTCCCCCTCGGGACCGAGGATCGGTGAAGGGCCGCCGTTCCCGGGGGCCGAGCCCGCCCGCGCGAACCGTGGAGGGAGAAACGCCGAACGCTGCTAGTGGGGCCCCGCGGGGCTGGGCTATGTAAGGGCATACCGGGCGATGGCGTTCAACGATGCCATCCGGCTGATCCCGTCGACACCTTCGAGCACCGCCGGCCATTCGTTGATTGCTTCGATCTCCACGAAGTACCTCCCGCAACGGCAGCAGCCAGACTATTTGCCGCATTCGTCCGTGCACCATCGCCACGTTGACCCGCTTGGTGTATGTTGACGGGTACCCGGGGCCCACCATGGGCTATCCGCCCCCCCCGCACACACTCGACAAATCTACTTTAGTCAAATTAATCTTTGTTATTTTCATGCACTCGATCCCAGCGGTCGCTTTGCGATGGACGCCGACGGTGACGGCTTCCCCTCGACGCAGGACTGCGACGACGCTCAGGCGGGCATCAACGCCGGTGCACAGGAAGTGATCGCAGACCGCGCCGATCAGGATTGTGACCATCAGGACACGATCAACCGCCGGCTAATGGTCACCAGCTTCCCCACACCCTCCTGGGTCGCGAACGGGAGCGTCACCCACTCTGGCCTGACCACGCTTCTCCCCAACGGGACGGTGCACCGGATCATGAATGTAGACAACTTGACCGGGTCGTGCACGGCGAAGTTCACGACCCGAAAGGGCGGCAACTCGACGGTGGCGTCGAAGACGATCTCGTCGACGGGAACCTATGTCAGCGGAGCGCTCTCCGCCCAGACGGCCTTGGGGGTGTTCCCGGCTCGCACCCTCTCGAAGATCGAGCTCAGCTGCACGGCAGGGAACAGCATGACGG
>SHYV01000040.1 GCA_009692605.1 Myxococcales bacterium
GGCGCTGGCTACCTGCGACTGAGCAGCCTGTTACTTGGATTAACACCAAGGTGGGTAGGATCCGCGGAGGGCACTTCCTACCCGGAACGGGTAGGAAGTGCCCTCCGCGGATCCTACCCACCTGCGACGGGGTTATCCGGCCAGCATGGATCCCACGCGCTTCAAGTCGGCCTTGGGCCACTTCCTTTCAGGTGTGACGGTGGTCACCGCAGAGGTGGTGGACGCGAGCGGTGGCATGGAGCTGTTGGGGATGACGGCGAGCGCGTTCCTGTCAGTCTCGGTGGACCCTCCGTTGGTGTTGGTGAGCGTCGCGAAGACCGCGCGGCTGCACGCGGCGCTGCTGGGTAGGGGCGGCGAGGTGGCCGCTCCCGCCCGGTTCGCCATCAGCGTTCTGGCGGCCGGTCAGGACCAGGTCTCCAACCACTTCGCGGGCTGGAAGGACCCCACCTTCGAGCCTGGGGTCGACCGCGGGCGCTTTCGCACGCCGGTGATCACCGGGGCGCTCGTCTGGCTCGATCTCGATCTCCACGATGCAGTCGACGCCGGCGATCACACGCTGCTCATCGGTCGAGTCGTGGATCTCGGGCTCGCGGCGCCCCCTCCATCCGGGGGGGCGCCGCTGGCATATTATCGAGGAAAATACGGTGGGTTCATCGCCAAATAGGATACGTTGGTTGCCCGAGGGGTAGTATTGAAGCTGTCGTCCCATGTTCAGGCTGCCGCCCCAATCGCCACCCTCGCCGTGGCAGTGGGGGCCGCGTTTCTGGCGCAGTCGGTCGGGGGTGCGGTCTTCCGCGCGACGCACTCCACGAACGTGCTGCTCTGCGTTGCCAGCTGTGGGGCGCTCGTGCTCGCTGCTCGGGGGTCGCGGCATGCGAACCTCGCCGTTTGGGTCGCCGCAGCGATCGGGGTGCGCTGCTTGTACGCCGCCCAGCCTACCCTGCCGCTCCCGGCGGCGGCCTGGGCGCGCGGGATGGGCGTCAACCCGCCGCGGCAGATGCTCGCGGCGATCTTCTCGAACTCGGTGTTCGGCGTAGGTCAGCTCTGCGGCCTCCTGTTGGCGTGCGCGGCGCTATCGGCCTCAGGGTGCGTTCGGCGGGTCGAGCGCATCCCTGTCGCCGTTCTGGGCCTGATTGGCGCGATAGGCGCGGTCACCTGCGTCGCGGTGCGCTTGCCCGTCGTCACGAATGTGCTGACGGTGGCGTCCGCTGGTACCGTCTCTCAGGGCTACGCCGTCCCGGCCTGGGTCGACGGCGCGGTGGTCCAGCGGGTGTGGTCGAGGGTCAACGGTCCGGACCTTCCCGGGGTCCAGAACGTCGGCCTGCTCATCGACAACGAGATGGCGCTGGGCGCGATCGCCGAGGGGATGGCGATGTCCAGCAGCGGGGAGAGCGTGCTCCGTGAGGGCCTTTGGGGGGCGGCGCGCGCCCTCACCTGGGTGCAGCTGTGGTTACGCGTGGTCGCCGCTCTGCTCTCGCTCATCGCCGTGCCCATGTTCGTGGGGCTGGCGTTTCGATCCGCCGACCGCGCCCGCGTCCTCGCCGTGCCGGGTGCCATCCTGCTGTGGCTGCTGGGCGCTGGAAACGTGGCGCTTGGGCTGCTGGCTTGCTTCTTGCCGGAGGGCGGCGCTGCGGCGGTTCGCACGCTGCCTTTTCACCTCGCGCTGCTCGGCTTCGTTGGGGCGGCCACCCTCGCCACCTGGCGGCTGCGGAGCACATGATGAACCAAGCACCCTCTCCCGGGATCGTGCTAGCGCTGCTTTCCTGCGCTTGCAACGAACCGCCGCCCTCTGCGATCGCCGCGGGGTCAGCGCCATCCGGCGGGGTGCGTCCGGACATCGTCCTCATCGTGGTCGATGCCGTCCGCAAGGATGTGCGCGCCGCGGAGGACGAGAGTCTGGTCCTCCTCAACGCCATTGGGCAACCGCCGCTCGCCGCGTTCGACAGCGCCTACGCGACTAGCGCATCGGTGTTCAACAGCTTCGCGAGCCTGCTCACCGGCGTCTACCCGGCCGCGATCCCGATCTGCCAGCCGCGACCGGGCGCTTCGGTGGAGAAGGGCTCCCGGGCCTGGTGCACCGAGCTGCCCGAGGCACGCCCTACGCTCCCCGACGTCCTCGCCGTGTATGGGTACGACACGGCGCTGTTCTCCACCGGAGGCGAGGGCTTCGACACCTTCGGAGACCGGTTCCACACCAGCGTGGACGTCATCGCCGGCACGCGCGGCCCCCGCCGCGAAGAAGGGCTCCCGGGCTTGACCGCCACCGCTGCCGCGTGGTGGGGAGCGCACGACGCGCGCCCGCGCTTACTTGTGGCCCACATCACCGACGTCGGGGAGGCCCTTCTCCTTCCACCGGTGCCCACGCGACAAGCGCCCGGAACGCAGCCCACGCGACAAGCGCCCGGAACGCAGCCCCCGCAGCCGTTCTCGCAGCCGTTCTCGCAGCCGTTCTCGCAGCAGTCCTCGGTCCCAATGGGCGCTCCGGGCGTGATGCCGACATCGACGGCGCAGCAGGCCTTCCGGGATCAGACGAAGGCGACCTACGACAACGCGGTCGCCAGCTTGGGGTTTCAAGTGAAGGCGCTCTCCAACGCGCTCCCGGCGGGCTCCAGTGGCCGCTACACGGTGGTCCTGTCTCTCGCGGGCGGGGCGCTTGGCGAGCGCACGGGCTTCAAGGCGGGTGGCGCAGCCAGCGACGGGCATCAGATCCTAGTTGAGCGTGTGCTTCACGTCCCGCTGTTCATCTGGGGCCCTGCAGCGCAAGGCGGAGCCGCTCAGCCGTCGGTGACCGTGGACCCGAACGACTCCGCGGAGCTGACCGACGTGCTGCCCACGCTGTTGGCGCGGGTGTCGGCGGTTCTCCCTGCGGGCGCTTCGGGGCGTGACCTCCTTGACGGCAAGGCCGATCCGACGCCGTGGGCGTACGCGGACTTTGGCGACATGCTCAGCATCCGTCAGGGGGCCCATCGGCTCACGTTGCGCACCTATGAGCACGACACCACGAGCCTCGATCCGACCCTCACCGAGCGGGCGGCGGCGCTCAACCCTGCGGATTGGACGCTGCATCAGATCTACAACGATCCGCTTCAGGAGACGGACCTGGTCCGGGGCGCGTTGACAAGCAACCCGGTGTACAACCAGCTTCATGCCGCGCTGGTGCACGTCCGGAGCACCGTCGGGGCGCCTCCGAGTGACGCCCTTACGCCAGAGCGGCTCTGGGCGCTCCGGATGTCAGCCGGGCAAGGCTACTGGTAGCTGCGGAGCCCGCGCTACGGGCGTCGACCCCGCGGGTGGGCGGTCACGGGCAACTGTCGTTGTCATCGCCGGGGGTGCCGAAGTCGCCGCCGGAGAGCGCGCTCGTTGAATCACACCAGTACACCTCCGAGCCGGCGTGGGTCACCGAATAGGAGTCGCGGTCGAGGTTGAGCGCGGCTCCGGAGGTGATGCTCCAGCCGGAGTAGTCGACGTCAAACACAGCGGTGCCGCCGGCTTGGACGAAGGCGCTGTCGGAGTTCGCGAGCGAAAAAGTGCCGCGGTCGTAGGCGTAGTCGACCGGGACGCCGCCGTTCAGGGTGGTGTCGTCCTCGACGCCTAGCACGACATAGCCGCCGGCATCGACGAGCAGGGAGCCGGCGATGGTGAAGCTGTCCGTGCCGTCGTCGTAGAGCTCCCAGCCCTGAAGGTCGATGGTCTCAGAGCTGCCGTTGTAGAGCTCCAGGTACTCGCCGTAGACATCGGACACTGCGAGCGAATCGGTCATGATCTCGGTGATGTAGATGTCGCCGTGGGAGATGAAGTCCTCGTCCACGAGCCCGTCGCAGTCGTCGTCCAGCAGGTTCTGAACCTCGACCCCGCCCGCGGTCACGGCAGGGTCGGTGTCATCGCAGTCCAGACCACCGCCGGAGGTGGCGTCCACGCCATCGCCGTCCTGATCGTAGTCGCTGTCGCCGGTGCAGTCTTCGTCCGCGCCGTTGTACCAGACCTCGGGTGCGCCGGGGTAGGCGTCCGGGTTGGAGTCGTCGCAGTCGTCGCCCCGGGTGGTCTCGGCAGAGTCGTAGCCATCACCGTCGAGATCGGCATTGGGAATGCCCTCGCACTTGATGGAAATCTCGGGGCGATCCGGGTCGTTGGTGGTCAGGATCAGGCGCATCTGATCCGGATCCAGATCGTCCGGGAGGTACTGGACCGTGATGTCCTCTGACTCGCCCTGGGGAATGATCATCTCCGCGGGGGACTTTCTGGAGAACGGCCCCCGGCCTGGGTCGGTCGTCACGGTCACCACGAGCTCCCCGCCCGAGAGGCACCGGTTGGTGACGGTGACGACCTGCTCTACTGCCACGTCGAGCGCGCCGCCGTCGAAGTTCAGCTCGGATGGGGTGTACTCGATGTTGGGGCAGTCGTCTGAGGAGGTGTCCGAGTCCGAATCAGCGGTGTCCGAGTCGGTGTCCGCGTCGGTGTCCGCGTCGGTGTCCGCGTCGGTGTCCGCGTCGGTGTCCGAGTCGGTGTCCGCGTCGGTGTCCGCGTCGGTGTCCGTGCTCGAGTCGTCGGGCGGGCCTCCGAAATTGCACGCCGCCAGCAACGGCACGAGCAGGGTGAGGTGCGGCAGGAGCACGGACCAGCGCAGGGGCGAAGGTCCGATGAGGGAGGAAGGGTGCATGATGGCTCGTAGGTGATGGACTATGCACGGAAATGGGCTGATTGACACCGCCTTCGAGCGAGCCCTACTTGTTCCGGACCGTGAGCTCGCGTGCGATGATCAGCCGCTGGATCTGGGCGGTTCCTTCGTAGATCTGGAAGATCTTCGCGTCGCGCATGAGCTTTTCCACTGGGTACTCCTGACTATAGCCGTAGCCGCCGTAGACCTGTACGGCGTTGGTGGTCGTCTTCATCGCGACGTCGCTCGCGAAGGCCTTGGCCATCGCGGCTTCCTTGGTGTTCCGTTGGCCCACGTCCTTCAGCCACGCTGCCCGCCAGCAGAGGAGCCGTGCTGCGTCGATCTCCATTGCCATCTCGGCCAGCATGAAGCCGATCGCCTGATGGTTTGCGATGGGGACGCCGAACGTCTTGCGCTCGCTCGCGTACTGGATCGAGTGCTCCATCGCGGCGCGTGCCACCCCGACCGAGGCGCAGGCCACGCCTGGACGGGTGTAGTCGAACGCGGCCATCGCGAGCTTCCAGCCGTCACCGACGGTGCCGACGATGTTCCCCTCGGGAATCTCGACGTTCTCGAAGGTGATGCCGCGCGTATCCGAGCAGCGCTGGCCCATGTTGTACTCCTTCTTTCCTACGATGACGCCCGGCCAGGATCGCTCCACGATGAACCCGGTCATGCCGCCCCTGGCGAGCCGCGCCGGGTCAGTCAATGCGACGACGAAGAACCAGTCCGCGACACCCGCGTTGGTGATCCACATCTTGGTGCCGTTCAGGATCCACTTGTCGCCTTGCTTGACCGCGGTGGTCTTCAGCCCTTGCACGTCCGAGCCGGCGTTGGGCTCGGTCACCGCGTATGCGCACAGGCTGAACTTCTCAGCGAACATACCAAGGTATTTCTTCTTGAGGGCGTCGGACCCGCCGAGGATGACCGGCTGCTGCGCCAGGCCGTTCGCCTCGATCGCCGTGCCGATGCCCGAGCAGCCCCACGCGAACTCCTCGGCGAGCAGCATGCCGTCTACCGCCGAGAGCTCGAGGCCCCCGTCCGCCGCGGCGATGTGCGTATTCATCAGGCCGAGCTCGTTCGCCTTCCTAAGGGTCTCGAACGGATACTCACCGGTCTGGTCGTGGTGCGCGGCCACCGGGCGCATTTCGTCGCGCGCGAATTCGTGGGCGAGCTGGCGCAGAGCTTGCTGCTCGTCGGAGAGGGCGAAGTCGATGGACATGGGAGGTTCCTCGTCGGGTGGGCAAGGCGGATCGGCGATCGGGAGCAGTAGCCGAAAAACGGGTCGGCTCGTAACCTGCACACGGGTCCTGCGCGCTTGGAAAAGCCCTGCGGGGTGCTTATGCTCCGGAAATGTCCGCCGACCCCGAAGTTCCCGCTGCCATCGACACCGTCGCTACTCCCAACCCCGAAGCGTTGATGTTTCGGCTGCAGGAAATGCTCATCCCAACGGGGACGTTCGAGTACCTGTCCCGGGCGCAAGCCAGCGATGCGCCGCTCCCTCGTCGGTTGTTTGACCTGGTCGGCGTCACCCAGGTGCTGATCGCGCCCCGCTTTGTCACCGTAAACAAGGTGCCGGACATGCGCTGGCCGGAGCTGGTGCCGCAGATCAAGGCGGCTATCCGTGACTTTCTGGACTCGGGGGACATGGCGGTGCCGGACGAGGACCTCGCTGTCGCCCATTACACCGACCCGGTCGAGCGCCGGATCGTCCGGCTGCTCGACGAGGTGATCCGGCCGGCGGTCGCGGAGGATGGCGGCGATATCGTTTATCGCGGCCTGTTCGACGGCATCGTTCACGTCAAGCTGATCGGCTCCTGCTCCACATGCCCGTCCAGCACCGCCACCCTCGCGATGGGCGTTGAGCGGATGATGCTGGAGGAGGTTCCCGAGGTGAGGGGAGTGCTCCAGGTCACCGACTGAGCGCCGGGGCTGCCCCTACAGTCGGGGGGCCATCTCGGCGGCCAGATCCGGGTTCAGCTCGGGCCCTTTGGGCGGCGGCTTCGAGCTCTCGTCGGCGCCGAACACCTCGCTCCACTTGATTCGCCCGGTGAGCTGCATCAGGGCGAACAGGGTGACGATGCCGAGCACGGTGATCGTCAGGCCAGTGAACCCGTCGAAGAAGTGGGCCACGCCGAACCCCACCTGGTACAGCAACTGTGCGAGTCCGGCTTCCACGAAGGCGAACCGGGCACCGACCACCAGCCGTAGGTAGCTCACGGTGAGCAGCACGCTCACTACGCTGGCGAGGGCGAAGGCGTACTCCACGTCAAGATGGTCGGCAGTGTAGGCGAACAACAGGTTAAAGGCGAAGAAGGACGATGCCAGTAGCAGGTAGTTGATGGGGTGGATCTCGTAACGGCGCAGCAGTCCGAGGACGTAGATCCATACGAAGTAGAGCCCGAGCGGGATCGGTGCGGAGAAGGAGAGCTTTGAGGCAAGCTCACCGGGCTGGATGTGGGTCGGCATGGTCATGCCGATTGCCTGACCGGTCACCAGCCGCGCAAAACTCCAGTCGAGCTTCCAGCCGGCGTCGGCCCGCGTCTTGAGGGTGGGGGACATCGTCATCGCTGGAAAGTCGATCGCCGCAAAGTCGGTGGTCATCGCGAGCTGGAAGTCTTCGACCTGGCCGACCTCCCGCGTCGGCTGGTACCGCCACTCGGTCATCCCCTGCGAGCGGTAGCCGATCCCGAGCTCGATGACCTGACCGGTCGCGATTGGGCCGAGGATGGACGCGGTGACGAGGCCGGGGGTGTTGACGAGGGTGCGGGCGACGTCTTGACCGTCGATCACGAAGGTGAAGTCGTCGTAGTGGGTGGAAGCGTCGGGGTAGACGAACGTGATCTCGACGTGAGCGTTCTCGGGCACCGTCGTCTCGATGGGGATCTGCCAGGCGCCCTGAAAGCCGACCTTGTACAGCGGGAACCACATCAATCCCTTTCGCCTCTCGTCCAGCGTGAGGTTCGCCGCGATGCGCGTCTGTTTTGGGATCAGCACGCTCGTCGCCGTCTCCCATACCGGCCGGTTGGTGGTGGTGACCTTGCCCTGTGTGTCGGTGTGCTCCTCAGGGTGGTTGCGCAGCACCGGCCAGACCAGCGTGACCGCTGGCGCCTGCTGGGTCATCGGGCTGCCGTAGAGGTCCTGAACGCGAGAGGACAGCAGGCCGCCCTGCTCCACGTTCCGCGCGGTGGTGATTCCACCGAGCGTCATCCACGCGATCAGCGCGAAGAAGAAGACGCAGGTGATGCCGAAGAGTCGAAGGAAGGGATTCATCGTGGGCTCCAGAGGTGGAGTCCCATCTTTACGGGGCCGATCTGTCGGGCACGTCGGGTCCACCGGGCGCTCGTGCGCCGGAGCTGTGCAACGCTCGTGCAGGCCAGCAAGTGGGTAGGATCCCCCCTCCGGGGATCCTACCCACTTTTCAGATACCGGCGTTTGTAAGAAGTTTTGCGAAGAAGTCGACATCACGGCGCAGGGCGTCGTCGTCGAGCGCCTCTGCTTCGGCCCTGAGGCGGGCTTCGGTGACTCGCGCCAGCCCGGCGACGCTTCCGGCGCTCCCGTGATGAAAGGCCTCACAGATCTCGATGGCGGTGAGGGCTTCGTTGACGAGCAGCGCGGCGTTGCGGGTGCCAACCTGCCCAAACGCGTCCTCGCCGTAGCCACCCGCCGCCGTGCCCATATCGCCGGCCAGCTCGATGCTGACGATGTCGCCGCCAGTGGTCTCAAACGACAGCTCTCCGTAGGCAACCTCCACATCGGAGGGACTGCGGCCTCCAGCGGCGAGCTGCAGGACCGACGCCCCGTGGCCCTCAGACAGGAACAGGGTGGCCACGTGGACCTCGATGTCGGTCCCGCCGCCGGACGCGCTGGAGCTCTGAACGTTGTACGCGGCTTCCAGGGCAGCGTCGGAGCTGAGCTGCAGGTTGAGGTCGTAGGCGACGGGGGTGACCAGATACCCGAAGGCCTCGGTGAACACGTGCTCGATCTCGTACTCGGCCGCGAGGTATTTCAAGTTGCCGCCCCTCAATTCGCCGATCTCGTACGCGAGGCCCGAGCCGAAGGCGTCGCCGATACCGAACATCGTGAGGCCAATGTTGTCGTTGGCGCCTTCGCCGATGATGAACTTGAACGTTCCGGCGCTGGTCGACCCGGTGTTGGGCTGCTCATCGGTGAACAACAGGACCCGGGCGTTGCGCCCCGTCGCCATCTGGCGAGCGGTCTCGTAGCCGCGCTGGAGGCCGGCCTCCATGTTGGTTGAACCGCCTGAGCTGAGGTTTGAGATCGCGTCGTCGATCTCGTCGCGCTGGTCGCCGCGTGTGGGAGGGAGGACGAGCTGCGCCGAGTCGCCGTACGCGACGATCGCGATGGTGTCCTCCGCGGTAAGCTCGGATTCCATGACCCGCAGCGCCAGCTTGATCTCCTTCAGCAGCTCGCTCATTGAGCCGGACACGTCGATCACCACTGTGAATTCGGTCGCTGGGCGCTCCCACGTCTCACCGTTGATGGCGGTGTCGTAGCCCACCTGAAGGAAGATCGAGCTCTGGTCTTGGGCGTCGACTCGACCGGTGCCCGCGGCGAGGTTCACGCACACTACGTCTACGCAGGGTTCGCCGACGATGGGCATGTCGTGCTCGTTCAGTAGCCCCTCGACCGAGATGTCCTCTGGGGCGGGCACCATCCCCTGCTCGACCACTTCGCGGGCGTAGTCGATGCCCTGCTGGCCCCCGCCGTGAGGCCCATGTCTCCGGGGCTCATCATGTCTCCACTCGTGCTGCAGGCGACGAGGGGTAGGGTCAGGGCGAGGGCGGCGATGAAGGACGAGCAGGGGCGGGTGCGGGGGGACAGCGACATGGGGGGACTCCAGGGGGGCGCGATGGCGGCGGATGGGGGCGATGGACGGGGGCGATGGACGGGGGCGATGGACGGGGGCGATGGCCGGGGGCGATGGCCGGGGGCGATGGCCGGGACTTCGACAAACTGTGACGCACTTCACGTGTCACTGGATATAATGCAGTTAGCATCTATGTAGGTTTGTGTGAACCGGGGCGCACAGCGACTCGGGTGTCGCGCTCGCCCGCGATAGCCCCGTCAGGATGACCGAGCCGATGTCACCCCCGAACCCCGACGCCGCCCGGAACCGCGACCTCTACTGGAACATGGCGAAGGCGTTGGTCGTCCTGCTGGTGTTGGTCGTCCTGATCGGTGTTTTCTTCCGGGGGCCGCTGGAGACGGCTGCAGCGGCCTTCGTGACGCGGTTCGGGTTGTTCGGTGTCTTCGTGTCGGCCCTGATTCTGGACACGGTGCCCGGGCTCGGGTCGCAGCCGATCGTTTTGTTGGCCTACGCCGGGGGATTGCCGGCCATCTGGGTCTGGCTCGCGGCGGGCGTCGGCTCCTGGTTCTCCGGGCTGTTGGGCTGGGCTGTTGGGCTGGGCCTCGGGCGTTGGCCGTGGTTCCGTGCGTGGATCCTGCGGACCGGGCTGGAGGCCGGGTTGTTGAAGCACCAGTGGCGTGGGATTTTTCTGGCGGCGCTGGTACCGTTCCCCTACGGGCTCGTCACGATGGCCGCTGGCGCTGGGGGATTGCCGCTTAAGCATGTCGCGATCGGCGCGACCGGGCGCTTCGTCAAGATCGGCCTGAGCTTGGCGATCGTGATGCTGGGGTTGGGCGCGACGGCGTGAGGGGATGCGGGACGAACGGAGGCCGTGCCCTCCGCGTTCATTTCCACCGTCTCCTGGCCATCCTCCGCGACCATCGACACGACCGAGCGGCGCTCGCCAGCCGGATAAGGGCCGAGTATGCACCCCGTTCGCTCCGGCGCCGACCTTCCGTACTACCTCGATTACCTCCCTGCCCCGCTGGTCGCGCGCCTCCTGAACGACGCTGAGGCCGTCCCGGGGGTGCCCGGACTGCGCGTCGCCCCGGGCCTGCAGCGGGAGTTCCCGGGCCTGGAGTCCCCCGAGATCCTCTGGCTCGTTTGTGACGTGTATAGGTCAGTCCTGCCTACCCTCGCCCGAGTCCTCGACCAGCGTCGTATTGACCGGGCCTTTCTCGACGCGGAGACGCTCCGGTGTGCTGTACGGAACGGGAGCCTCGGGGTGCGGGACCCCGGATACGACAGCGTGGTCGGCAAGCGGGATGCGGGCGGGCGTCTGGTCGTCGGCCCGGCGGTTGGTGTGGTGCAGTGCCCCGCTGTGGACGTGCCACCCTGGCTGGGGGGCGACCAAATCACGCTCTTCGGTCCGCCCGACGACCCGAAGCTCTCAATCAACGCGATGAACGCCCTTCATCGACGTCGCCCCGGTGAGGCGCCGATCGTCGCCGAGCTGGTCGAGGCCTCCGGGATCGTCCCGCGGTGGGGAGCTGACAGCGAGGACAGTAAGACCCCGCTGACGCGTAGCCTGCTGCAAGCCAGCGAAAACCTCGTCGGTTGTTTCGACGGGACGCTCTCGTTCACCGATCCGCGGTCCGGCAAGGTGTACTCGCTCGCCGCCACGCAACGGGCGCTCCCCATCAAGCGGGTGGCCGGGTTGGCGTTGCCCGATGGCAGCCACCTGCTCGATGGGAACCCACTTCCGCTCCATCTGATCGAGCTCGTTCAGCACCTCTGGCTGCACCGTGATCGCGTCGAGGCGCGCGTATTCTACGTTCCGAAGCTCGAGAACGAAGAGGAGGCGGCGTATTTCGCCCTGCTCGTCCACACCGCAGAGCGTGCGGTCAAGGCGCGTCACCCGGCCTATCCGCTTGGGTCGGTACGCCTGATGATTGTATTCGAGAACCCTCGCGCGATCTTTCGCATCCGTGAGATGGCGGCCGCACTTCATCCATACTTCCTTGGTGGTTCGCTGGGATGGCACGACTTTCTCGCGTCCACCGCGCGCTTGTTCCGCCACGATCCAAACTACCGCATCCCGGTCAAGGCGGACCCCGACATCGTCATCCGCCACATCAAGGAGTCGCACCTCATCCTCGCGCGTGCGCTTGGGCCGATGGGCGCGCTCAAGCTCGGGGGGATGTACGGCGTCTTGTTCACCGACGACGAGCCAGAGTCCTACTCGGTGAGCATCGTCGGGTTCATCCGCGACGTGGTGACCCAGATGAAGCGCGGCCTGGACGGATTTTGGGTCGCCCACCCGGACTTCGTCCGCATCGGGATCGCGCTCGTCGCGGCTTGGCGGGCTGACCATCGGGTGGAGCTGGGAGGAGCGCGGCCCGGGCAAGGCCGATGCGATCGGTTGGTCCGGCTCATCGAGGCGCTGGTTCCGGACCCCGTGGAGCAGGGGCAACTGCTCGCTTTTGTCGCCGGACCCGACGTGGCTGGCTTGGCGCAGGACGATGCGCGATACCCCAGAGCGGTGCTCGCGGCCGACCTCGCGGTGTCGCCGGTGATCTCGAACCACGACCCGGAGGAGGTCCGCTACAACATCTTTCAGGCGGTGCAGTACCTGACAGACTGGCTGTGCGGCAATGGGTGCGTCGCCCTGCCCACCACGCTGACCAACGCACGCGGGCAAAGGGTCGCCGTGCGGGTCATGGACGACCTCGCCACGACGGAGCGGTCACGCTGGGAGCTGTGGGCTGAAGTCCATCACGGCCGGGTATCCGTGGAGCTGTTCGAGCGGATCCTCGCCGAAGAGGTCGAGGGGCTCAAGGCCGGGGGACGAAAGGCGCAAGTCCAGTGGGAAGGCGAGGCCGCGAAATGGTACCCCGTCGCGGTGCACGTCTTGAGGGAGCTGGTTCTTTCGAAAGAGCCCCCGGAATTCGTGACTGAATGGCTGCTGCCGTTCACCTTTGATGGGGTCCGGGGCGCTGCGGATCCACTCGGGGTGGCGAGGGAGCTCGGTGTAAGGCTCTGAGCCGGGGTGCCGGTGCCGCGGGTCAGGTCTCCCAACGCAACGCAAGGAAGGTGTACGGCGGCCACAGTTGGTGGAAGCGAGACACCAGCCACGCCTGTGACCCCAACGCGATCGTGGGCATGGTCGCGGCGTCGACAGGCTTCCACAGCAGGATCGGCCCAAGCCGAATGTTGCGATCCTCGGTCACAGCGCACGAGTTCCAATTCAGCACCGAGCCAACCCAGAGACGCCTCGCTGTGGGCGTAGTCGGATGCACGATGTCCCAAAATAGGTAACCGGCACGGCGGACGACCCAACCGTGAGCTGGGGAGTTGATCTGGTCGGTCGGGTCCCAATACCACTTGAGGTCGCCTGCGTAGTTGGTCAGGTCATTCCTCACTACCGTCAGTTGGGCAATGCCGAGGACGGGCCCAGCCTTGAATTTGATCCGGGTATCGGCGAAGGCTTGAAGCCCCACTCCGCCCTCTAGCCCGCCGCTCGACTTGGACTCCTGCTTCCATTCGCGCGTCGCGGCTGTGTTCGGATCATCCAAAGGAAACACCGCGAAGGTCCCAAAGTACCAGATCCCGTAGGCGCCGATCGACACGTCCCACACCGCGAACGGAGAGAACCGTAGCATGGGGCCAATTCGGGGGAACGCGGGTGTCAGCTCGGTGTGGAGCACGAACGACACGAAATTGTCGCGGGTGAGCACGTGTGTCAGGCTGGGACCCGCGGTCGTGTCCGCCCCCCCGTCCGCCCCCCCGTCCGCCCCCGGTCCCGGGGCCTCCGGGTAGAGTCGGAATCGCCACTCCGGCTCGTAGACCACGTGGACCCCCTCTGGGAAGCCCGCTGCCGCGAACTGCTCCATGTGGTGAAAGCCCGTGCCCGGGGTGGACGGGGGCGTGGCGAGCGCGACGGCGTGAAGCCCAACCCACAGGAGCAGCACCCGCTACAACCCCTGCTCGACGATGCACTCGTCGGTGTCGACCATCACGGCCTGCAGCCCCGAGATCAGCTGTCCTTCGAGGAATTCCTGCGAGACCAGACCGTCGATCACCAGAACCAGCTCGGTCCAGAGGGCCTGCGAGCGATGTACCGTACCCGCCGGCGAGTCCATGAACACGTCCAGGGTGTACGACTGCTTTACGCCGTTCGCGTGGTCCTCATCCCAGCCCTCCTCCTCGACCCAGCCGCGGCTGACCACTGCGTCGCGGTTGGCGCCGTCCGAATCCGTGAAGTGCGCCCACTGGTAGTCCTTGAAGTACACGTACGGGATGGTGACGCCGAAGGCGGCCGTCTTTACGATGTCGTTGCTCGTGACCAGACGATCGCAGCCCTGATCGATGAAGCAGTCTCCGCCGGAGACAAAGGTGCGTTCATTCTTGGAGTAGTCGTTCGGGTTCACCACAGTCTGGTCGGCCAGGAGGATGAGGTTGACGTGCGACGCGAGCGTGGCGGTGCTCTGGGCGTCCACGTAGCCGCCTAAAGTATCGGACAGCGACGTGCCCGCCGGTCGGGAGATGTCGACCGCGGCGTCCTCGGTCAGCGCCGGGAGCATGTAGCCATCCTCGGCCGTCTCCCGCGTATCGAACCAGATCGCGAGCGAGGCCAGACCTTCGCCGAGCAGGGTGGGGTCGTCCTGGTTGCCGTACAAGTAGGGCGCGAGCTCCATCAGGTCGGCCGGGGCGGGTACGGCTTTTTTACAGCCCACGATTTGGGCGCTGACGACGAGCGCGCCGACCACGGACGCAGCGATCCGGGACGCGGTGACCCCGGACGCGGTGACGCGAGACCAGAAGCCCATCACGAGCGCCCTGCCCGGATCACCAGATCCGCCATGTAGTCCCGGACGCCGGTCCCGCAGAGCCATGACTTGATGAAGCTGGGGATGGCCACGCCAAACTCGGTGTCGACCACGTAGCTGATCCGCCGCCAATCAGCGTTGTTGGGGCTCGGCCCGAGGGTGTACGTGCCTCGGCTCCACGTGAGGTCGTTTGTCTGCGCCGGGTCGAGCTCGTGCACCAACGTGCCCGCTGCGCGGTCGAGGATGTAGTGGTTGTGGTAGGTGAGGCGTATACCGAAGCGGGTCACATCCCAAACCCCCCACTGCTCGGTGGCGGTGCTCGGCTTGTAGTAGGCGAATTCCTTCACCGCGCTGTTCGACGCCAACCGCGCCTTGAAGTCGAGGAGCGCTCGCCAGATCGCGTCGGTCGAAGCGGGAGTGTCGGCCAATCCTTCGACGCTGATGCCACCCGGCTTGGCCGAGACGCGGTCGATCATGAGGACCTCACCGGCCGCGAGCTGCGCCTCCTGCGCGGGTGCGAGCTTCGCTACGCCCGCGTAGGCGGGCCCGCAGACGGTCAGTAGAACGACGTAGAGCAGCATGAACCGCATGGTAGCCCGGGATGGCCCCGCGTGGCGCGCCTGCGTTTCGGGCCCGTCTGTCGGGCCCGCCTGTCTCGCCCTGGCTCCGGCGCGTCTCGTCCCTCAAGCCCAGGATCTAGCGGGCCTTGCGCCGCACGGCGGCGCGGGCTTCCACCGGCGCCGCGCCTGCGCCCGCGGGCGCCGCAGGGACGGGCGCCGTCATGGCCGGCGCGCCCCTCGGATGCTGGCTGGGGGGCGGCGGGGGCGCGGGCTTCGCGACCGCTGCCTTCACGACCGCTGCCTTCGCGACCGCTGCCTTCACGACCGCTGCCTTCACGACCTTCGGGGCGATCTGGATCCCACCCAGCAGCCCGGCCATGGTGCCGAAGCTGTTCTGGCCGGTCGAGCTCTTGCCGCGCTGCTCCAACGGTACGTCCGCGGGCGCGTCAGCCGCTTGGCGGATCCCAAGGTTCACGCGCTGCCGGGCCGAGTCCACCGAGAGCACGCGGACGTTCACCACCTGACCTTCTTCGAGGGCGTCGCTTGCCTTGTTGAGCCGGGCCTTGCCGATGTTCGAGATGTGGACAAGCCCCTCGACGCCGTTGGGCAGGCGCACGAACGCGCCGAATTCCCGAAGCCCGATGACGGTGCCCTCGTAGACTTCGCCTTCGGTCAGCTCGGTCATGCGCTCGCCACGGGTGGCCTTGGCCTCTTCCTCGGCGATCGCCTTGTGGCTCACGATGGCGTCGCGGCCACGCACGTCGAGGATCCGGAACATCAGGGTCTGGCCGACGTAGTGGGTCGGGTCGGCGTCGATCACTCGGTCGATCTGCCCCATCGGGCAGAACGCACGAACGCCACCGGAGAGCTCGACCTCGAAGCCGTGCTCGTTGTTGGCGGTGACCCGGCCCTGCACGGGGATGCCCTGCGCCTTCGCTTCGTCCAGCAGCTCCCGGGTCGCTTCGCCGGAAACAGTGAGCGTGAGCCGGACTTCGCCGTCCTTGACTCCCACCACGAACACGTCGAGCATGTCACCCACTTGAACCGCGGACGGCATGTCCATGCGTTCGATGGTGGCGTCGGCCTTGGCGCCGATGTCGAAGAACACGGTCGAGTCGCTGACCCGTGAGACCATCGCCCGGATTCTCGTGCCCTTCTTGACGCCACCTGGCCGGTTTTTCGGCGCGAAGTCGCTCATCAGTTGGGCCATCTCGCTGGCCGAGAGGTTTGCGATGTCGACCTGATCGAGATCGACGTGGATGGCGGGCTCAGCGCGCTTGGGGCTGGGGCTGCTCGTACGGGACGGGGCGGGCATGCGGGACTCCTGACCGCGCGGGGCTAACGCGCGAGCGGTGGGATAGCGATGGCGCGTGCGCGATGACCTCGGAGCAGAGCTCGACCCCTGGAGCTTTGAGCTCCCTGATGCCCAGATCGCCCGTGACCCGGTCACCGACCGTGATGGGTCTCGACTCTACGCGCTGGTAGGCAGCGACGGGTGCGCTGCCGAACCCAGTGGCATCCCGACGGGCACGTTTCGTGACGTGCTCGGGCTGCTGAGGGAAGGGGACTTGCTCGTCCTGAACGACGTGAACGTGATGAAGGCCCGGCTTCGGTGCTTTCGTGCGACCGGGGGGGCGGTGGAGGTGCTGCTCTCGGGGCCCGAGCACGCGGTCGACGATGGCCCCGACCGCAGCGGCGCTCGGGATGGCGACTGGCGCGCTTTCGTTCGCCCGGGCCGGAGACTCGTAGAAGGCGAGCGATTGACGTGCGGTTCAGGGACGGTGCGGCTCCTCCGACGGCATGCGGATGGCACTTGGGCCGTGCGTCCGGAGCCGAACGTCGACGCTCTCGCGGCGTCGGCGGGAGAGGTTCCATTGCCACCGTACCTGAATCGGGCCGCCATCCCGGCCGACGAGCAGCGCTACCAGACCGTCTACGCGAGGCAAGGTGAGCTTCGCGCCTCGGCCGCGCCGACGGCGGGGTTGCACTTCACTGCCGGGTTGATTGAGGAGATACTTGCGTTAAAAGTACAAATCTTCCGGGTCGCACTCGAGGTCGGCGCGGGCACCTTCCAGCCGCTCGACGCGTCGGTCTGGGAGTCCGGGAGGCTTCACGAGGAGCGGTATGTGGTGCCACAGGTGACCTACGATGCCGTGACGGCTGCGCGTGGAGAGCGGCGGAGAGTGGTCGCGGTGGGCACGACCACGCTGCGGGTGCTGGAGTCGATGCGCTCGCCGGGCGCCGGGCGAACTGATCTGTTCATTCGCCCGGGGTACACCTTTCGGCACGTCGATGCGCTGATCACCAACTTCCACCTGCCGCGGTCCAGCCTGCTCGTTCTCGTCAGCACCTTCGGCGGTCAAGAGCGGGTGATGTCCGCCTACAAGGAGGCGATCGAACAGGGGTTTCGGTTCTACAGCTTCGGCGACGCGATGTGGGTGGAGGCGCATCGGGAGCCGGCTGCTGGGTCCATGCGTCCGGCGGGGTGGTGTGAGCGGTAAGTTGGCGTCGGACGCCGGCGCCCTTTCGCGGTTTTCGGTTAGGCTCCCGGCAATGAAGATCCGCCCGGACGGTCCCGATGCCGCGTATGAACAGCTTGTAGAGATCGGCTCTGGGGCCATGGGTGTGGTGCATCGTGCTCGGGACCATCGCCTTCGCCGGGATGTAGCTGTAAAGCTGCTCCGCACGGAATACGCGGCCGACCCCTCGCTGCTGGCGCGGTTCATCGAAGAGGCGCAGACCACAGCGCGCCTTGAGCATCCGGGCATCGTGCCGGTACATGCTCTGGGAAAATTGGAAGATGGACGACCATATTTTGCCATGAAGGAGGTCAAGGGAAACACCCTCACCACGCTCATCGCCGAGGTCCACGCCAGCTGCCGGGACGGGCGCTGGCTGGCTTCGCCATCAGGCTGGACCTTGCACCGTCTGGTGCAGGCGTTTTTGAGGGTCTGCGAGGCCCTTAGCTTCGCGCACTCGCGCGGCGTGGTCCACCGGGACCTGAAGCCCGACAACATCATGCTCGGCGCGTTTGGCGAAGTGCTCGTGCTCGATTGGGGGCTCGCTGTCCTCGCTGGCGAGGATGATGTCGACCCGGCGAACCCCAACGCACCGATACCGCCTGAAGGCCGCGGCTGGGTCGTCGGCACGCCCTGCTACATGCCACCTGAGCAGGCGCGCGCCGAGAAGACGGGCTTCACGACAGACGTGTACGCGCTCGGGGCTGTCCTCTACGAGATTCTCTCGGGCGAGCCTCCCTATGACGGGCCCGACGCCGAGACCGTGCTTCAGGCCGTGCGGTCCGGGCCGCCGCCGCAGCTGCCGAGGGCTCGCCGGTTCATCACCCCGCTGGGGCAGCAGAAGCCGCTGCCGCCGGCAGATCTCGTCGATCTGTGCGACCGAGCGATGATGCGGAGCCCGGCGGCGCGCTTCCCTGAGGCCGGCGAATTCGGGCGTGGGATTCAGGCGTTTCTCGACGGGGCGAGGGACCATGAGCGGGCGTTGTTGCTCGTCGCCGACTCCGACGCGATGGAGCCCCGGGCGGCGGATCTCGAGGTGCGCGCGAAGCGGCTCAGGCTGGACGCGGCACAGCTGCAGCGGCAGGTACCGGGGGATGCGCCGGTTGAAGAGAAGCGTCGGTTCTGGGACATGGAAGACGAAGCCGATGAGCTTGAGCAGCAGGCGGCGCTCGAAGCAGTGCAGCGCGTCCAGACGCTGCGCGCTGCGCTATCGCTGGACGCGGAGCTCCCCGAGGCTCACGCCCGGCTGGCAGAGCACTTCCGTGTTCGGATGTCCGAGGCCGAAGCATCGGGCGATTTGCTGGCCTTACAACGGGCAGAGCGTCACTTTCGCGCGCACGACGACGGTCGGCACGCGGTCTGGCTGCGGGGTGACGGTGCGCTGACCCTGATCACCGAGCCATCGGGTGCGTCCGTCGAGATTTTCAAGTGCGTGGAGCGCGACCGGAAGATCGAGCTTCAGCCGATTCGGCACCCCGGCCGCGCTCCGCTCCACGGGTGGTACCTCCCGATGGGGAGCTATCTTGTGGTGATCAAGAAGGATGGGTACGCAAACACCAGATATCCCATCAATATTTCACGGCAGGGACACTGGGACGGCGTCCCCCCCGGTGCGACTCAGCCGCGCCCGATCGAGCTGCTTCGGCCCTCCGAGCTCGGGGTTGACGACTGCTACGTGCCCGCGGGGTGGTTCACCTCGGGCGGGGACTCCGAGGCGACTGGCGGCCTGCCGCGGCGTGACGTTTGGCTCGAAGCCTTCATCATCTCCAGGTTTCCGGTCACCCATCGCCAGTGGCTGGACTTCTTGAACGCGTTGGTCCTCGCGGGCAAGGAGGGCGACGCCCTTCGCTTCGTCCCCCGGGATCGGCCGCCTCAGGCTGGCGCTCCTGCCCGGCTGCTCTACTCGCGCGCCGCTGACAACACCTACCGCCTCCCGGCCGAGGTCGTGGCCCGAGGCGGCCTCGACATGCCGGTGACGCTGATCGACTGGCACGGCGCCTTCGCCTTCGCCGCCTTTGAGGCTGCCCGGACCGGTGTCGGCTGGAGGCTCCCTTGGGAGTTTGAGCGCGAGAAGGCCTCGCGAGGTGTGGACGGACGGGTCTTTCCGTGGGGGTCGCACCTCGACCCGACGTTCGCCAATACCACCGAGAGCTTTCGCGCTGGCCCGGCGCCGTCGGTCGTCGACAGCTTCCCGATAGACCAGAGCCCGTATGGCGTTCGTGGTGTGGCGGGAAACGTTCGCGACTGGTGCCTTGACGTGTTCCGGCAGGAGGGCCCAAACGTCGTCGATGGCTGCTTTGTGCCCTACACCGAGGGGGGAAGCACCCGCTCGCTGAGGGGTGGAGCGTTCACTGCGTACCGTCGATCGGCGAGCGCGGCGTTCCGGCTCGGCGATTCCCCAGAGGGGAGGGCCCGGCACATCGGGCTTCGGCTGTGCCGCAGCGTGCGGTGAGCCCGGTCCCTTGATAGGTCCCGCGGCGCGCGGAGCACAGATGGAGCGGATTGGTGTTGTCGGTCTCGGGTACGTGGGCCTCCCGGTCGCACTGGGGTTTGCGAGGAAGTACCCGACGGTTGGATTCGACATCTCAGTCAAGCGCGTGGAGGAGCTGAAGCGCGGAGTAGACCGCACGCGCGAGGCGACGCCGGGCGAGCTGGCCGAGACGTCCCTCATGCTGAGCTCCGACCCAGAGGAGCTGCGCGGCTGCACCTTCATCGTCGTCGCCGTGCCCACCCCGATCGACAGCCACCGCCGGCCTGACCTCGGCCCGGTTGAATCGGCGTCTCGCACGGTTGGTCGCGTGCTCTCGAAGGGGGCGGTCGTCGTCTACGAATCTACTGTCTACCCTGGCGTCACCGAGGAGGTCTGCGGTCCGATCCTCGAGCACGAGTCCGGGCTGGTTCGCGGACGCGACTTCTTTCTGGGCTATTCACCTGAACGCATCAATCCGGGCGACAAGGAGCACCGCCTCGATACGATCGTGAAGGTCGTGTCGGGAGAAAATCCGGAGATCCTGGACCGCGTGGCGGGGGTTTACAGCGCGATCATCAGCGCCGGCGTGCATCGTGCGCCCACGATCAAGGTCGCCGAGGCGGCGAAGGTCATCGAGAATACGCAGCGCGACATCAACATCGCGCTCATGAACGAGCTCGCGGTCATCTTCGAGCGGCTCGGGATCGAGACGCGCGACGTGCTGGCCGCCGCCGGGACGAAGTGGAACTTCCTGCGCTTTTCTCCGGGCCTCGTGGGCGGGCACTGTATCGGGGTCGACCCTTACTACCTGACCGCGCGCGCCGAGCAGGCTGGCTATTACCCGCAGGTGATCCTTGCCGGTCGCCGGATCAACGACGACATGGCCCGATACGTCGCCCAGCGCATCGCCAAGGCCCTGAACCTCGGCGGTCGCCTCACCCGCGGCGCCAAGGTCGGTGTCCTCGGGCTGACGTTCAAGGAGAACGTGCCGGACCTGCGGAACAGCAAGGTGCCCGACATCATCACCGAGCTGCGCGAGTACGGCGCCGAGGTGTCGGTCCACGATCCTCACGCCACCGCTGCGGAGGCGCGGCATGAGTACGGACTAGACCTCGTCGACGAAGGATCCTTGGTCGACCTTGACGTCCTCGTCGTCGCGGTCAGCCACGCCGAATTCCTCTCGGAAGGGACCGCTGCGCTTTGCTCCCGGGTCAGGCCTGGTGGCGTGGTGTTCGACGTGAAGTCCTGCATGGACCGCGCGCTCCTGCCCGCCGAGCTCCGGTACCTGTCGCTGTGAGCGCCGTCCTCGTCACCGGCGTCGCCGGCTTCATCGGGTACCACGTCGCCGAACGCCTCTTGAACGAAGGGCGCGAGGTGGTGGGACTCGACATCGTCAATGACTACTACGACCCGAAGCTCAAGTGGGCGCGGCTCAATCGCCTTGTCGGCCGGCCGGGCTTCCGGTTCGTGCAGATCGACCTCGCGGACGGGGAGGCGATGGCGAGCCTGTTCGCTGAAGTGCGGCCCGACGTCGTTATCCACCTCGCGGCACAGGCAGGGGTTCGCTATTCGCTGACCAACCCGCATGCGTACATCCAGGCGAACCTGGTTGGGTTCACCAACATCCTCGAAGGGTGTCGCCACAGCGGCGTTGGCCACCTCGTGTACGCGAGCTCCTCGTCCGTGTACGGCCTCCACACTGACATGCCGTTCACCGAGCATCGGGGAGTGGACCATCCGGTCAGCTTGTACGCCGCCACCAAGAAGGCGAACGAGCTGATGGCGCATGCCTATAGCCACATCTTCCGACTCCCCACGACCGGGCTGCGCTTTTTCACGGTCTACGGACCGTGGGGTCGGCCGGACATGGCCCTGTTCCTGTTTACCCGCGCGATCCTCGCAGGCGAACCCATCGATGTATACAATCAGGGCCGTATGGAGCGGGACTTTACTTACATCGACGACATCGTGACCGGCGTGGTCGGGGTCTCCAAGGTGCCGGCGACGCCGAACCCCGCGTTTGACCCGAAGCTCCCGGATCCGGCGATGTCCAGCGCGCCGTTTCGCGTGCTCAACATCGGCAATGAGCGTCCCGAGCCGCTGCTCAAGATGATCGCCGTGCTCGAACAGGCGCTCGGCAAGGCCGCTGTCCAGAACCTCATGCCGCTCCAGCCGGGGGACGTTCCAGCCACCTGGGCGGACGTCAGCGATCTCGCGGAGGTCACCGGCTTCCAGCCCGCCACCCCGATTGAGGTAGGCATCGGCCGGTTTGTGGAGTGGTACCGTGGGTACTACGGGGCCTGAGCAGGGGTCAAGTGGCTGCCCGCGATCGGGGCCTAAAGGCCAGAGCCCGACTCAGTAGGCCAGCCGCAGCTTGAAGTGGCCGGAGAACTCGTCGTATTGGACGTCGGCGTGGGCCTGATCGGAGGCGCGCTGCGTCCAGCCGCCACCCGCGTTGACCCAGACCCACTCGCGGATGTAGTAGTTCAGGTCGCCACGTACGGCCAGAAGGAGGTCGTCGCGGGTTTCGGAGCCACGGAAGGCCTCGGTGGAGGCGTCAAAGCCAGCGACGGCTCCGAAGTGGTCCCCGAACCGGGCGTCGGCCGACGCGTAGCCCTTGAAGTAGGAGACGTAATTGGTGAAGAACGAATCCCGGAAGTTCTTGTCGACGCCGACTGTTACCGTTGCGGTCTCGGTCAGCTCGTAGCGCACTGAGGCATCGGCCAACAAATGCTGCAGGGCGTCGACCACCGTGGGCTTTCCGCCGGTCGCGTTGCCGCCGATGCTGGCAGACTTGTCGATAGCCCCGGGTTCGCCGTAGGCGGCCGCCGCGTATCCGCCGGTGAGGCCGACCACCAAGCGTTTCGTCACGCGTCCGCGAAGGCCGCCTTCGACCCGGGTGGTGCTGTGTGGCTGAAAGGTCACGGTCGTGATCCCGTCAGTCGCCGCATCCGGATTGGTCGGGTCCGCGGCCGGCGCAGTCCCGTACGTGGCGGTAGCATTCGCGTAGCTCGAAGTCAGGTGGCTGAAATCAAGCAGGACGGCGGTGCGCGGGAGGAACTTCCACGTCACCGAGGCCGTGGGCCCGTACGACGTCCGCGTATTGAAGGCCGAGCTCCCGTTCGAGTCCTGCGCGTCCGACAGACCGAAGTGGTCCATGATGAATTCCGCCCCGGCGGTGATCTCCAGAGCGTACCCGGGGCGGACCAAGAGGTCTCCCGAAGTGGCCGTCGTGAACTGAGTTGCGTAGGGGTGCGCGGAGACGTCATCGACCGGAGCGTTGACGATCCCGATGTCCTCGGCCAGTCGGAGGCCCACGATCGAGCGCTTCAGCGCGTTGACGTCGGCGCTCACCGTGAAGTCGTCGTAACGATCCAGATTGGCCTTGGCCCCGAAGTACTTCCGGAGCTGGTAGGCGCCGTTGAAGCCGAGGTCGAGGTTGTCCTTAGTCATCACCAGATTGAGCTTGGGGCCGATGGTGAGATCGAAGGCGCCGGCGCCCTCCGCTTCGGCAGAATGTAGGGTGTTCGACGAGTACTCTACCCCCACCATCATCGCAGGGGTGATGGCAGTGGCACCAATCTGGAAGTGCTCACCCGGCTCGGAGTGAGCCGCAGAGGCGTATAAAAGACCGACAACAACGCCACACACGCGTTTCGGACATACCAATTTCACGCGTTCAGCCATCGCACGAACGGAGGCTAATGCGCCGGTCGCAGGCGTGCACGCTGGTTCGTTCAACTTCATCACTAGAAGTAGGACCTACGCAACGTGACCCGGTCGTCCGGGAGCAGGATGAGGTCCGGCGTCTTGCCGTTGCGAATGCGGACGAGGTTCACAACTACCCGTCCGCCGTTCGCCTTGAGGATGTAGGCTTGCCGAAGCAGGGCGTACTCGTTGGGACCGCCCGCCAGACTCACCGCCTGAGACACGGTCAGGCCCTCGTGGAAGGGCACCGGCCCTTCGGTCTTGACCTGCCCGTCTACATAAACGTGCCGGCCCTTTCGCAGGACGATGGTGTCGCCACCAGACACAAGGACCGGCGGGTCGGCGAGGTTGAGCGTGCTGAGCTGGTAGGTCTTCTCGCTAGCGGATGCGCTCACCACATCGACATCCACGACGTTGTCGCCATCCGGACCTCCGGCCGCGGTGATCGCCTGCGAGAGGGAGGTGGGGCCGGTAAGGACCTGAATTCCCGGGGTCTTGACCGCCCCGCGGACCTCGATCTTTTGGCTGCCGTAGGTGGCCACTTGCACGATGACGTGCGGTGCGACGAGGTAGCCGGCGGCGTAGTGCGCCGCGATGTCCTCCGCGATCTCACGAGTGGTGCGACCGCAAATGCGGATCGCACCGATCAGGTCGACGTCGAGCGAGCAGCCGAACGGGACCAGCGCGCTGCGGCTGAGCTGGGGTTCGCCAAACACCTCCACTCGAAGGGTGTCGCCCGCGCCTACCTGATAGTCCTGCGCGAAGCATGGCGCCACGCCCAGAAAGCCCATTGCCATGTACAACCGTTGAAACAAGCGCACCTTCAGACCATCCGGCGCGTCTCGCTAACGCGTCGAGCCCAAGGAGGCGAAGAGCCCGGAACCGGGCTATGATCGCCCGCCAAAGAGCGGAGCGGAATTGGAGCAAGTCGACAGCGTTGAGCCGGTCAGAGCGCCGCCCGAGACCGGGATTGCTGCGCTGACGGCTACCGAGGTCTGGGGGATGCTCCAGATGCGACGCAGGGTGGTGGTGGCGGTCGCTTTCCTGGCCGTCGTCATCACGCTGGTCGGGACGTTGCTGACGCCGAAGCGGTACAAGGCTACCGCTGTCATCCAGATCAAGTCGCAGTCCGGCCAAGAGTTGAGGGTGCAGGAGGTCGTCGACTACGACACCCTCTCGAGAGAGCGGACCTACACCAAGACGCAGGTGGATCTGCTTCAGTCGCGCGCCTCCCGGGAGGACGTGATCTCCCGATACGAGGCGCTCGGGTTCGGAGATCTTACTCTGGCTGAAGGTGGGGCGGAGAAGCTACGGAAGATGCTGACCGTGTCGCCGCGCCGCGACACGGAGCTCATCGACGTCGGGATCACGGACACCGACCCGAATCGGGCGGCGCGGCTCGCGAATCTCGTGACGGAGGCCTACCGGCATCAGGCGCTGAAGAGCCGGCAGGACACCTCGATCGAGGCGAAGCTGTGGTTGCAGCAGCAGTTGACCGAGTACAAACAGCGGATCGTCGATGAAGGGAGGGGCCTCATCGCGTATCAGAAGGCCAACGATCTGGCGGACGCCGACCACGACCAGACGCGGCTCTCATCCGCCATGAGCGACCTGAACGAGGCGTTTGGGGCGGTTCACACTGAGCGGGTGATGCTCGACACCACGGTTGCCAGCCATGAGAAGCTCAAGAGCGGGCAGGCGTGGGAGGCGCTCGCGAAGGACATGAACACGCCGCTGGGCACGACCCTGGCCCAGGAGTATTCGTCGTCGGCGGTGGAAAACGCTCGGATATCCGCGCATTATCTCGAAAAAATGCCGGAACGCGTGTACTCCGACGCGAAGTTGGCGGGTCTGGAGGCGCAGATCAGGAAGGAGGTGGATCGAACCCTCGCCACCGAAAAAGCGAAGCTGCTGATCCTGCGCGCGAAGGAGGCGAGCCTGCTCGCCGCCACCAACGACGCGAAGTCCCAGCTGCTGATACGCGAGGGCCTCCACGAGGAGTACGAGCGCTTGAAGCTGGAGCTCGATCGGAGCAAGCAGTTCTACTCCACGCTGAGTCAGCGGGACGGCGAGCTGGAGCTCGCGGCGCGCACGAACTTGAGCAACGTCAACGTCGTGGACGATGCACGGCCCGACCCCCGGGTGGTCAGCCCGGACTTGCCCGAAAACCTCGGTTTCGGGCTGGTCGCCGGCATCCTGCTTGGCGCGCTGATCGGGTTCTGGCTGGAGTACGCGGACAATACGATCAGCTCTCCACAGCACGTATCTACCTACCTTCGGGTCCCTTTCCTCGGCATCGTCCCCCGTCTGGCCGAGGCGGAGGACGACCGCAAGCGGGCTCTGTACATCCGGGACCACCCCAGTTCGCCCGCATCCGAGGCGCTGCGCTCGATACGAACGGTGATCGAGTTCAATGGGAAACCGATTCGTCGGCTGATGGTGACCAGCTCCGTACCGTCGGAGGGCAAAACCAATACCATCGTCAGCCTCGCTGTCTCGTTCGCGACCCTCGGACGCAAGGTGCTCATTCTGGACTGCGACATGCGTCGGCCCCGGGCGCACCAGATCTTCCAGATTCCGAAGGAAATCGGGCTGTCTACAGTCCTCAAAGGGGGGTCCATCGACGCATCCATCCACCCTTCCGGCGTTGTCAATCTGGACGTGATGCCGGCGGGCGCGCGGACGGATGGGCCGAACGAGCTCCTCGCCTCAAACGCGATGGCTGACCTGCTGACTGAGCTTGACGCCCGATATGATCTGGTCCTGATCGACACCCCTCCGTCCGGCATGCTCTCCGACGCGGCGATCCTGTCCAAGCAGGTGGACGGCGTGGTATTCGTCGTTCGTGAACAGACCGTTTCGCGACGCCTTGTGCAGGACGTCGTTTACCGGCTTCAGCAGGTCGATGCGCCGATCGTTGGCGTGATCGTGAACGACGTGGACCTCTCAAAGGCGAGGACTAAGTACAAGTACTACTACGATTACGACTATCGCTATCGTTCACCCGAGGACCACAAGCCGGACGTAGCGGCGAAGTAGCGGCTAAGCATGACCCCAACCGCCGCCAGGCGCCCGCTCGCTGTACTGGCAGGTGTGCTTTTGTTGACGCTCCTCGTCGCTTTCCTCTTCCTCGGGAGCGTGAAGCCCCAGTATCAGGTGGTGCTTCACGTGTTGGTGGCTGTCGGCGCCGGGATCGCTCTATGGGTCCCGACTGAACGGTTCGAGGGGTCCGGGGTCACGCTTCGATGGACCGCCGCGGGCTTGGTCCTGGCCTTGGCTGTGGCGCTGGGCATGGTACCCCTTCCTCGAGCTCTGGCGGTGGTGCTTTGCCCTGGGAGCCTTGCGGGGTCGCCTGAAGCAAACTGGGTCACGTTTGCGGTCGATCCATGGCTGGTTCCCGGGCGCCTTGCGACGCTTGTACTGGTCTTTGGCTTCGGCGCTCTTGTGGCTACCTGGGGCGCCGGGCGACACCGGCGGTTTGAGGCCGAGGCGGGATTGACCTTCGTGGTCGGTGTGGTAGCGGTCAGCGCGCTGATGCACGCTGTGCTCGGCGCCGGGGAGATGCTGGGGTTGATCACACCGGACTTCGTGCCCGAAGTGTTCTTCGCGCCCTTCGTTAACGGGCATCACGCCAGCGCGGTGATGGTGTTCGGGGGGTCGGTCGCGCTGGGCGTGGCGCTGAATCCAGAGGAAGAGGGGGCCGGTCGCGTCGTCGCGGTCTCCACCGTAGTGGCGTCGGCGGTGATTGTGCTGTGGGATCGATCCACGGGAGGCGTCCTCGCCGCCGGCCTCGTCGCGTGCCTCTGGCTGTACAACCGGGGCCGGCGGAGCCGGGTGCTCCTCATTGGGACACCGATCGTGGTGCTGGCCGTGCAGGTGTGGGCGGGGACCGCGGCCCGGTTGGAGGTCTCAGCGCTCGGGCGGGCCGCCATCTGGCGAGACACCCTCACCATGCTCCCGCAGTTCTGGCTGGCCGGGTCGGGAGCAGGGACGTTCGGCGACGCGCTGCGCCCGTTCCGTACCGACAACACCTTTGCGACCATCCGGCATGCCCACAACGACCCGCTTGAGTGGGTCGCCGAGACTGGCCTCGTCGGATTGGGAGCGGCGGTCGTGGCCCTGATGCTCTTGTGGCCCGGGCCGGTCAAGGAGCCGCACCGAGCCGCAGGGCTTCGGTTTGGCCTGATCGGGATCGCGGCGCATTCCCTTGTGGATTTCCCCTTTCAGCTTCCGGCGGTCGCCATGTTGGGCGCCGCGGCCGTCGCGTGCCTCGGGTCCGTGTTTGGTGGTTACCGGCAGGCGCGCCCGCGGTTGGTCCGGCTCTGCCTGATGGGGGTTGGCCTCGTGCAACTTCCAGCAGCGGTTTGGCAGGCCAGGCAGGCGTACGTCGACCACGCCGTCAACGAGGTGCAGGCATTCAAGACCGACCCAGTGCGCGCAGGAGCGGGCGCGAGGGCGTTGGCCGCGGTGCACGCTGTCGTTCCTGAGCGGGCGTTGTTTGCAGCGTGGTCCGCCGAATCCTCGAACGACGTTGACGCTGCGGTGCTCGCGGCCCTGTCGGTCCGCCAGGCCTTCCCGAACAGTCCTCGGGCTCTACTCGAGGCTGGGGCGGTGCTCGCCAGAGCCGGACGGTACGACGAGGCGACGGCGCTCATGCAGCGCGTAGCCGAGCGCGATCCATCCGATCATCGAGCGTGGGTGCTGTTGGCGCGGGTGGCGCGCGCGCAGGGTGACCGGCGGCTCGCGGCGCAGCGCTGGGGGGAGGCTTTTCACCGCGCGGCCCCGGGTGTCCCAGAGGCCTACGCTGCCTTCCCCGTCGGCTTGTACTGGCTCGGAGTGCTTGAACACGAGGAGCC